>JACRDA010000203.1 GCA_016212965.1 Myxococcales bacterium
GGAAGAACACGAGGTAGACGCCGACCGCGACCGCGACGACGAGCACGAGCCACGGCCACAGGCGCGCGAGCGCGCTCGGCGCCGGGGCGGGCTCGGGCGGGGTGCCGCGGGGCGCGCGCACCGGTCGCGGGCGCGCCCCGGCATCGTACCGACCGGGGCCGCGTGGCCCGGTCCCGCGTGCGCCGGGCGTCATGTCACCGCCCGGGCTCGGCGGGCGCCGCGCGCACGGGGACGGCGACGCGCCCGATCTCGGCGACCTCGAAGGCGAGCTCGTCGCCCGCCACGAGCGGCCCGACGCCCGCGGGCGTGCCCGTGAGGAGCACGTCGCCGGGCTCGAGCGTCATGACGGCACTCGCGTACGCCACGAGCTCCGCGGGGCGGAACACCATGTCGGCCGTCGTGCCGTCCTGACGCACGACCCCGCTCACCGTGCAGCCGAGGGCGAGCGCGCTCGTGTCGAGGCCCGCGACGAGCACGGGGCCGAGCGGGCAGAAGGTGTCCATGCCCTTGGCGCGCGTCCACTGGCCGTCCTTCTTCTGCAGATCGCGCGCCGTGACGTCGCAGGCGGCGGTGTAGCCGAAGACTGCGGCGCTCGCCTCCGCGAGGCTCGCGCGCCGGGTGCGCCGTCCGATGACGAGCGCCAGCTCGACCTCGTGCTCCACGCGGCTCGAGATGCGGTCGGGCGGGATCTCGACCGCGTCGTCGGGGCCGACGACGCTCGACGGCGGCTTCAGGAACAAGAGCGGCTCGGGCGGGACCTCGTGGCCGAGCTCGGCGGCGTGCGCCCGGTAGTTGCGCCCGACGCACACGATCTTCGACGGCGTGGCCGGCGGCAGGCGCACCCAGCCGGCTGCCCGCCCGGCCGCGTCCACCTGCGCGAGCACCTCGCCCGTCTGGCCGGCGCCCTCCCACGGCGCGCCGTCGAGCACGTAGCCCGCGCCGTCCTTCAGCTCGACCCAGCGCGCGGTCGCGAGCGGCGCGCGCTCTCGCCCGAGCCGCGCGACGCGCCTCGTCACCGCGAGGCACCCTTGTGCAGCGACCCGGCCTCGAGGTCGGTGAGCACGCGCCCGAGTGCGTCCGAGAGCGCGTTGCGCAGCCGCTCGTAGGTCTTCGGCCCGAGCGCCCCGGTGCGCCGGCCCTTCTCGAGCGCCGCGAGCTCGGCGAGCAGGGCGTCGCGCGCGGCCTCGAGGTCCTCGCGGGCCTGCACGCCGCCGCGGCGCGTGCGGCGCAGCCAGTAGTGGATCCCGCCACCGAGGACGCCGGCCGCGATGGCGAGCCCGACGGCGATCCAGCGCCCCGGCCCCGGCGACGGCAGGCCCGTCACGTGGGCCTCGAGCACGGTGATGTCGGCGCCACGCTTGCCGCGGTCGATCCCGGCCGTGAGGCTGCGCCGGCCGTTGCCGAGCTGACCGAGCTGAGCCGCACCGGCGCCCACGACCTCGAGGGCGATGCCCTGGCCCGCCGGCGCGACCACCGAGGCCGAGCGCGTGCGAGGCGGCATGTGGAGCTTCAAGTCCAAGGTGTCGTCGCCGTCGTAGGGGATCTGGAATTGGAACGACAGCTCGCTCATGCCGGGCCGCAGCGTGCCGCCGAGCACGGCGCGGCCGTCCTGCTCCTTCACGCGCGCCGAGCCGCCGCTGTCCTGCACGGTGAACGCCTTGGCACCCGGCGGCAGCTCGAAGCCGAGCTCCGCCGGCACGAAGGCCGAGCGCGACTCGTTCGTGGCCGTCAGCCGGTAGGCGATCTGCACGTCCTCCTGCAGCACGTCGACCATGACGAGCGCATCGAAGCTCACCGCCGCCGCGTTCTTGCTCGACTCGTAGGCGTGCAGGAGCACCGACACGCCGCTCTGCTCCTGCAGGCTGAACTCGTCGCTCGCGAAGGTCGCGCTGTCGCGCACGGCCTCGACGCGGTAGCTGACGTTCGAGCCGATCTCGAGCCCGGCGAAGCGGAAGCGTCCCCGGGCGTCCGTCTGCGCCGCCACGCGGTCGGTCGAGTCGCCCTTGGCGACGGAGCTGTGGGTGACCACGAGCGCGAGGGGTGCGTCGGCGACCGGCTCTCCCTCGCCGTCGAGGATCCTGACCTCGATGACGCCGGGCGGGAGCGAGCGGTCGTTGCGTGCCACGTCCTGCGGCGGCCTGAAGCCGCCGCCGCCGGGACCGATGGGCACGTGCCCGGGCGGCAGGTTCGGGCGCGCGGGCACCTCGACGGTGCTCGCGCTCGGCGCGGCGCTCGCGCTCGGCGCAGCGCTCGCCACCGAGGACGCCGTCGGTCGCGCGCTCGCGCCTGGAGCCGCGCTCGCCGGCGCGCGGGCGCTCGCGCTCGGGGGCGGGGCTGGCTGCTGCGACGACGCGATCCCGGTGAGCAGGGCGACGGCGAGCCCGGCGAGGGCGGTCGTCAGGCCGCGGCGGGTCGGGCGCCGCGGGTGCACGGCTCGAGCAGTGGGTGCGCTCATGGCTCGCTCGGCTCCTCCGCTGCCACGGCGCGGTCGCCCGCGCCGAGGGCTCCGCCGCAGCGCTTGCAGAAGCGCGCGTCGGCGTCGTTCTCTGCCTGGCACGCCGCGCAGCGCAGCGCCGCGGCGTCGCTCGCCTCGTCCGGCTCGGCGCCCGCTGCGGCGCGCTGGCGCTCGAGGCGGCGCTGGCGCTTGGCCGCGCGCCGCGAGGTCGTGGTCGCGGGCTCGGCGCGCGGCCGGGCCGGGCGGGCCTCGTCCTCGTCGGGGGCCGGGGCGGCCGTCAAGGCGTCGGCCGCCTCGTCCTCGATGCGCGCGTCGGTCGCCGCGTCGGCAAGGCCGACCTTGCAGAGGTGCGCGTCGATGACCTTCTGCACGCGCTCGCGGTCGGGCCGCGCCTGCTCGTCGATGAGTCGCAGCAGGCGCTTGGCCTCGCCGCGGTACTGGTCCATGAGCACGCGGTAGTCGTCGTCGCTGATCTTGCCGACGCCGCGCTCGAACTCGAGGTCCTTGATGGCCCGCAGGACGGCGCGCTTGCGCTCTTCTTCGGCGGTCGGGGCGGCGAGCGCGAAGGCCTCCTCGCCCGACAGCGGCACCTCGCCGAAGAGGGCCCGGATGCTGCCCCAGAACACGGCGATGGCGCCCGCGAGCGTCCCGCCGGCGAGCACGAGCGCCGTCATCTGCGGACCGAACACGGCGCCCGCCCCGATGCCGACGAGCAGGACTGCGGCCGCTCCGCCGAGCCACAGGTAGGTGATCTGCCGCTCGGTGAGCGTGCGCTCGGGCTTCGGGGGAGCTGCCACGGCAGTGGCCATTGGGGTCGGTCGCTTCGCGCTCACGGCTCGTCCTCGTCGCCCCCCTCGGTATTGCGCGCATCCTGCCCATCGCGCTTGGCGGCGCGCCGGCCGCGGCTCTTGTCCGCGCCCTTGGCCTCGCCGGCGCCGGGACTCGCGGGCATCGCGGCGCGCGGCGCGTTGTCGTCGTCGTCGCTCATGGCGCGCAGCTCGTCGTCGAGGCGCGAGTCGTACGCGTCGCCGCCCGCCGCGTCGCGCGGGCCGGACTCGCCCCCGTCCGCCTCGTCGCGCGCCGCCTGCTCCTTCGAGCGCTCGGTGCTGCGCCGCTTCCAGCTCACGAGCAGCCCCGCGACGAGGCCGCCCCCGAGCAGGGCACCCGCCACCGGCAGGAGCCACAGGGCGCGCGACCCGCCCTTGTCCGGCGGGATGCCGATGGCATCCTCGCCGTGCTCCGCCACGTAGGCGGCGATGATGTCGTTCGGCTTCTTGCCGCTCGCGAGCTCGGCGCGGATCTTGGTGCGCGCGTTCTGCGCCCAGCTGCAGGTGCACGAGGACAGGAGCTCCTTCGGGCAGTCGCCGCACAGGCACACGAGCTTCGTGAAGATCGACTTCTCGCTGTCGCTCTGATCGACCTTGCCCCCTTCCTCGTGCTCCACGTGCGGGGGCGCCTGCTGCGTCGGCTGACCGAGGGCGCGCGACGGCGCGACGGTCAAGAGGACCGCGAACACCAGCATCGCGGCGGTCGAGCCCACGGTGCGGAGGTAGGCGAAGGCGCCCGCTTCCGCGAACGACAGCTCCGGCCACATGCAGAGCAGGCCGCCGATGACCAGGATGCCGATCCCGAGCCACACGAACAGGACGAGCGGGTTCGTGTGCACCTGGAAGCTCGCGGCCTTGGTCTCCGGGTTGACCATGCCGACGACCACGTAGACGTCCTCGCGGAGGCGGTGGAGCATCCCGACCTCGCTCGAGCGCTGCCCCATGCCGCCCTTGTAGACGTTCTGGTGAGGGGCCAGGCTGCCGAGCGGCGTCACCCTCGTGGCGTTGCCGTCCTCGTCGCGCGCGTCGATCTTCTCGACGTCGACGTGGGCGTACACGGTGCGCTTCTCGACGTCGTTCTTCATCTCGTCGCCGGTGTAGGTGATGCGGTAGTCGCCCACCTGCATCGACTGGCCGACCTGCAGCGTCTTCTCCTCGTCGACGCCCCATGACCGGCCGCTGAAGCCGAGGAACATGAGCGCGATGCCGACGTGGACGATGTAGCCGCCGTAGCGGCGCCGCGATTTCGCCACGAGCTGGTAGAGGCTGACGACGAAGTTCGAGTCCTTGCCCGCGCGCGCCCGCACGCCGCGCACGAACTCCTGCACCACGACCGCGAGGTTGTAGGCCACCAGACCCGAGGTCACGACCGGCAGCTTGCCGCCGATCCACGCCAGGATGTCACCGAGCACGTTCGGGTAGATGGGGTCGACCCGCACGATGGCCGGCAGTCCGATGGCCTTGCCGAGTGCGAAGTGCAGGGCGACCGCGACCGCCGTCACGCCGAGGGGCCAGCGGAAGCTCTTGATGAACAGCTCGCGCGAGGTCTTGCGCCAGCCGAGCAGCGGCGCCGTCCCCATGAGGAAGATGAGCGGCAGCGCGATGAGCGGGAGCCAGGCGTTGTAGAACGTGGGCTTCACCACCGACTTCTGGTCGAGCAGCCACTCGGACAGGCGCGGCCACAGGGTCGCGATGGTGATGAACAGCATGATGCTGAGCAGCGCCCAGTTGTTGAGCAGAAAGCTCATCTCGCGCGACAGCGCCGACTCGATGTAGGCCTCGCTCTTCAGCTTCTCGAGGCGCCACACGATGAGCACCACCGCCACCACGACGACGACCGCCATGAAGTAGAGGAAGAAGGCGCCGATGCCGCTCTGCGCGAAGGAGTGCACGCTCGCGATGAGGCCGGAGCGCGTGAGGAAGGTGCCGAAGATCGTGAGCAGGAACGTGAGGCAGATGAGCAGCACGTTCCACTTCTTCAGCATCCCGCGCCGCTCCTGGATCATGATGGAGTGCACGTACGCCGTGGCCGTGAGCCAGGGCAGGAACGCCGCGTTCTCGACCGGGTCCCACGCCCAGTAGCCGCCCCAGCCGAGCTCCTCGTAGGCCCAGAGCATGCCGAGGGCGTTGCCGATCGACAGGAACAGCCACGAGAAGAGCATCCATTTGCGCGTGGCGATGATCCACTCGTTGTCGAGCCGGCCCGTCACGAGCGCCGCGACCGCAAACGCGAACGGGATCGCCGAGCTCGTGAACCCGATGTACAGGCTCGGCGGGTGGATGATCATGTAGAAGTTGCGTAGCTGGAAGTTCAGCCCCTTGCCGTCGGGCGGCGCCGCGCCGACGGTCGCCGAGAAGGGGTTGGCCGAGAACAGCATGAGGATCGCGAAGAAGAGCAGGATCCCCATCAGCGTCGCGAGCACGTAGGGCTGCAGATCGCGGTAGCGTCCGCCGAGCCACACGAGGCACGCGCCGATGAACACGGCCGACAGGAACAGCCACCACAAGAGCGACCCGGTCTGCCCGCCCCAGAGCGCGGCGACGAGCAGGGCCGTCGACATGGTGCGGTCGCTGTAGTCGGCGACGTAGCGCAGCCGGAAGTCGTGGCTCAGGAAGGCGTACGTGAGGATGAGCACCGCCACGCCGACGAGCGCCACGGTGCCGTAGGCGCCGCGACGCGCAGCCTGCAGCAAGCGGGGGCGCCCGCCGGCGGCGGCGAGCGCCACCGCGAACGTGTAGGCGGCTGCAACGACGATGGCGCACAGGACGCCGGTGCCGAACTCGGGCAGGGTTTTCCACATGGTGGGATCCGCTCGGAGGCTACGTAACTACCGCGGCGCCCCACGTCTGGCTACGGCGAACGAGGGTTCGCCGCGCCGCGCGCCCGGTAGGATGACCGGGCCGCGGTTGGTCGCCGTCTGACGCCGGTGTAGCATCGATCTACCCGCCGGCGCACGGTCTGCAAGGCCGGCGGCGCGCTCTTGGGCGCCGGCGCCCGCCGGGCGCGGCCTTCGACCCCTCATCGTCCACGCGGGAGCTCGCCCGATGCACCTCGCTCGCTCGCTCGTTTTGGGGCTCGTCCTCGCTGGCGCCGCCTGCACCGGCGGCTCGGAGGAGGGCGGGGCAGGCGGCTCGGTCGCGACGGGGGGAGCGGGCGGTGCCGCGGGGGGTGCGGGCGGTGCCTCGGGGGGCGCGGGCGGCGCCACGTGCGACAGCGCGAGCGGCGCTTTCCCTGCCGGCCTGACCGAGCTCGCCTGGGACGACGGCCTCGCGTCGAGCCACGTCCGGGCGCAAACCTGGTCGATCACGGTCAACGGCCACAGCTACGTGCTCGCCGACGGGGTCCTGCACGAGGCGGTCCGCTTCGAGCTCGAGCACCCGGCCCGCATCCACGGCTTTCGCGTCATGTGGGCGGATCTGCCGGCCGGGGTCGATCCCGCGGCCCCGCTCGAGGCCGGCCTTTACCCCGATTTCGGCTACAACGGCTTCGACTTCTGGCCCGAGCCGCTCTGGACGGGAAGCCGCTGCGCGGCCGGTGCGTCGCCCTTCTCGCCCGACGTACCCGGCAGCGGCGCCTGGGTCGACTACGTCTTCGACACGCCCGTCGAGGTCGCGCATCCCGGGCTCGTGTACGTCGCCCACCGCGCCGCGACGCCGTCCGACCCCGTGTGGGCCTTCGACGCGACCGAGCTCGGTGCGGGCGACTGCGCCCTCTTCGACGAGTGCCGCAGCGCGATGAACCTGCCCGAGGCCGAGACGAGCCAGTTCTACAACGGGGTCTCGTTCCCGTTCCAGTACGACTACCTCGTGCGGCTCGAGGTCGAGTACACCGACAGCGTCGCGCCGGCCGACAAGATCTTCCAGGCGGCGGCGGGCGCGCCCGAGTCGGGTCACGTGTCGTGGGGCGACTACGACGCCGACGGCTACGACGACCTCTTGCTGAGCGGTCCGGCCCTCTACCGCAACCTCGGCGACGGCTCCTTCGCCGACGTCACGGCTTCGAGCGGCATCGGCGCGCTCGGGCTCGCCGCGACCGGCGGCGTGTGGGGCGATTACGACAACGACGGCTGCCTCGACGCCTTCCTCTACGCCGAGTCGTACACGGCGCCCGACGCGCTCTTGCACTCGAACTGCGACGGCACCTTCTCGGACGCGACGGCGGCGGCCGGGATCGTCGACTTCCAGACCTACAACGACTGCGGCGACCCGGCCAACACGCGCTCGCCGTCGGCCGCCGCGGCCTGGCTCGACGTCGACGCCGACGGCTACCTCGACCTCTACGTGGCGAACTTCATCTGCTGGGCGAGCTACACGTACTACGTCGACACCGTCTTCCGGAACAACGGCGACGGCTCCTTCGCCGACTGGACTGCGCAGCACGGCTTCTCGCCGCTGAAGACGCCGAGCCGCGGTGCGGCACCGATCGACTTCGACCGGGACGGCGACGTCGATCTGCTGGTCCACAACTACGTCCTCAAGGCGAACCTGTTCTTCGAGAACCTGGGCGGCGGCACCGTGCAGGAGCGGGCGTACGCGCTCGGCCTGACGGGCACGCAGCACGGCGTCTACTACGGTCACACGATCGGCACGGCGTGGGGCGATCTCGACAACGATGGCGACTTCGACGTCCTCACGGCCAACCTCGCCCACCCGCGCTTCTACGGCTTCTCGGACAAGACCGAGGTCCTGATGAACGACGGCACCGGCCACTTCCTCGACGCCTCGGGCGACTGGGCGCAGCCCGTCAACGCCACCGGCCTGCGCTACCAGGAGACGCACTCGGTGCCGGTCCTCGCGGACGTCGATCTCGACGGCAACCTCGACCTCGCGATCACCGCCGTCTACGACGGCCGCCCCACCGATTTCTACTGGGGCAACGGCGACGGCACCTTCCGCCTCGACGCCTACCACGCCGGCCTCACGACCGAGAACGGCTGGGGCATCGCCGCGGCCGACTACGACCTCGACGGCGATCCGGACCTCTTCGCGACGAAGCTCTTCACGAACACGCGCACGCAGACGGGGCACTTTCTCGAGGTGAAGGCCGTCGGCAACGTGAGCTCGAACCGCGACGCCCTCGGCGCGACCGTCGCCGTCACCGCCGGCGGCACGACGCGCCTCCGCCATGTCCAGGGCGGGACCGGCAAGGGCGGCCAGGACTCGCTCTACCTGCACTTCGGGCTCGGCGCGGCGACCACCGTGAGCGAGCTCCGCGTGCGCTTCATCGGCGGCACCGAGGTCGTCTACCCGGGCCCGATCGCCGTCGACCAGCGCGTGTGGGCCTACGAGGACGGCACGCTCGCGAGCGGCTGGGCGCCTTGAGAGTTCTCAGTTGTCAGTTGTCCGTTGTCAGTTGAGAAACCCCCTCGTCTTCTGCTGGATTTCCCGGAGGATTCACAAGAAGACCAGAAGGGAAGAAGGCGGCGCCGGGGACAGCGCCGCGGGGCCGGGCGGGGCGAGCAGCCGGCTCTCCCTCCGGGTCTGGTGCTGAAACTGACAACTGATGACTCCTGGTCACTCCGCGCTCGCTCGCCCCTCGAACGAGAGACTCCACTCGACGGGGGGGCTCGGGTCGCGGTTGCTCGCGCCGACGTGCACGCTCAGGAACTTCGTCGCCGGGTCGACCGTGACGGTGCCGGTGACGAAGAGCACGCCGTCGTAGTGGTCGACGGCGATCGGGCAGAACTGCTGCGGCCTCGCGACGACGCGGCCGGCGTGGTCGTTCGGCGGGGCGTCCATCTCGACCTCGACCGTGCAACCGAGGAGCTCGATCCGGTAGCGCTGCTCGCCGGCGGGCTTCACCCGCACGCGCACGTTGCTCTGGGGTCGGTCGGTGGTCCACCACGCTACGGGCACGGACCCGTCGGGCTTCTTCGGACCCGTGTCTTGCTGCACCCGGGCGCGCTCCCGTACCGTGCCCACGTACGCCTCGGCGAGCGGGCTCTTGCGCTCGCACCCGCTCGCCCCGAGCAGGGCCGCGAAGAGCCACGCGGCGCGCGTCCCCGTGCTCACGGCGCGCCCGAGGCGGCCGCGCTCGCACTCGCCGCGGCGCTCGTGTCCGGCGCCGAGGGCCCGCTCGCGGCCGGCGCCGGGCGGGGTGGAGGCAGCGGTCGCGGGGACCGCACGTACCAGCTGGCGACGACCGCGGCCGCGTAGCCGAGCGTGCACGCCATGGCGCCGAGGCCGAGCGCCCGGCCGAGCTTCGGCCGGCGCTTGCGCACGACGAGCCAGGCGAAGAAGCACACGAGCGCGGCGAGCCCGACGAGGATGCCCGAGAACACGATCGCCGCGCTGCCCGTCGGCACGGGGAGCTTCGGCGGGGCGACGTCGGCGAAGAGGAGCGGGAGTGCCATGCGACCCGGGTCAGCTCAGCATCGCGCGCGCAGCGTCGCAAGGACTCGATTTTTTCTCGGATCGGGTCACAATGCGCCCGATGCGTCCCCGTTCCTGCCTCGTCCTGTCCGCTCTGACCGCCACCCTCGCCTTCGGCTGCGCGCGTTCCGACACGCCCACGGCCGCCACCGGTGACCAGAAGCCCACCGCCTCGGCCGCGGCCGAGGGGTCCTCGCCCGGCAAGAAGCACTTCGGCGCGGCGATCACCGAGGCGACGCCGACCGCGCTCGCCGACATCGTGCGCGAGCCCGCCAAGTTCGCCGCGAAGACCGTGCGCACCGAGGGCCACGTGAAGGCCGTCTGCCAGGAGATGGGCTGCTGGATGGAGATCGAGGACCCGACCGGCCTGGCCCACGTCAAGATGGCCGGCCACGCCTTCTCCGTCCCGCGCGACGCGTCGGGCCGCCGTGCCGTCATCCAGGGCACCGTCCTCGCCCCCGCCGAGGGCCACGACGGCTGCGCCGAGGAAGCGCGCGAGGCCACGGGCCAGGTCGCGAAGGTGCAGATCGAGGCGACCGGCGTCGAGCTGCTCGACTGACGCGCGCCGGCGCCACGGCGCAAGCGCGCGCCCCGGTGATGGCCCAGAGGGCGCGCTCAGCGCTCGTCCGCGCCGATGTCGGGCGCGACGAGGTCGCGTGGCAGGCCGTCCATGTCGTAGGTCGGCGCACCGGTTGCGGTCCCCGCGCCGACGCAAGGTGACGCCGCCCCGAGGTGGAGGTCCGTCGGGTAGTTGACGTACAGGGCGTCCGCCGACAGGGTGCCGCTCACGGTCATGTCGGCGAGCGCGTCGACCGCCGCGGCCGTGCCGAGGTCGTTGGCGCCCTCGTCGCGGTAGAGCGCGGTCGGCGTGGCGAAGGGATCGAGGTCGTTGTGCTCGAACACGCGCGGATCCGCACCCGCGCCCGTCTCGGCGACGACGTAGCGGGTGCTGCACACGCCGCCCCGAACGATGTTGTTGCGGAAGATGCCGAGGCCGCTTGGCAGCGGCGCGAGTCCGGCTGCGATCTCGAGCCCCGTGCTGGTGCAGACCGCGTTCGGGTTGCCGGTCCCGTCGAGGTCGTTCGAGTGCACGTCGATCTCGTTCACGCCCGCCGCCGGGAACACCTGCATCCCGCGGCTCTGTTGGGGCGGCACGATGCTGCCGGCGCCGCAGTCGACCTGAGCGTAGGCGAAGATGCGGTTGTTCTGCACGCGCGCCGCGCTGTCGTTGGCCTGCACGCCGGTCGCGACCGGGGAGCAGCCGCCGCGGATGACGTTGCTGTCCACCAGCGTGCCGGTCGTGCCGAGCACGACGCCGTACGAGACCTGGCCCCCGCGGCCGGTGATCGTGTTGTTGGCGATGCGCATGCAGCCGCCATCGTCGCAGCGCACGCCCGTCGCGACGGGCGGGAAGCCGCCGCCGGAGCCCGAGATGAGTCGGTTGCCGAGGACGACGCAGCGACTCGCGAGCGAGCCGTTCGCGCCGCAGTAGACGCCGTTCGGGCTCGAAGCGCCGCCCTCGGCGCCGCCCGAGATCGCGAGGTTCGAGTCGACGACGGGGTGGCAGTCGCCGATGGCGCGCACGCCGTCGACCTCGGTCTGCGCGGTCGTGCCGGCCGCGGCGATGAGGAAGTTGTCGACCAGCCAGGGGGCCGCGCCGTCGCAGTCCTCCATCCAGACGCCGTGCGAGCTCTGGAGTCCGCCCCAGGCGTTGACGAGACTCCCGCGGACCGTGATGCCCGTGCCGTCGCCAGCGATGCGGATCCCGGCGCCGTCGTCGGCGGAGTTGCCGCAGATGGCGCTCGCCTGGATGGTCGAGCCCGGCGAGTCGTCGAGCAGGATGCCGTAGCTCACGCCCGTCCCGGCCGTCAGCCTGCCGCGGATCGAGGGGTTGCCCCCGCAGAAGGCATTGCAGCGCCCGTTCGCGTCGTAGGTGGCGCAGTTGTTCTGCACCGTGATCCGCGAGCCCACGCTCCGGATCCCGATGGTCTCGCCGGTGCCGGTGCCGCCGTCGACGTAGCTGCGCGTGATGACCGCCTCCGCGCCGTTCGCGAGGTCGACGCCGTACGAGTTGGTGACGCTCGGCAGGTTCTGGATGCGGAGCCACGACAGGATGACGCCGGTCGCGCCGTCGACGGTCACGGCGGCCGTGGTCGACGCCTGGAAGCGATCGATCTGGAAGCCGTCGAGCACCGTCGTCGTCTGCACGGCGCTCGTGAAGCTCACGCCGAGGCCGGTCGGCGGCGCGAGGGTCGTCGTGAGGTTGCCGCAGCGGTTCCAGTTCGAGCTCTCGTAGCTCCCGAGCACGCTGACGCCGTTCGCCATGACGACCGCGCCCGCGTAGCTGTGCGTCTGATTGCAGGTGGTCCCGCCCGCCACGCACACGGTCTTCGGCCCGGCGTGCCCGGCCGCCCAGTCGATCGCGCCCTGGACGGTCGCGAACGGCAGGGCGAAGGTCCCGTCGGCGCTGCCGTCGTTGCCGTTCGGCGTGACCGGGATGCAGCTCTTGCAGTCCTCGTCGATGGGGCCGTTGCAGTTCGAGTCGATGCCGTCGCAGGTCGGGCCGTCGAGCACCGAGCCCGCCGCGCCGGGGACGCACACGCCGACGACGCCGTTGCTGCACGCGGCGACCGTCGCCGCGCAGGCGCCGAGGCCGCACGAGAAGGTGCCGAGGCCGTCGTCGTCGACTCCGTTGCAGTCGTCGTCGAGCGCGTTGCAGGCCTCGCCGCTCGGCACGACTTCGCCGCTGCACGGCGACCACACGCCCGCGGCGCAGCTGTGCGTGCCGGCCCGGCAGGTGCCGATCCCGTCGGTCCCGACCGGCCCCGAGTAGCAGCTGCCCGAGGCCGTGTCTTGCACGGTCGGGTCGGCGTCGTCGCAGTCGAGGCCGGCGCAGGCGCAGCCCGCGCCGGACCCGTAGCCGTCGGTGTCGGCATCCGTGCAATTGGGGGCGTTGGCCTGGCACTGCCCCTGGCCGTTGCACTGCCAGCTCCCGCACGGCGCGTTGCCGAAGAGCGCGTCGCAGTCGGAGCTCTGGCTGCACTCGCCGGCTGCTCCACCGCCGCCACCGGCGTTCGTCCCGCCGCCACCGGCGTTCGCCCCGCCGCCGCCGTTCGCGGAACCGCCGGTCCCGGCTCCGCCGGTCGACGTGCTCGCCCCGGCTGCGCCCGTCCCGTCGAAATCGGTCGTGCTGTCGCTGGTGCACGCGCCGGCGCCCGCGAGCGCGGCCCCGCAGAGCGCGATCCCGACCCCGAGCCACCCGCGGTGCTGCCCCCGCCCGAGCTCGCCCCGTGCCTTCGCCCCTCGTGCCATGGCCGCTCCTTCAGCGCCCGCGCGGGCGCAAGTCCATCGACGCCCCCCAGCCTACGGCCGAGTCGTGGCGAAGATCAATTTCGCCGTGCGCGTCGGCGCGGGCGCCGCCTCACTCGCAGCGGCCTTCGCGACACGTCGCCGTCGCGGGTGGGGCGCAGGGTGGGTGCTCGAGCCGGCAGCCGTCGGACCGGAAGCTCTGGCAGTCGGCCTCGTCGACCGCGGCGCGCGCCGCCGCCACCGCCGCGACGCCGCGGGCGTTCACCGCGCGCGTGCACGCGTCGAAGCAGCCGCTCTCGACCGCGACGACCTGGCAGTCCTCGTCGCTCCGGCAAGCGAGGTTCGCCTCGACCGCCGCGAGCACGCGCTTTCGCGCCTGAGCCGCGCGCCCGGCGCACTCGCTGTCGAGCTGCTCGCCGGGCGAGCTCGCGGGCTTGTCGCACGCTGCCGCGCCCGCGAGTGCGGTCGCGAGGAGCCCGGCGTGGACGATCGCAGGCAGGTGTCTCATGGCGGGGTCGTGGTCCTGGGCGGGGCGCGCCCTTCGAAGCGCTGCCACGAGCCGGCGACGAGCCGCTCGTGCGGCAGGTAGCGGGCCTTGTAGCTCATGTGCGAGCACTCGGCGACGTAGAGGCCGAGGTACAGCCACTCGAGCCCCCAGCGGCGGCACAGCTCGATCTGCTGCAGGATCGAGAACACCCCCGGCGACAGCGCCTCGTGGGCGGGGTCGTAGTAGCAGTACACCGCCGACAGCGAGCGCTCGGCGCGATCGGTGACCGCGACACCGATGAGCTCGTCGCCGACCGAGTAGCGCAGCTCGAAGCTGTCGGTGCAGGTGTCGACGAGGAACGCGCGGTACGTTTCCGGGCTCGTCGCCCCGTCCTCGCCGCCGAGCCCGCGCCCGACCTTGTGCCGGTCGTAGAGCGCGAGGCGGCGCTCGGACAGCTCGAGCGGGCCGAGCTCGGTCCTGATGGCCGCGAGCCCCTCCCTGTGCGCGCGCCGCTGGCTCTGGCTCGGGCGAAAGCGCGCCACGTCGATGCGGATGGGCTCGCACGCCTGGCAGCCGGGGCAGCTCGTGCGGTAGAGCAGCCGTCCCTGGCGGCGGTCGCCCTGCCCGAGGCGCTGCTCGAAGGCCTCGTGATCGAGCGTGCGCAGCGGCAGGCGCAGCGGCAGGCGTGCGGTCCGGCCCGGCAGGTAGGAGCAGGGACTCGGCGCGTCGTGGACGACGAGCTCGGGGGGGTCGCTCGGGATCAGGCGCACCGTCGTCGCAGGCTCCGACATGCCGATCCGAGCATGGCGGAGCCGGCCTGCGCGCGCCAGCGCCGACGGGCGCTCACCACTGGATCGTGAGCACGCTCGAGAACTCGCGCAGGGCCTCGGAGGGCGAGGAGCTCTGCGACATGGTCTCTCCGGGCGTGAAGGCGTTGAGGGCCTGGAGCACGCAGCGCTTCGTCTCGGGCGCGACGTTGCTGCCGGGCAGCACCTCGACGACCCTCTGGCCGTCCTTCGTCGCGACGCGCACGGTGAGCACGCCGCCCCGCGACGGGCACGCCTCGATGGGCTCCTCGACCGGCACGAAGTAGAGGCCCGCGACGTCGGGGGTCGCGCCCCGCACGTCGGCGATGCGCATGCGCGGCCCCGCGAGCGTGGCGACGAGCTGCGAGGCCGCGACCTCGGTGCGCAGGGGCGGTGGCTTCGTGTCGCCTTCGTCGGGCTCGATCGGTGGGGGCGCGCTCGCCGAGGCGGTCGGAGGGGGCGCGCTCGGGTAGGGCTCCTCGTGCAGGTACTTCGGTGCCGGTGGGCGCACGTCCGTCCAGGTGCAGGCGCCGAGCGCGAGCGCGACGCCGCTCGCGGCGGCCGCGCCGAGGAGCGCGCGGCGCCCGGCCCACCGGCCCCTTTTCCGTCCGCTCGTCCTACGCCGCATCGCCCTCACCATAGCAGCTAGTGCCGGTCCCGATCGCGCCGTCGGCTCAGCCGATGTCGGCCCACCACGCTTCGGCGAGGCGCGCGTCCTCGGTCGTGTCGATCTCCATGTAGCCGCCCTCGACCGGCAGGGCGTGCACGACCTCGCCCGCGGCCACCATGTGCTGCAAGAGATCGATGAGGTAGGCCTTCTCCAGGCTGCGCCCCTCGCGGAACTCGGCCTGGGTGCCGAGCCTTCCGAGCACCTCGTCGAAGGCTCGCACGAAGCGCGCGGCGCCGGCGGCCGTCAACCGCATCACACCGATGAACTCGCCGCTCGCCTCCTCGGACGGGATGCGGCGCGAGATCTCGGTGACGCGCCCGTCCGGGCCCATGCGGAGCTTCTCGGCGTCGTGCTCGGGGTGCTGGCTCCGCTCCGTGTAGCGCCGCCGCCACGCCGTGTCGCACACGAGCGTGATGTCGTGCGGTGACCCGACGAGCGCCCGCACGGTGCTCGGCCGGTACACGATGTCCGCGTAGCTCGACACGAAGCCGAGGGCGAGGTGCTCGCGCGCGCAGAGCAGCGACAAGAGGATGTTGTTCCGCTCCCACTCGGCGTTCTCGACGAAGTCGAGACTCGGGTAGCGCCCGCGCACGACCTCGCCCCGGTAGCCCGCGATGAACACGACCTCCGGCGGCACGAGCCCGCCCGCGGCGAGCGCCTCGAGGATGCTGTCGAGCATCGGCCGGCCGAGGATCGGCACCAGGGTCTTGGGCGCCTCCTCGGTCAGGTGCTCGAGCCGCCGGCCGCGCCCGGCCCCGATGATGATCGCCTTCATGTGCGCTCGCCCTCGCGCGCGAAGGTACTCGGGGCGGAAGCGCCGCGCTGCGAAAAAAAACCGGGCCGGCGACGCGCGCGTGCGCGCCGCCCGGCCGCGTCTCGCACCCGTGCGCCGCTCAGTCCGGGCAGGGGTCCTGCACGCAGTAGTTGTAGTCGCTCAGGCAGCCGCCCGCGCTCTCGGCGGTCCAGCAGGCCCCGCAGGCGCCGTTCGTGCCGGAGCCCGTGCAGGTGAGGGCGCAGTCCGCGCTGCACGCATTGCAGAGGCAAGTGAACAGCGTGTTCAGCGCGTCCTCGGTCGGTCCGGCCCCGCCGCCCCCGCCACCCAGGCCGCAGAAGTCGGGCGGGCTCGGGCAGACGCCGTCGCCCGCGATGCACAGGGCGATGTAGTCCCCGCAGGTGTTGCAGGAGCACGACGCCCCGCCCGCGCCCCCGGTGCCGCCGGTCGACGTGCTGCTCGTCGTGCTGCTCGTCGTCGTCGTGGTCGTGGTCGTGTTGTTGTTGCTGGTCTCGTCCTTCTTGCACGCGCCCGGCAACAGCGCGACGCCCAGCAACGCAGCCCCTGCGATCAGGAACGATCGATTCATCCCATGCCTCCCGGCAGTGGCCTCCGTTCGAGGCCGAGCTCGATCCGAGCCCGCTCGTCATGCTAGCGACGAGGTCGTCTCGGGTCGACCGAACGAAGCGACGGCCGGCACCCAAGGGCACCGGCCGTCCGATGGCGCGCGATGCGCTCTCAGTGCCTAGACGTCAGTCCGTGCAGGGGTCGGCGAAGCAAGCGCCGGCCTCGGTCGCACAGGCTCCGCCGAGCGCGCCCGCCAGGCACGCCGTGCAGCCGGCCTCGTCGGCGGCCGCCGGGCCACCGCCCGCGCCGTCCCAGCAGGTCGTCATGCAGATCTCCGCGCAGATGTGCGGGGTGCCGGCCACGGGATCGGGAGCGAGGCAGGTGCAGGTCCGCATCGTGACCAGCGCGGTCTGCGAGGCGCTCGAGCCACCCGCGCCGCCGGCGCCGCAGATCGTCGAGGTGTCGGGGCAGCCGTTGGCGCCCTGGCACGCGGTCACGTACGAGCCGCACGTCTCGCACGAGCACGCGGTGCTGCCGCCGGTGCCGCCGGTGCCGCCGGTCGCCGTGCTGCTCGTCGTGCTGCTCGTCGTGGTCGTCGTGGTCGGCGTGACCGTGGTCTCGTCCTTCTTGCATGCCGCAGGAATCGAAGCCACGCCCACGAGGGCCACCAAAGCGAACGAATACTTGTGATTCATGAACTATCCTCCAGAGAACACGCGCGTTCGATCCCGGCTCGAAGCGCAGGCTGCCGGCCTGTCGGTTGCCGACGCGCCCGGCTTCTTCGCCGCGGCGCCGCCCCTCGCACACGGGCTGTGAGGGGCTCCTCGCGCCCCTCGGGGGGCGACGGTTCATTCAGACCCTTGCCTGAACTGCGTTCTTTATCACCACGGCGCTCCGGCGCGAAGGGGAATTGCCCTTTGCGCGAGCTCCCGAGCCTTACCGGCGAGCCGTCTCGCCAGGCAACAAAGCTGCGATCGTCGTCGCGTGTTAAGCAACATTCGCGCTCGGGCGCCGCGGACCATCCGCGGGCGCCCGGCCGAACCCCTCCAGTGTGACCGACCCCGCCGCGCACGGCAACTCGCCGGGCCTTCTCGGCGCCGGCGCCGCCCCTTTTGACTTTCCCTTTCCCGGCCGCGAGCTATATTGCGCGCCCTCCGTCCCGGGCCCAGCCCTCGACGGGGCGAGGTCCATCGCGCTCTCGCGGTGGCGACGCCAAGTGGTCGGCAGCCTGCGAGCTGCCTCGGTCCGCCGCGCTCCGGACCGGCCCGCTCCCGCGGGAGCCACGGCGCGCTCGACACCTCGCCAGGACCCCCAACCGAGCGCTCAAGGTGGCGACATGAATCGGAATCTCGGCATCATCGGCAAGAAGGTCGGCGTCACGCAGGTGTTCGGCGAGGACGGCAACGTCACGTCTTGCACCGTCGTCCAGTCCGACAGCGTGGTGGTCGGCAAGCGCACGGCCGACAAGGACGGCTACACGGCCCTCGTCGTCGGCTCCGGCGACCGCAAGGAGAAGCACACGCGCAAGCCGCAGCTCGGCGCCGCCAAGAAGGCGGGCGTCGCGCCGAAGCGCATCCTGCGCGAGCTGCGCTGCAGCGCGGAGGATCTCGGCAAGTACGAGATCGGCCAGCCGATCAAGGTCGAGGACCTCTTCGAGGCGGGCCAGCTCGTCGACGTGCAGAGCCTGTCGCGCGGTCGCGGCTTCCAGGGCGTCATCAAGCGCCACAATTTCGCCGGCTCGGTCACGACGCACGGCACCCACGAGTACCGCCGCCACGGCGGCTCGCTCGGCACCAACATGACCCCGGGCCGCGTGGTCCTCGGCCGCAAGATGGCCGGTCAGATGGGCAACGTGAAGGTGACCGTGCAGAACCTGCGCGTGGTGAAGGTCGTGCCGGAGCAGCAGCTCGTGCTGCTCGACGGCGGGGTGCCCGGCGCGCCGAACACGATCGTGCGGCTGCTCGGCGCCATCAAGCGCCCGAACGCCGGCAAGCCCAAGAAGGCGGACTGAGCGCACGAACGCGCCGCCCGCGCGGCCGCGTCCGTACTAACCTCGCGCCGCCGTGTCGTCGCGACGCCAGAACCCGTACCGCGGGGCCGACGCCCGCACCCGGGCCGCCAAGGCCGCGGGCTTCCCGGCGCGGAGCGTGTTCAAGCTCGAGGAGATCGACCGGCGCATCGGGCTGCTGCGGGCGGGCATGCGCGTCCTCGATCTCGGCGCGGCACCCGGGAGCTGGTCGCTCTACGCCTCGCAGCGCCTGGGCCGCGGGGGCAAGCTCGTCGCCGTGGACCTCGCGCCGCTCACCGTGGCGCTCGGCCCGCAGGCCGAGGTGCTCGAGGCGGACGCCTTCGCGCCCGAGACGGCGGCCGCGCTCGCGACCCGTGGTCCCTTCGACGTCGTGCTCTCGGACATGGCGCCGAGCACGAGCGGCGATCGCTTCACGGACCAGACGCGGAGCTTCGACCTGTTCTGCCGGGCGCTCGAGCTCGCGCTCGGCCTGCTCCGGCCGGGCGGCGCCTTCGTCGGCAAGATCTTCATGGGCGGCGAGTTCGACGCGGCGCGCGCCCGGGTGCGCGCCGCCTTCGACGCCGTCCGCGTCATCCGCCCCGAGGCGACCCGCCAGCACAGCTACGAGATCTTCCTCGTGGGCACGGGCCTGCGCGCGCCCCCCGCACCCGAGCTGGCCGAGCCGGGTGCCTAGAACGCGTTGTGCCCGGTGAGGGCGTGCCCGAGCACGAGGGTGTGCACCTCGTGCGTGCCCTCGTAGGTGTACACGCTCTCGAGGTTCAGCATGTGGCGGATGACCGGGTAGTCGAGCAGGATGCCGTTGGCGCCGAGGCAGCTGCGCGCGCTGCGCGCGATGTCGAGCGCGGCGGCGACGTTGTTGCGCTTGCACAGCGAGACCTGCGTCGGGCTGATGCCGCCCGCGTCCTTCAGCCGCCCGTAGTGCAGGGCCATGATCTGGCCCTTGGCGATCTCGGTCGCCATCTCGGCGATCTTCTGCTGCGTGAGCTGCTTCGTCGCGATGGGCACGCCGAACTGCACGCGCGTGTTGGTGTAGTCGATGACCGAGTCGAAGCAGGCCCGCGCCGCGCCGAGCACGCCCCACGCGATGCCGAAGCGCGCCTGCGTGAGGCACGACAGCGGGCCGCGCATCCCGACGACGCCGGGCAGCACGTTCGCTTGGGGCACCCGCACGTCCGAGAGCACGATCTCCCCGGTGGCGCTCGCGCGCAGGCTCATCTTGCCGTGGGTCGTCGGCGTCTCGAGACCGGGCATGCCGCGCTCCACGATGAAGCCCCGCACGCTCTCGGAGCCGCCGTCGTCGGTCTTGGCCCACACGACCGCGAGGTCGGCGAAGGGCGCGTTCGTGATCCACATCTTCGTGCCCGAGACCAGCCAGTCCTGGCCGTCGCGGCGCGCGCGCGTCTTCATCGACGAGGGATCGCTGCCGCTGTCCGGCTCCGTCAGACCGAAGCAGCCGATCTTCTTGCCCGCGGCCATGAGGGGCAAGAAGCGCTGCTTCTGCTCCTCCGAGCCGTACTTCCAGATGGGCCACATGACGAGCGAGCCCTGCACGCTCGCGAAGCTGCGCAGGCCGCTGTCGCCGTACTCGAGCTCCGCGAGCGCGAGGCCGTAGGCGACGCTGTTCATGCCCGCGCAGCCGTAGCCCTCGAGCGAGGCGCCGAGCAGGCCCAGGTCGGCGATCTCGGGGATGAGATCGCTCGGGAACCGCTCCTTGGCGAACAGCTCGCCCGAGCGCGGCAGGTAGCGCTCGCGTACGAAGCGCCGCACCGTGTCGCGGATCATGCGTTCTTCTTCGGTGAGGAGCCCATCGATGGCGATGAGCGCGTCGAGCGACAGCGGCCCTTGGGACATGGCCCCGTGCGTAGCCCTTCCGCCCGCAGCGTGGAAGGGGGCTCGTCTCAGGGGTGGATGTACACGATGGTGCCGCCCTTGAGGCTCATCGCGGCGTGCCAGCCCTCGGGCACGGCCGGGGTCGTCCAGCCGAAGAGCCAGGCGGCGTCGATCGGCGCGAGGTTCACGCAGCCGTGGCTGCGGGCGCGCCCGAAGTCGTCGTGCCAGTAGGCGGCGTGCAGGGCGTAGCCCTGCGTGAAGTACTGCACGAAGGGCACGTCGCGGAGGTCGAACTCGTCGCCCGCCTCGTCGCCGTCCATCGTGACGCTCACGTGCTTCGTGTGGACGAGGAAGGCGCCCTGCACGGTGGCGTGCGTCTTCTTCGGGTCGCCGATGCCGCCCGCCCCGGTCGAGACCAGCGTGGCGTAGACGGGTCGTTCGCCCTCGTAGGCGACGAGGCGCTGGTGCAGGAGCGAGACGTCGATCCACTTCACGCCCGGCTTGGCCCAGCGCGGCGCATGCGTGAAGCGCTCGACGACGAGCACGTCGTCGGCGCGCACCCAGCCGCCCGCGCGCGTCTCGACGAGCTCGAAGCCGCTCGCGCGCCGACGCTGGCCCGTGAGCCCGAGCGCTTCCCGCCACGCGCAGGGACCGTCGGCCGCGAAGCGCCCCGCTGCGTCGAGCCGGAAGCGCTGCGCATGGCGCGCCTTCACGAACGCGACCGGGAGACCGTCCGCCTCCGACAGCGCGATCCCGTGGAACTTCGACTGCGCGACGACGCGCGCGCGGTCGAGCGGCAGGAGCGTGAGGTCGGTCGTGAGCCCGAAGCGCCGTCCACCGTGGTCGTAGGTCGCGAGCAGGGCGAAGCCCGAGCGGATCTTCGCCGTGCCGGCGAGCAGCTGCTCGGGGCTGCGCTCGGCGCCGTTGGTGCCGGGCAAGACGGCGCCGCTCGCGACGGTCTCGGGCAGAGGATCGGGCGGGGGCGGGGGCACGAAGTCGGGGTCGAGCGCGAGCATCGCGGCCTTGCGCAGGTGCCCCTCGAGCGTCGGCTCGACCGTGCGCTGCTGCGCGAGCGTCGGCAGCCGCGCGTAGAGCGGCGGCACCGGGTAGCGCGAGGTCACGTAGAGGTACGGCAGCCCGTCGGTCGCGGGCCGCTTCTGCGCGAGCACGGCGACCGGCGCGCTCGGATCGGGCGACGCCGTCGGGCCGGCGCACACGTAGCCCTTCGGGGCGACGCGGTGCCAGCCGCCGCGGCAGTTGGCGCGCCCGAGCGGCTCGCCGCGGCGCTCGACCGAGGCGCCGGCGCGCAGGCAGCCGAGCTTGCGGCTCGACCAGCGTGGCTCGGCGAAGACCCAGGTCTCGCGCGCGGTGCTGTAGATGCGCGGGCTCGCGGGGTCGGCGCGGGGGCGCTCCTCGTCGTCGGCGCCCGCCGCCTCCGCGGGTGCGTCGGGGGCCTCCTCCGCGCCGGTCGGGCCGCGCTCGTCGAGCACGGCCGCCGCCTCGAGCCCGGCGGTCGCGGCCTCGAGCCCGGCCGTCCCTTCGGGCTCCTCGTCGGCGTCGTCGGCGGGTGCGACCGCGGGGGCGACCAGCGCGGCCCCGGGCTGGCCGATGGCCGGGCGGGTCGGGTGCTCGTGCGCCTCGTCGGGGGTCGTGCGGCTCGAGCGCCCGCCCGCCGGCGGCGTCGTCGCGGCGGGCGCCGGTCCCGCCTCGGGCACCGGGTCGGTCGCGCGGACGAGCGACGTGCCCTCGCCGCGGCACTCGAGCCCGAGCACCGAGAACGCGACGGCCGATGCGAGAAGCGCCCTGCGCACGCCTTCCGCGCTAACAGCGCGCCGCCGGACCGGCCAAGTTTCGGTCCCGGCCCGCGGGCTCGTCCGCGGCCCCCGGCTCGGCGCCATTCTCCCCGGTAAGTAACCTAACGGCACCGCGTCGCTTGACGGCCGGCCGGCCCGTTCCCATCATGACCCATCCCCACGGGAGACCAGGCATGGCCCACGACAGGCTCCACGAGCGGCTCAACGCCTACCTGGCGAAGAAGGGCCTGCGGCACACGTCGCAGCGCAAGGTCATCGCCGACGCGTTCTTCGGCGGACCGAATCACATCTCCATCGAGGAGCTCCTCGCGCGCGTGCGCAAGGAGGACGCGCGCGTCGGCTACGCCACGGTCTACCGCACGCTCAAGCTCTTCACGGAGTGCGGGCTCGCCGCGGAGCGCAACTTCGGCAGCGGCCCCAGCCGCTACGAGCTCAGCGACGAGAGCACCGACCACCACCACGATCACCTGATCTGTCTCGAGTGCGGCGGGATCACCGAGTTCCACGATCCGGCCGTCGAGAAGGCGCAGGAGGCGATCGCCCGGCGCTACGGGTTTCGCGTGCGCTCCCACAAGCACGAGATGTACGGGGTGTGCCAGGCCTGCCAGCAGGCCGACGAGGCGCCGCGCGCACGTCCACGTCGCTCTTGACGCGCCGCGTCGTCGCCCGGACCCGTGGCGGCGCCGCGGCTTTTCGGTCAAGCTGCGGTCGTAGTCCAGGGTCCGGGACGAGAATATCGTCCTGGCCCATCGGCGGACGGAATACCCCGACTCCTCGCCTGTTTGATCGACGATGGCATATCTGAGGCCGCACGATTCCCGAGGCCGTGACCGCACCGAGCGCGCCGGCTCCGACCCGGACGACGCCGCGAGCTTCGAGCCCCAGGTGCTCGGGCACCTCGACGCGGTGTACGCGGTCGCGCTGCGCATGACCCGCGACGAGGCCGCGGCCGAGGATCTGGTGCAGGACACCATCGTCAAGGCGGTGCGCGCCCGCGACCAGTACCAGCCGGGCACGAACCTGAAGGCGTGGCTGCTGCGCATCCTCACGAACACGTTCATCAACCGCCATCGCCGCGGCGGGCTCGAGCGCGACCTGTTCGAGGGCCCCGACGCAGGGCCGCTCGCCGACCGCTGGATCGGCGCCGCGACCATGCGCGCCATGCGCCAGCCCGAGACCGACGCGCTCGCGCCCCTGGTCGAGGAAGAGGTGCGGCGCGCGCTCGACGCGCTGCCGACCCCGTTCCGCATGGTCGTCGTGCTGAGCGACGTCGAGGGCCTCTCCTACCGCGAGATCGCCGAGGTGATGGATTGCCCGGTCGGCACCGTCATGTCGCGCCTGCATCGCGCGCGGCAGGTGCTGCAGGACAGCCTGCGCGACCACGCCGTCGCGATGGGGCTCGTGAGCGAGGAGGCCCCCAAGCCCGCGGCCACGCCCGTCGACCTGGCGTCCTACCGCGCGCGGAGGCGGGCACAATGAACCGGGCCGAGCGCGCGACCCCCTGCCAGCTCTTCGAGCCGTGGCTCTCGGCTCATGTCGACGGCGAGCTCGACGCGGTGCACGCGTCGGAGCTCGACGGGCACCTCGGCGACTGCGTGCGCTGTCGCGAGGAGCTCGCCCTCTTGCGCGCGATGCGCACGAGCCTGCGGCGCACCGCCGCCCCGCGTGCGCCCCAGGCGCTGCGCGAGCGGGTGATGGCGGCGCTCCAGGCCGAGCGGCGCCCCGACGAGGCGTGCGAGGCCGTCCCCGCCGAGGTGCGCGCCTCGCTGCCCGGGCTGCCCGGGCGGGCGAGCGCGCGGGGCGCCGAGGCGCTGCCGCGCGACGAGACGCGCGCGCCACGCATCCGCCTGCGCTTCGCGGTGCCGCTCGCGGCCGCGGCGACCTTCGCGCTCGTGTTCGCCGCGGTGCGCGCCGGGGACGACGGCGGCGCCGAGGCCCGCAACGACGCCACGGTCACGCCGACCGCGCTCCCCCCGACCGAGCAGGCCTCGCTCGAGAACCTGCTCGACGACCTCGTGACGCAGCACGCCGACCCGCTGCCCCCCGAGACGACCGACCCGAACGGCCTCGAGCGCTTCAACCCGCTCGTCGGCGTGCGCGTGAAGCGCCCGGAGTTCCAGCCCTACGGCGCCCGCTACGTCGGGGCGCGCGTGCAGGCCATGCGCGAGCGGCGCGCGGCCATGCTGCAGTACGTGGTGAACGACCGGCACCGGGTCACGATGTACGTGTTCGACCCGCGGCGCGTGCCCGTGGTCGCGGCCGCTCCGCACCCGCGCCTGCTGCACCGGCGCGCCGTCGGCGCGCGGCCGGTCTACGTCGGCCACATCCGCGGCTTCGCCGTCGCGGCCTCCGAGAACGACGGCATCGGCTACGCGCTCGCGAGCGATCTGTCGGACGACGAGAGCGCACAGCTCGTGACCGTGGCGGCGCGCTGAGCCGCGCCGGCGAGCGCCCGCGCGCGGTTGCGGTGCCGGGCGGGTCAGCCGACTTGCAATCGCGGCCCAATCGACTAGGTTTCGCGAGTCGCGACGGAGCGCCCCGGCCTGGCCGGAGCACGCCGTGCCGGCACCGGGGCGTAGCGCAGCCTGGTTAGCGCACTTGACTGGGGGTCAAGGAGTCGCTGGTTCGAATCCAGTCGCCCCGACTGCGGTGGACCGAGGGGGGAGGGAGCGCGGAGCGGAGGCCGACCCTCCGCTCCGGGTCTTTCCCTCTGGCGCGCGCTCGCGTTTGCTTCCCGCGATCGGCCACGCGACGATGTGCCGGCCTGGAGGGAGGACCCCGTGAGCGACGACATCCGCGCGCAGACCATCTACTTCATCGTCACCGATCGCTTCCACGACGGCGACCCGTCGAACGACGGCGGGCGCAACCCCGAGTCGTACGACGCCACGCACACGAACTGGGGCAAGTACTGGGGCGGCGACCTCGGGGGCATCGTCGCGAAGCTCGACTACCTCCAGGGCCTGGGCGTCGGAGCCGTGTGGCTCACGCCGGTGTTCGACCAGGTCGACGACACCACCGACGCGGAGGGGCGCGGCCACGCGGCCTACCACGGCTACTGGGCCAAGGACTTCCGGCGCATCGACGAGCACCTCGTCTCGAGCCCGCGCGACATCGCCGTGTTCCGCAGCTCGGACACGGTGTTCGACCGGATGCTCGCCGAGATGCGCGCGCGCGGCATCACGCTCGTGCTCGACGTCGTGTGCAACCACTCGAGCCCGGAGCTACGCCAGCAGAAGGGCGCGCTCTACGACGACGGGCAGTTCCTGACCTCGTACGACGACGACAGGCTCGGCTGGTACCACCGCGCGGGCTCCATCACCGACTGGCGCAGCGAGCGCGTCGTGCAGCAGGGCGAGCTGTGCGGGCTCGCCGACTTCGACGAGAACGTCCACTCCTTCCGCAGCTACATCAAGGGCGTCATGAAGGACTGGCTCGACAAGGGCGTGGGCGCGCTGCGCGTCGACACCGTCAAGCACATGCCGCTCTGGTTCTGGCAAGAGTGGGTGAGCGATCTGCGCGCCCACCGCCCCGGCCTCTTCCTCGTGGGCGAGTGGTTCCAGGGCGGCTGCTACGACGCCGCGAGCGTCGCCTTCGCGAACGGCTCGGGTATGACCATCTTCGACTTCGCGCTCCAGCGCGCGCTCGAGGAGGCGCTCGCGCGTTCGCTCTACGACGGCTTCCTCGCGGTCGACCGCGTCTTCGCAGCGGACGGCCTGTTCCGGCGCCCGACGCACCTCGTCACCTTCGTCGACAACCACGACATGCCGCGCTTCCAGTCCGTGGGCGCGACGGCGCGGCGCCTCGAGATGGCCGTCGCGCTCGTCATGGTCGCGCGCGGCATTCCCTGCATCTACTACGGCACCGAGCAGTACCTGCACGACGACACGAACGGCGGCGCCGACCCCTACAACCGCCCCATGATGGACCGGTGGGACACCCAGAGCCCGCTCTACTGTGCCGTCGCGCGCCTGGCGCGCCTGCGGCGCGACAACCCGGCCATCCAGCGCGGCTACCACCAGCCGCGCTGGCTCACTTCCGACACCTACGCCTTCGAGCGCGGCTGGGGCGCCTGCGTGTGCCTGGCCGTGTTCAACCGCGGCGCGGCGCGCAGCATCGGGCCCGTGCGCACGGCGCTGCCCGACGGCGACTACGCGTGCGTTCTCACCGGCCGGCGCATCGCCGTGTCGGGGGGCCACGTCGCCAAGCTCGACCTCGCGAGCGACGACGTGCTCGTGCTCTCGCACGCGGTCGTCGAGCCGCCCGTGCCCGGGACCTCGGTCACCTTCCAGCTGAACGGCTACGCCACCCAGCCCGGCGAGCGCATCGCCGTCGTGGGGGACGCTCCCGAGCTCGGCGCCTGGGACTTCGCCAAGGCCCCGCTGCTCCGCTACGTGTCGCCGAACCTGTGGGAGGGGGACGTCGGCTTCGAGCGCTCGGCCGGGGGCCTCGTGCGCTACCGCTTCGTCGTGCTGCGCGACGACGGCCCGCCCACCGTCGAGACCGCGTACCCGCGGCGCGCCTACGTCCCGCCGAGCGGCGCCGACCGGCGCAGCGACCGCTGGGGAGGCTGAGAGCGCGTGGCCGGCCGCGCCCGCGCGCCGGCCGGCTCCGGACACCGAGCGGCGCGGCCGATGCAGCTTGACGGCGCGTGCCGTGGCGCGAAAAATCCCCGCGCACCGAAGGACTGGGCGCGGTGCGGCGCCCGCGCACGCACGCCATGGCGAACCAGTACGGCCCGACGCTCCCCTCCGTCGGCGCGGCGGCGGAGCAATCCGCCGCCCCGTCCGCGTCGGGCCCGGTCGGCGAGGCGCACGCGCACGTCTTCGGCATCGGCGAGGTCCTGAGCGGCGCCTACCGCATCCTGCGCGTGCTCGGCGAGGGCGGCATGGGCCAGGTCTTCGAGGCCCACGACCTGACCCTCGACCGCAGCGTCGCCGTCAAGGCCAACGTGCCCACCGTCCCGGCCGAGGTCCTGCGCGCCGAGGCGCGCGCCACCGCGTGCATCCGGCACCCCGCGCTCGTCGCCATCCACTGCCTCGGCATGCACCGCGGCATCCAGTACCTCGTGATGGAGCGCGTGTACGGCGCCTCGCTCGAGACGCACCTCGCGACGCGGCGCGAGGTCGGCGAGCTCTTCCCCGTCGACGAGGCCCTCGAGGTGCTGACCGGCGTCGCGGACGGGCTCGGCGCCTTGCACCGAGCCGGGCTCGCGCATCGCGACCTCAAGCCTGCCAACATCATGCTCGCGCCCGAGGGGCGCATCGTGCTCATGGACCTCGGGCTCGGTGTGCCCGAGTGCGTGCTCAACTCCCCCGACGGCACGCTGACCGTGGCCGGGACCCCCGCGTACATGGCGCCGGAGTCGATCCGCGGCACCGTGAGCGCCGGTGCCCTGCACCTCGTCGACCTCTACGCCTTCGGGGTCATCGCCTTCGAGGTACTGACGGGCGAGCAGCCCTTCACGGGGCCGAGCCTGCTCAAGACGCTGGAGGGCCACCTGCAGCGCCCGGCGCCGCACGTGCGCAGCGCACGCGCCGAGGTGCCGCAGGAGCTCGACGATCTCGTCGCCTCGCTGCTCGCGAAGTCGCCCGGCGCGCGGCCGCAGGACATCGAGGACCTCTCGTGGCGCCTGCGCTCCATCGAGCGGCGCTCGCGCCAGGAGAGCGACCCGCCGGCCTCGCGCCGACCGCTCTCCGTCCTCATCGTCGACGACGATCCGACGATGTGCCGCCTGCTCGAGGCGGTGGTGGTCGATCTGGTGCGCGATGCCGAGATCCGCCACGCCGCGTCGAGCGCCGTGGCGATCGAGGCCCTCACCGACCGCCCGCCCGACGTCATGCTGCTCGACGTCAACATGCCCGACATGAACGGCATCGAGCTCTGCATGTACCTGCGCGGCACCCACATCGCCGACGCCACCACGGTCGTCACCGTGAGCGCGGGCGTGAGCGAGCAGGACGTGCGCCTGCTGCGGCAGCTGGGCACGCACTTCGTCGCCAAGGGACCGAACCTCGCGGCCGACCTGCGGCCCTACCTGCGGCGCCGCTCGGTGAGCGCGGGCGCGCCGGGGAGCGAGCGGCCCAGCCGCAGCAACCGGCCGAGCCGCCCCTGAAGAGCGCTCGGGCTGGAGCTTGGTCGGTGCCCGCGGTATCGTCGCCGGCGTGAAGGGTCACGCGCGCGAGATCATGGCGGCGCCGGTGCCACGCATCACCGTCGAGACCGAGCTCGTCGCGCTGGCCGACGCCCTCGGTCGGGGCAGCTGGAGCGGGCTGCCGGTCGTCGGTCCCGACGACGGCGTCCTCGGCTTCGTGAGCGCGACCGACGTCATGATCGCGCTCGTCGAGCAGCGCCCGGCGAGCACCACCGCGGGCGAGCTCATGAGCTCGCCCGCCGAGGTCATCGACGAGTTCACCGCCGCCGACGAGGTCATGGCCTTCCTGCGGCGTCGCCGCATCCACCACGCGCCGGTCGTCCGCGCGGGGCGGCTCGTGGGCATGATCTCTGCGCGCGAGGTGCTGCGCTACTTCGTCGAGCACGTGGCCCCGCGCCCGCCCGACGCGGGCTGAGGGCGACCGTGCGCTCCGCTTCGGTGCTGCTGGCGATCCCACCGGGAATCGAACCCGGGTTACCGGCGTGAGAGGCCGATGTCCTAACCGCTAGACGATGGGACCAGGGTTGCCCCTCGGCGACCCGCGGCAGCGTGCTGCGAGCCGTCGCTGGGCTGGGGGACAAGGATTCGAACCTTGATAGCCAGATCCAGAGTCTGGCGTCCTGCCGTTAGACGATCCCCCAGTACGCTTGCGAGCCGAGCGGCGGGGGGCGCCGCTCGATTCACCCGCCCGGGGGCCTCGCGGCCTTCCGGGAAAACAGGCCCGGCAAGACTAGTTGACCGGCGCGCGCTGTCAAGCCCTTCGGGCCCGTGATGCGCCGGTAACGCTTGCGTGCGCAGCGGGGGAGAAGTCTACTATCGTCCAGCCCATGCGAGCGCGCTTCGCCGGAAAGACGCACGTCGGCCTCGTGCGCGATCGCAACGAAGACTCGCTCCTGCTCTTTCCCGAGTTCCGCTTCGGGGCGGTGGCCGACGGGATGGGCGGGCACCTCTCCGGGGACGTCGCGAGCCAGCTCGCGGTGGCGACCATCAAGGACTTCTACGTCCACACCGTGGGGCCCGACCGCACCTGGCCCTTTCCGTACGACACCGAGCTCACCGAGGAGGAGAACTGCATCGTGGCCGCGGTGCGCCTCGCGAACCAGGTCGTCTTCCGCCGCGCGAGCCGCTCGCCGTCCGAGGCCGGCATGGGCACGACGGTCGTCGCCGTCATGTTCACGCCGGACGCCAAGCACGCGATCGTGGGGCACGTGGGCGACAGCCGTTGCTACCGCCTGCGCGCCGGCAGCATCGCGCAGCTCACCACCGACCACTCGCTCGTCAGCGAGGTGACCGAGATCGCCCCCTGGCTCTCGGCCGAAGAGGTGAGTCAGCTGCCGACCAACGTCATCACGCGTGCGCTCGGCATGGCGCCCGACGTCGTCGTCGACCTCCTCACGACCGAGACACGCGCGGGCGACCTCTATCTGCTCTGCTCCGACGGACTCAACGGGATGATCACCGACCAGGAGATCCTCGAGGTGTGCAGCGCCGAGCTGTCGCTCGACGAGGTGTGCGATCAGCTCATCGCGCGCGCCAACGCGGCCGGCGGCAACGACAACACGACCGTCGTGCTCGCGCGCGTCGAGGACCGCAAGGACGACGAGGACACCCTCGAGGACGCCGCCAAGCCCCGGCGTCGCCAGCGCACCACGCAGCGCGCACCCGAGACCGTGAACCCGGCCGCGAGCGCTCGCAAACCGCCCCGCGACGACCACGGCGAGCAGTAGGCCGGGGCGGGCGCCGGGCTCCGGCACCAGTTCCGGGCTCCGGCCGGGCTCCGGGCCGGGCTCCAGGCTCCGGGCTCCAGGCTCCGGGCTCCGGGCTCGAGATCGGTCACGTGGTTGGAGAGCCCGCGCACTTGGGGCCGCGTCGCGCGAGCTCGAGGCCGCGGCAGGCGCCGGCGCGTAGCCAACCCCGGGTAGACCGAAACGAAGGTGGCACTTGGTTACGCGCCGGACGGCCGGATGGCGGGCGCGCGCCGTCGCGTCGCCTCGGCGACAGCACGCGGGCCCGGTCCCCCGAAGCCACCGCGGCCGGAGCGAGCCCCCTGGAGCCGAGCCCCTGGAGCCCGACCCCTAGCGGGAGCCCTACAGGATGAACTGATCCTTGAGGTCGAGCACCTGGATGTTGAGCCCCTTGATGCGGGCGCACTCCTTCTCGACCTCCGCCTGGAAGGGCGGCTTGATGTGGTAGAGCAGCGTCGGCAAGCTCTCGGGCGCGCGGTACTTGCGCAGATCGGCCTCGAGCGTGGCGGGCGTGTGGTGTCCCGAGATCTCGGCCAGGCCCTGCGCGCGGTTCGGGAAGCTCACTTCCATGAGCAGCGCCTTCAGGTGCGGCTCGGCGTTCAGCATCTGCCAGAAGCGGTCGGTGGGCCCGGTGTCGCCGCTGAAGCCGAGCGCGGTCTTGCCGTCGTCGATGACGAAGCCCGCCGTGTCCACGGTGTGGCTCACGGGCACCGCGGTCACGCGGTAGCCGATCACGCTGGTCGGCGTTTCGAGCGAGATCTCCTGGAACACGATGGTCGGCCCGTCGCCCGCGGGGATGAGCGTGAAGTCGGGCCAGAGCTTGTCGTTGAAGAAGTGTGCGCGCAGGTGCTCGATGGTGGCGCGTGTGGCGGCGACGATGAGCGAGCCGCTCTCGAGCTGGCACCGGTTGTCGGCGATGGTGGCCAGATCGCGGATGTGGTCGAGGTGCGCGTGGCTGACGACCACGGCCTTCAACCTCGCCTGATCCTCGAGCTCGAGGCGGCTCGTGAGACAGCCCGCGTCGATGGCGAGCCGGTCGTCGACCAGGAAGGCCGTCGTGCGGTGCCGGGGCGTTTCACCTCCGTGGCATCCGAGAACCCTAAGCTCCATCAGGCCTCGCTTGTCTCGCCGCTGCGTCGGGTCGCAACATCGCGGCCCGCGCCCGTGGGGGATTGTACGCGAACTTGTAGCCGATGCGCCCAACTTGCGGCAAACGGACGCGACGCGCTCGCCCCGACCGACCGTCGGCGCCGCCCGAGCTCGGCCCGACCGGCGTCATCCGTTCAGCCATCGGCGAACTCCACGAACTCGTAGAGGCGCTGGACGTTCGGCACCAGGATGCCGGTCTGGTCCACGCGGATGAGGTCGAGCCGGATGAGACGCCGCGCGATCTCCGCGATCTCGTGCTCGGGCACGGCGGCCTCGACCGCCACGTCGCCGATGGAGCGGCGGATCCAGGCGCCCTCGGGCGTCTGCTCGATCGAGTGCTGGGCGTGGTGCGCGACCGCGAGCACGAAGCGCGTGCGGCTGTCGCGGTGGGCGAGGATCTGGAGCTTGGCGTTCGAGTCCTCGAGGCGCGCGGCGAGCGACCGGATGAAGCGCACGGCGATCTCCGGGCTCTTGGTCACCATGAGCTCGAGCGTCACGACGTCGATGATGATGCAGCGCGTGGGCTGCACCACCACGGCGGTCGCGGAGCGCGCGCGGTTCGTGAAGAGGGCCACCTCGCCCACGCACTCGCCGGCGCGCAGCTCGGCGATGGTCGCCTCCTGTCCGTCGATGCGCTTCGTGATGCGCACGCAGCCGGACTGGATGACGTACATGACGTCGCCGGGATCACCCTCGCGAAAAAGGATGTCGCCGCGCTGGAAATCGCGCCCGAGGCGAGCGGCGAGGGCTTCCGACATGGGACCCGCGAGCATAGCGCCCCCGAGGCGGGACCGTCAAAAGGCCCCGCAAGCTCGCGGTGCGCGGCCCCGCTCGCCCTACTCGCCCTCGAACTGGGCCCGCTCGGTCTCGAGCATCGCGACGTGCTCCTCTTCCTCGGCGGCGAGCTCCTGGCATACGTCGCGCTCCATGCCCGCCGGAAGGCTCTTCGCGAGCTTCTCGAAGTGCACGAGGGTCCGCCGCTCCATCTCGATGGCCCGGTCGTAGAGCGCGAGGGGGCCGCCGCGCGGGTCGGTGAGATCGATGCCCTGGAAGAGCTCGTCCGCGAGCAAGGCGTCGCTCTCGGGCCGCAGCTTGAGCACGTCGTCGGCCAGGTGCGTGTGGTAGCGCTCCTGGAGCGTGTGCAGGTGGTCGAGCTCGTGCTGGTAGAGTTGGGTCAGCACCTCGCGCTGCAGCGCATCCTGCACCTTGGTCAGCGCCAGCCGGTAGAAGTGGTAGGCGTTGAGCTCGAACTGCACGGCGTCGCGGATGGGCGCGACCCGCATCGGCTCGGGGAAGTCGCGGGCCTCGACGAGCTCGAGCGTGCCGCCGCACATGAAGCACTTGCCGTACGGCACGGCGAAGCCGCTCGAGACCTTGTGGCAGGCGGTGCACTTCCAGGTGTAGACGAGGTCGGCGCAGCACACGACGTCTTCGGCGACGACTGCGCGGCACTTGGGGCAGGTGGAAGCCATCGGTCGTATCTCCTCCGGGCGGGGCCTCAGTTGGCGTCGTCGTCGTCGTCGTCGTTGCCGTCGGCGGGCGCGGCGGCCGGCGCGGCGGGCTGCTTGAGGCCGAGCTGCTCGAGGATGGCGTTGGCGGCGTTGCGACCCGCGCCCATCGCCAGGATGACGGTCGCCGCGCCGGTCACGATGTCACCGCCGGCGTAGACGCCCGGCAGCGAGGTCGCTCCGGTCTTCGCGTCGGCCTCGATGTAGCCCCACTTGTTGGTCTTGAGACCCGGGGTCGTCTGCGCGATGACCGGGTTCGCGCTCGTGCCGAGGGCGCAGATCACGGTGTCGACGTCGAGCACGCGCTCGGTGCCCGGCTGCGGCACCGGGCGGCGCCGGCCGGAGGCGTCCGGCTCGCCGAGCGCGCAGGTCTGCACCTCGAAGCCCTTCACCCAGCCGCCCTCGGTGCCGAGCACGCGCACCGGGGCCGTGAGCCACAGGAACTCGACGCCTTCCTCCATCGCGTGGTGGAGCTCCTCGACGCGCGCCGGCGACTCCTTCTGACTGCGCCGGTACACGATGAAGACCTTCTCGGCGCCGATGCGCAAGGCGACGCGCGCCGCGTCCATCGCGGTGTTGCCTGCGCCGACCACGGCCACGCGCCGGCCCATGCCGACCGGCGTGTCGTAGATCGGGCGCTCGAAGCCGCGCATCAGGTTCACGCGCGTCAGGAACTCGTTGGCGCTGAACACGCCGTTCAGGCTCTCGCCCGGGATGTTCATGAACTTCGGCGAGCCCGCGCCGGTCGCGATGAAGACGGCCTGGTTGCCGAGCTCGCCGAGCAGCTGCGGCACGGTGAGCAGCTTGCCGATGACCGCGTCGAGCTCGATCTTCACCCCCTGCTTGCGCAGCGACTCGACCTCGATGTCGATGATGTTGTCGGGCAGGCGGAACTCGGGGATGCCGTACTTGAGGACGCCGCCCGCCACGTGCAGGGCCTCGTAGATCGTGACGTCCACGCCGTGCTTGACGAGATCGCCGGCGCACGCGAGGCCGGCCGGCCCCGAGCCCACGATGGCGACCTTGTGGCCGGTCGGTGCCGCACGGTCGGCGTCGTCCCAGCCCTGCGACATCGCGAAGTCGGCGACGAAGCGCTCGAGCCGGCCGATGGCCACGGGCTCGAGCTTCTTGCCGACGATGCAGGTCGCCTCGCACTGGCTCTCCTGCGGGCACACGCGGCCGCACACGGCGGGCAGGGCGTTCGAGGCCTTGAGCACCTTGTACGCGGTGCGCAGATCCTGGCGCGAGACGGCCCGGATGAAGGCCGGGATGTCGATGCCGACGGGGCAGCCGGGCACGCAGCGGGGCTTCTTGCAGTAGAGGCAGCGGTTCGCCTCGCCCTTGGCGTCGTCTTGGCCGTAGCCGAGGTTCACCTCGAGGAAGTTGTGGGCCCGCACCTGTGCCGGCTGCTCGGGCATGGCTGTGCGCGTCTTCTGGATGGTGCGGATGTTCTTCACCACCGGGCGCGACTCGGCCGGCAGCGGGATCGGCACCTCGCCGGGAGCGAAGGGCAGGTGCACGTGGCGCTCGGCGCGCGCCTCGGCGGGGCGCCCCATGGCGGCCACGAGCGCGTTCTCGCGCTCGTAGCGGTCGAGCGACTCCTTCTCTTCGCGCTCGAAGCGCTTCTGGCGCAGGATGAGCTCGTCGAAGTCGACCTGGTGCCCGTCGAAGTCCGGACCGTCGACGCACGCGAAGCGCATCTCGCCGCCGATGGTGACGCGGCAGCTGCCGCACATGCCCGTGCCGTCGACCATGATCGAGTTCAGGCTGACGAGCGTGCGGATGCCGAGCTCGCGCGTGATGTTCGCGCAGGCGCGCATCATCGGCAGGGAGCCGATCGCGACGACCTGTGCGATGTCCTTGTGCTCCCGGCACAGGTCGCGCAACACGTCGGTCACGAGCCCCTTGCGGCCCGCCGAGCCGTCGTCGGTCGCGAGCAAGACCTCGTCCGAGTAGCGCCGGAACTTGTCCTCCCAGAAGACGAGGTCCTTGTTGCGGAAGCCGAGGATCGAGAACGTGGTGTTGCCCGCGAGCTTGAGGGCGCGCAGCTGCGGGAAAATGGGCGCGACCCCGAGGCCGCCCCCGACGAGCACCACCTTGCCGACCGTCTGCACGTGGCTCGGCACGCCGAGCGGCCCGACGAAGTCGAGGATGCTCGACCCCTGCGGCAGGGCCATCATCTGCCGGGTGGTCTTGCCCACCGCCTGGATGACCACCGTCACCGTCCCGCGCTCGGCATCGAAGTCCGCCACGGTGAGCGGGATGCGCTCGCCGGTGGCATCGATGCGCGTCATGAGGAAGTGACCGGGCTGGGCGGCGCGCGCCACCCGCGGTGCTTCCACATCCCAGAGAAAGGTCACGGGCCCGAACTGGTCCCGCCTGACGATCCGGTAGCCGTTCACTCGTTCACCTCGGAGTCCCCCGGGCGGCGACCTTGGCAAGGTCTTTGCCAAACTCGGAGGTGCGCGGAATCCGGGGATGCAACGACCGGGCCTCGCGTGCGCGCGCAATTCTTGCGCCGGGTCGTGTCTTCTTGCGCCGCGTCGGCGGCGTGGGCACAAAACGCCGAAGGCCGGCACGGGGCCGGCCTTCGGTCGGGCGGTCGCTCGGGCTGGGTGAGGGGCTCCGCCTCGCGGGCCCCCCTCCCTCAGAAGTCCATGTCGTCCATGCCGCCCATGCCGCCCATGCCGCCCATGCCGCCCATGCCGCCCATGCCGCCCATGCCGCCGCCGCCGCCGCCGCCGCCCTTGGCCTTGTCCTTCTTCGGCTTCTCGACGATGAGCGCCTCGGTCGTGAGCATGAGGCCCGCGACGCTGGCGGCGTTCTGCAGGGCGTGGCGCACGACCTTGGTGGGGTCGATGACGCCGGCCTTGACCAGATCCTCGTAGGTCTCCGTCGCGGCGTTGAAGCCGAAGGCGCCCTTGCCGCCCTGGACCTTCTCGAGCACGACGGAGCCGTCGAGGCCGCCGTTCTGCGCGATCTGGCGCAGCGGCCAGGTCACGGCGTCGGCGAGGATGCGCACGCCGTAGTCGCGCTCGTCGCCGTACTTCAACGACTCGAGGGCCTTCCTGGCGCGGATGAGGGCCACGCCGCCGCCGGGCAGAACGCCCTCCTCGACGGCCGCACGCGTCGCGTGCAGTGCGTCCTCGACGCGCGCCTTCTTCTCCTTCATCTCGCTCTCGGTGGAGGCGCCCACGCGCACCACGGCGACGCCGCCGGCGAGCTTCGCCAGGCGCTCCTGGAGCTTCTCCTTGTCGTAGTCGCTGGTCGTGTCGTCGATCTGCTTGCGGATGGCCTCGATGCGGCCCTTGATCTGAGCCTTGTCGCCGGCGCCGTCGACGATGGTGGTGTTGTCCTTGTCGATCTCCACGCGCTTGGCCGTGCCGAGATCCCTGATCGTCGCGCTCTCGAGCTTGCGGCCGAGGTCCTCCATGAAGGGCGTCGCGTTCGTCAGGATCGCGATGTCCTTCAGCATCTCCTTGCGGCGGTCGCCGAAGCCCGGCGCCTTGACCGCGCACACCTTGAGAGTGCCGCGGAGCTTGTTCACGACCAGGGTCGCGAGCGCCTCGCCCTCGAGGTCTTCGGCGATGATGAGCAACTCGCGCTGCGTCTTGACCACCATCTCGAGCAGCGGCAAGAGGTCGTTCATCGCCGAGAGCTTCTTCTCGTAGACGAGGATGAGCGGGTTCGTCAGCTCGGCCGTCATCTTGTCCGCCTTCGTGACGAAGTACGGGGACATGTAGCCGCGGTCGAACTGCATGCCGTCGACGGTCTCGAGCACCGTCTCGACGTTCTTGTTCTCCTCGACGGTGATGACGCCTTCCTTGCCGACCTTCTCCATGGCGTCGGCGAGGATGTTGCCGACCGCCTCGTCGCCGTTCGCGCTGATGGTCGCGACCTGGGCGATCTGCTTGCGGTCCTTGGTGGCCACCGACATCTTCTTGAGCTCGGCGACCATGAGCTCGGTGGCGCCGTCGATGCCGCGCTTCAACGCCATCGGGTTGTGGCCGGCCTCGACCAGGCGGATGCCCTCGCCGTAGATCGCCTGCGCGAGCACGGTCGCCGTCGTGGTGCCGTCGCCGGCCTTGTCGCTCGTGCGCGACGCGACCTCGCGCACCATCTGGGCGCCGAGGTTCTCGAGCTTGTTCTTGAGCTCGATCTCCTTGGCCACGGTCACGCCGTCCTTGGTCACCGTCGGCGAGCCCCAGCTCTTCTCGATGACGACGTTGCGGCCCTTGGGGCCGAGCGTCACCTTGACGGTGTTGGCGAGCACGTTGACGCCCTGGAGCACGGCGGCGCGAGCGTTGCGGCTGAATACGATTTGCTTGGCAGTCATGATGCGTTCCTCCGGCGAGCGCGCAGGCTCGGCGTCACTTCTCGCTCTTCGTCACGGCGAGGACGTCTTCCTCGCGCAGGATGATGTGCTCTTCACCGTCGAGCTTGATCTCGGTGCCGCTGTACTTGCCGAACAGCACGGTGTCGCCGACCTTCACCTCGAGCGCGCGGAGCTTGCCGTCCTTGAGGACCCGCCCGTTGCCCACCGCGACGACCTTGCCCTCGATCGGCTTCTCCTTCGCGGTGTCGGGGATGATGATGCCGCCCTTGGTGGTCTCCTGGCTCGCGAGGCGCTTGACTACGAGGCGATCGTGAAGTGGCCTGATTTTCATGGCTGTCTCCTTGGCGCTGACGTGGGTCGGACCCGTCACCCCGACCGCGCGGCGCTGAACGTCCGTTGCGCGCCTGGGGCGTCGCCCGACCCTGCCCGGCGACCTCTCCCTGGGTTCGACCGGGGTGGCGCCCTCCCAGAACGTGGAGCGGGGGGACACCAGCGGCGCGCAACCTAATCCTGCGTCCCGGGCCGTCAAGCGGTTTCGAGCGCGAGCGGCACCGACTCGTGGCGGTCCGGAGCTCGGGATGGCATGAAGGCGGCGATGGCGAAGCTCGCGTTTCTGGGCACGGGTCTCATCGGGGCGGGCCTGGCGGAGGCGGCCGTGCGCCGCGGCGCGGAGGTGCGGGTCTGGAACCGCACCCGCGCCAAGGCCGAGGCGCTCGGGGCGCTCGGGGCGACGGTGGCCGCAAGCGCGGCCGAGGCCGTGGCCGGCGTGGAGCGCGTGCACGTAGCCGTGCGCGACGACGCCGCGGTCGACGCCGTGCTCGCGGCGTGTGCGCCCGGGCTCGCGCCGGCGGCCGTGCTCGTCGACCACACGACGACCTCGCCGGCGGGCACGGCGCGCCGGGCGCGGGCGCTCGCGGCCGAGGGGCGCGCCTTTCTGCACGCGCCCGTTTTCATGTCGCCCCAGATGTGCCGCGAGGGGCGGGGCATCATGCTGCTCGCCGGCCCGCGGGTCCTGGCCGAGGCGGCGACTCCGGCCCTCGCCGCGATGACCGGCACGCTCGAGTACCTCGGCGAGCGGCCCGACCTCGCCGCCGCCTACAAGCTGTTCGGCAACGCCATGATCTTCGCGGTGACCGCCGGGCTCGCCGACGTCTTCGCGCTGGCGACCGCGCTCGGCGTGCCCGCGCCGGACGCGCTCGGCCTGTTCGCCAAGTTCAACCCGGCCGCGACCCTGTCGTACCGGGGCGAGCGCATGGCCCAGGGCGACTACCGGGCGAGCTTCGAGCTCGCCATGGCGCGCAAGGACGCAGGCCTGATGCTCGAGGCCGCGGGCGACCGCCCGCTGTCGATCCTCCCCGCGCTCGCCGCGCGCATGGACGCCCTGCTCGCGCGCGGCCTCGGGGCCGACGACCTCGCCGTGCTCGCGGTGGACGCCGTGCCGAAGCGGCCGTAGCTCACCGCCGCCCCGCCACGTCCGCGTCGCTGCGTGGTCTCGGGCGGACACTGGCGCGCGCGCCGGTCGCCCGGCGCGCGCCGCCCTCGAGCGCCTCTACGCAGCCCGCGTCGTCGTCACTCGCCTTCGCCGCCGCACTGCCGGCCGCGGCGCTCGCACGCCTTCTGCATCAGGCGCAGGAAGGCCTTGTGCATCTGCTCGAGCTGGCCGGGGCTCATCTTGTGGGCCTTCTCGCTCTTGGCGCGGTCGGAGGGCTGGGACCTGGTGCTCTGGGTGCCGCAGGTGTCGTCCTGGGGCGAGCAGTTCACGCGTGCGGAGGCCCGAGCGGTGAGGACCGCCGGACGGCGGGCGTCGGCGCTGCCGCCGCCGTGCCGCGCGCTCTCCTTCTGGACGCCGTGTACCGCGCTGCCGCAGCTGTCGTCGGCGCAGTTGATGCGCGGCTCGGCGCGCTGGTTCTTGACCTTCGAGCGGTCGTGGCGCGCCTTGTCGCGGTGCACGCGGTCCACGGTCTTGTCGCGGTGCGCGTAGCGGTCGCGCAGCACGCGGGTCTGCTCGTGCCGCGGGGTGGCAGTCGGGCGGAGGTCCTCGTTCGTGCGGTCGGCCAGGGCCGTGCCGGAAACGAGAGCCAGGACGAACGTTGCGGGGAGCAGAACCGAGAGTCGCATAACACCTCCAAGGGCGCGGGGAGACCTCCAGACCATCAGACCGCCACCCGCCGAGCAAGCACAGAAAGCGCCCGGCCGCTCGGGGTGTAGGTCCGGGTGGTCAGGGTGTCGCCGACCGGAGCAACAATGCGACTCGCACGGCCCCGGACCCTGCGCTAGCCTCCGCGCGTGATCCTCCGCCCCGCGACCGTTCCCCTCGCGCTCGTGCTCTGCCTCGCCGCGCTCGCGCCCGGCTGCGACAAGTCCGGCCCCGCGCCCGGCAAGGCCTCGTCCGACGCGGCCCGCGCCGTGGACGCGCCGACCCTCGAGCTCTACGTGATGTCGCAGTGCCCCTACGGCGTCGAGGCCGAGAGCGCGGTCATCGCCGCGAAGAAGCAGCTCGGCGGCAACCTCAACGTCAAGCTCGCGTTCATCGGCGACGGCGAGGCCGGCGCGCTCGAGTCGATGCACGGACCGAGCGAGGTGAAGGGCGACCTCGCGCAGATCTGCGCGGCGAAGGTGGCGCCCGACCGCTTCCTCGACCTGGTCGCGTGCCAGAACGAGAACCCGCGCGCCGTGGCCGAGAACTGGCGCGAGTGCGCGACCCAGGCGGGCATCGACGCCGCGCGCGTGGCGAGCTGCGTCGAGGGCGACGAGGGGCAGAAGCTGCTCGCGGCCTCCTTCGCCGAGGCGCGCACGCGCGGCGTGCAGGGCTCACCCACCATGTTCCTCGACGGCAAGCCCTACGAGGGCGGGCGCAAGCCGCGCGATCTGGTGCGCGCGACCTGCGACGCCTGGAAGGGCCAGAAGCCAGCCCAGTGCACGAGCCTGCCCGTGCCGCCGCCGGTGCACGCCGTGTTCCTCTCCGACCAGCGCTGCAAGGAGTGCGATCTGGCGGAGCTCGAGCCCCGGTTGAAGGGCGAGATCGGCGGCCTCGTGGTCGAGAACGTCGACTACTCGAGCGAGCGCGGCAAGGCCCTCTACGCCGAGCTCCGCGCCGCCGGCCCCGCCTTCAGGCTCCTGCCCGCGGTGCTGCTCGACGCGGCGGAGCTCGAGAAGGACGCGGACGCCGTGGCCGCGCTCGCGCGCTTCCTCGTCCCGGTCGGCAAGTACCGCTCGCTCGCCATCGGCGGCGAGTTCGACCCCACGGCCGAGCTCTGCGACAACCGCGCCGACGACGACGGCGACGCCGCGGTCGACTGCAGCGACTCGGACTGCAAGCTCGAGAAGGCGTGCCGCGAGGCGAAGCCCCAGACGCTCGACCTCTTCGTCATGTCGCAGTGCCCCTACGGCGCCAAGGCGATGATCGCGACCCAGCGCATCGTCGAGCAATTCGGCAAGGAGCTCACCCTCAACGTGCGCTTCATCGGCGACGCCTCGGGCGGCGAGCTGCGCTCGATGCACGGGCCGGCCGAGGTGGCCGAGGATCTGCGCGAGCGCTGCGCCGTCGCGAAGTACGCCGCCGACGCGCAGTTCATGAAGTACCTCGCCTGCCGCAGCAAGGACTACAAGAGCACCGCCTGGGAGGGCTGCGCGACGGAGTCCGGGATGGACCCGAAGGTCCTCCAGGCGTGCGTGGACGGCGAAGGCAAGGACCTCTTGAAGGCCGACTTCGTGCTCGCCGACGGCATGCACATCGACGGCAGCCCGACCTTCGTCGTCAACAACGGGCGCGAGTTCAACGCCATCGAGCCCGCCGAGATCCAGGCCGAGTTCTGCCGCGACAACCCGACCCTGAAGGGGTGCAAGGATCGCATCCCGGTCGATCCGGCCGCGAGTCAGCCGGGGCAGAAGGGCTCCTGCAACTGACGTCCTGACAGCTGCTCACTCCGCCGTGAGCCGGCAGTAGGCGAGGTACGCCGACTCGTGCACGCCGGCGGCCACGATGGCCCGCTCCACGAGCGCGGCCCGCTCGGCGCGCTTCCAGCGGGGCGTCGGGCGACCGGCGCCGCGGGTGTGGGCCTGGGCGGTGAGCGCGCCGAGGTGGGCGGCGAGCGGCTCGAGGTCGGCGGCGGCGATGCCACCGAGATCGAGCTTGTCCTCCTGGGGTGTCAGGCGCCGGACGAGCAGCGAGCGGCGCTCGAGGCGCGCCGTGCCGAGCATGCGCGGCACGGGCGCCATGCAGGCGTGCATCGCGGTCGTGACGCGCTCGGCGGGGCGGAGCTTCGAGCCGAGCCCGAGCGCGGCCGCGACGGGGGCGCCCTCCTCCTTCAGGTCGAAGAGCCAGGCCCCGTCCGTCCCACCCTTGCCGCGCGTCAGGATGCCGAGGCGCAGCGCCCCGAGGCTGCCCGTGCCCGCGACGCGAAAGGCGACGTCCTCGACCTCGAAGGCGCCCGCGTCGAAGCGCTCGTGGCCCGCGACCGCCGCGGCGTACCCGGCGAACGCGCGCTCGGCGAGGCGCCCGAGCCGCCCGGACACCTCCACGTAGCGCGCCCCGCGCACGAAGCGCCGCCGCCCGCGGTGGAGCTCGGTGCGGGCGTCGAGCAGGGCCCGGCGGGTCCGGGCCCGCGCCCGCTCGCACAGCTCGCGCACGGGGCGGGGCGTCGGCGGGATCTGCCGGCTGCAGTAGCCCTCGAGCAGGGCGTCGCCGAGGGCGAGCGCCCGTCCGCCGGTCCAGTGCAGCTCGCGGCTCGCCAGGAGCAGGCTCACGAGCAGGCGCTGCACGTCGAAGCGGAACGGGCCCACGACCGCCTCGTCGAAGTCGTTCATCCCGAAGGTGATGGTCCGCCGCCTGGGGCGGGGGCGCTGGTCCTCTTCCTGGAACGACTCGGGGCGAAAAGCCCCGAAATTCTCGAAATGTAGGTCGGCCGCGATCCACCCGCTGCCGTCCGGGCCGCGGCCGAGCTCGGGCACGCGCGCGAGCAGCTCCGCGTAGAGCGGCAGGGCGCCGCGCAGGAACGCGAAGGGCGAGACCCGCATGCGCGCCCGCTTGCGCTCGAGCAAGAACGGGAAGCGCCGCGTGGCCGCGACGTCGCGCGCGACCTGGTGGGCGGCGAGGGCAATGGGATCGAGGCCTTGGAGCGCGAGACGGGGCACCGGGCCCCACGCTAGCAGAAGGCGCGGGTCGGGTACCGGCCGCGTGGCCCACCTTGACTCAGCGGAGTCCGCTCGCTATAAGCGGCGCCCCTTTTCCTAGGGGTGGTCCGTCCCGAAGAGCCACGGCGCGCGCGTACCCGAGGAGTCCTGCCATGCTGTCGAAGCCGATGAGCATCTTTTCGGGCAACGCCAACCCGAAGCTCGCGACCGAGATCGCGCAGTACCTCGGCACGAACGTCGGCCGCACGCGCGTCACGCAGTTCTCGGACGGCGAGACCTTCTGCGTCATCGAGGAGAACGTGCGCGGCTGCGACACCTACGTGGTGCAGTCGACCTGCGCGCCCGTGAACGACCGCGTGATGGAGCTGTTCATCATGGTCGACGCCCTGCGCCGGGCCTCGGCCGGGTCGATCACGGCGGTCATCCCCTACTACGGCTACGCGCGCCAGGACCGCAAGGTGGCGCCCCGCACACCCATCACGGCGCGCCTCGTGGCCGAGCTGCTCGAGGCCTCGGGCGTGAACCGCGTCGTGGCGGTCGATCTGCACGCCGGGCAGATCCAGGGCTTCTTCAACGTGCCCTTCGACCACCTGTTCGCGATGCCGGCCTTCCTGCAGGATCACCTGCGCCAGCACTACCTGGGTTGCTGCGTGGTCTCGCCCGACGCGGGCGGCGTGGAGCGCGCTCGCGCCTACTCCAAGCGGCTGAAGGGCACGCTCGCCATCGTCGACAAGCGCCGCGAGCAGGCCAACGTGAGCGAGGTCATGAACATCGTCGGCGACGTCAAGGGCAAGGCCTGCGTCATCATCGACGACATCCTCGACACGGCCGGGACCATGTGCAACGCGGCCCTGGCGCTGGTGAACGCGGGCGCCTCGAAGGTGTCGGCCTGCGTCACGCACGCCGTGCTCTCGGGCCCCGCGGTCAAGCGCCTGATCGACTCGCCGATCGAGGAAGTCATCGTCTCGAACACGATCCCGCTCTCCGAAGCGGCCGCGGCCTGCGGCAAGATCAAGGTGGTGAGCATCGCGCCGCTCCTTGCCGAGGCCATCCGCCGCATTCATCATTCCGACTCCGTGAGCTCGCTCTTCGTTTGAGCCCACGCTGCCCCACTGCTGCCCCCCGGTGAAGACATGGACACGACGATTGCCAAGCTGAAGGCCGAGACTCGCAAGGACTGGGGCAAGAGCGCCAGCCGTCGCCTGCGCCGCGCAGGCTCCATCCCCGCCGTCGCCTACGGGCGCGGCGCCGAGACCCTGTCGCTCGCCATCTCGCCGCGCGAGCTCACGAGCATCCTCTACTCGGAGCACGGTCGGAACAGCGTGATCGAGCTCGACGTCGTGGGCGGCACGCCGCGCACGGTGATGGTCAAGGACTTCACCGTCGAGCCCATCTCGCGCGCGCTGCTGCACGCCGACTTCGTCGCGGTCGACGTCACGAAGCCGCTGCTCGTCGAGGTGCCGTTCCGCACCACCGGCAAGAGCAAGGGCGAGCTCGAGGGCGGCACGCTGCTCACCACCATGCGCACGGTGCCCGTGCTGTGCCTGCCCGCCGACATCCCGCCGGCGATCGTCATCGACGTCACGGAGCTCGAGATGGAGAACGTGCTCAAGGTGAAGGACCTCACCTTGCCCGCGGGCATCAAGCTCGAGCTGCCCGCCGACATGCGCCTCGTCACCGTCAAGGCGCCGAAGATGGAGATCGAGGAGCCGAAGCCCGGCGAGGCCGTCGTGGCCGAGGGTGCCGTGGCGGCGCCGGCCGAGGGCGAGGCCCCGAAGGCCGAGGACGCCAAGGGCGACAAGAAGCCCGAGAAGAAGGACGAGAAGAAGTAGCTTCTCGCGCCCGCGCGCCAGCATCGACGGGGCCACGGTCGTCGGCCGTGCGCCCCGCGTGGCGGTCCCTCGCGACCGCCGGCCGAGCGCGTGAGGCGCGCTCCGATCGCGCCCGGCGCGCGCTCGCAACCGGATCATGCTGCTCATCGTGGGGCTCGGCAATCCCGGGCGCGAGTACGAGAGCCACCGCCACAACGTGGGGTTCATGGTGGCCGACTGGCTCGTCGCCGAGCGCGGCGACGGGCCGTTCCGCGCCAAGTTCTCCGGGCGGATCGCGCGCCTGCGGCCGCCGGCTGCGGCGCGGGGCGCCGAGGCGCCGATCGTGCTCGAGCCCGACACCTTCATGAACGCCTCGGGCGACGCCGTGCAGCCGGCGGCCGCGTTCTTCAAGTGCGCCGTCTCGGACGTGGTCGTCATCCACGACGAGCTCGACCTTCCGTTCGGGGAGATCCGCCTGAAGAAGGGCGGCGGGCACGCGGGCCACAACGGGCTGCGCTCGATCATGAGCCGCTTCGGCGGCGACGGGGACTTCTGCCGGGTGCGCTTCGGCATCGGCCGCCCGCCGCCGGGCTGGGGCGACGTGGCCGATTACGTGCTCGCGCCGTTCAGCGCCGAGGAGCGGGTCGAGCTGCCACGATTGTTGAAGCTCGCCGGACAAACTGTGCTAGACATCGCGGCCCGCGGTTTTTCGGCCGCGGCGAACACGCGCAACACCCGACCGAAGCCGAAGAAGCCACGCCCGGAGCCGTCACCCGACGGGGACGCGCGCGGCAGCTCGGTCCCCGCTCCGGACGCCGACGAATCTCGCGGGCGCACCGGGCAGGGCAAGGTCGGTCCCGCACCACGCGACTGAGCCTGGTGCGGGCTTCTCGCTCCGGACGACCGGCCCCCGCAACGCGGCGGGGGCGGCGCGTTCCGGGGCAATTCCCAAGAGGAGACACGATGGGTCAGATCGCATTGGCGCCCGGGTGCGCCAGAGAATACGAGACGATCTACATCCTCGAGCCGAGCGTGAGCAAAGACGTCGCCGACGCCCTCGCCACGCGCATCGCGGACGTGATCAAGGTCGCAGGCAAGCTCGAGGCCGTGGAGCTGTGGGGCCGGCGCCGCCTGGCGTACGTCATCAAGCGCCAGCGTCGCGGCATCTACGTGTACTGGAAGTACCTCGGCAAGGGCGAGACGGTGAGCGAGATCGAGCGCCAGCTGCGCCTCTCCGATCCGGTCATCCGCTACCAGACGATCATGCTGCGCAACAACGTGCCGCTCGACAGCGTCGCGGTGCGCCCCGAGGACATCGACATCGCCTTCAAGCTCCCCGAGGAGCCGGAAGAGCCGGACATGACGCGCGAGCGCGAGCTCGGCCTCGACCAGCCCCTGCCCGACCGCTCGCGGCGTGAGCGCGAGCGCGATCCCGACGAGATGGGCGACGACGAGGACGAGGACGCCCGCGCCGGCGCCGGCGCCGGGGCCGCGGACGACGAGGCGGAGGTTTGACCATGAGCCAAGGCAATTTCGGTAGGCCCCCCAGCCGCGATGGGCGCATGGGCGGTGGCGGCATGGACATGCGCGATCGCGACCGCGACCGCGGCGACCGCGGCGGCGATCGCGACATGGGTGACGAGCGCGGCGTGGACGCCCTGTGGCGTCGCCGTGGGCGCCGGCGCGTGTGCCGCTTCTGCGCCGACAAGGCCGTCCTCATCGACTACAAGGACCCCCAGGCCCTGCGCTACTTCGTGACCGAGCGCGGCAAGATCGTGCCGCGCCGCATTTCGGGCTCCTGTGCCAAGCACCAGCGGGCCGTGACGATGGCGATCAAGCAGGCGCGCACCATCGCGCTCCTGCCCTTCACCCTCGCCGAGTAAGGAGGCCCCGATGGCTCGCAACATCCAGGTCGTCCTCACCGAGGACCTGCCCAACGTCGGCAAGAGCGGCGATCTCGTGCGCGTGCGCCCGGGCTATGCCCGCAACTTCCTGATGCCGCGTGGCCTCGCCGCCATGGCGACGAAGGACAACGTGGCGCGCATCGAGCACGAGAAGCGCGTCGCACTCACCCGTGCGCAGAAGCAGCGCACCGAGAACCAGAAGCTCGCCGACGTGCTCGGCGGCGTGAAGCTCACCATCCCGTGCTCGGCCGGCGAGGGCGACAAGCTCTACGGCTCGGTCACCTCGCGCGACGTCGAAGAGGCGCTCGCGGCCAAGGGGCACGTGGTCGACCGCCGCAAGATCGTCCTCGAGCCGATCAAGGAGGTGGGCGTGTACTCCGTGCCGATCCGCATCGGCTCCGGGGTCGACGCCCACGTGCAGGTCGAGGTCGTCGCGAAGAGCTGAGCGGAGCTCACGCGTGAGAGAGGAGCCCGCGCAGGACGCGGGACCCTCCGTGGCGCCCCGCGGACACTCGGTCTCGCGGGGCGTCGCGCATTTCGGGGGAAAGACTGTGTACAAGCTCTGGTCCACCTCGGGACAAGCTCTGGAGGCACCATGACGCAGACCGGGCCGCGCCGCGGCCAGCCCTTCAAGCCCGTCGAGCCGCCGGTGATCGCCGGGCGCGTGCCGCCCCACGATCTCGAGGCCGAGGCGGCCGTCCTGTCGGCCATCCTGCTCGACCGCGACGCCCTCGACCGCGTGGCCGAGATCCTGCAGTCCGAGCACTTCTACAGCGAGGCGAACCGCCTGGTCTACGAGGCGTGCAGCGCGCTCGCGACGGTCGGCGCGCCCATCGACGTCGTGTCGGTGGCGGGCTGGCTGCGCGACCGCGAGCAGATGCCGCGGGTCGGCGGCACGACCTACCTGGCGCAGCTCGTCGACGCGACCCCGGCCGTGGCGCACGTGGCCGCGCACGCGCGCGTCGTGAAGGAGAAGTGGCGCCTGCGCCGCCTCATCGCCGCCTGCCAGCGCTTCGCGGCCGAGGGCTACGGCGACGTGGGCGTGCCGCAGGAGTTCATCGACTCGGCCGAGCAGGCGATCTTCGAGATCGCCCGGACGCCCGAGGGCAGCTCCGTCCTGCACGTGAAGGACGTACTGACGACCACCTTCAAGCAGATCTCGGCGGCGGCCGAGCGCGGCAACAGCATCACGGGCATCCCGACGGGCTTCGCCGACCTCGACAAGAAGACGGGCGGTCTGCACCGCGGCGACCTCATGATCGTCGCCGCGCGTCCCGGCATGGGCAAGACGTCGTTCGTGCTCAACATGGCGGCCAACGTCGCGGCGCCCAAGGCCGCGGGCGAGTACGGCGACGAGCGCGCGCCCGGCTTCGGCGTGGTCGTGTTCTCGCTCGAGATGCCGAAGGAGCAGGTGGCGGCGCGCATGGTGTGCTCCGAGGGGCGGGTCGACGTCTCGAAGCTGCGCCAGGGCTTCCTCACGCCCGACGACTGGACGAGCCTCACCAACGCGGCGAGCGTGCTCGCGAGCCTGCCCATCTGGATCGACGACTCGTCGGGGCTCAACATGCTCGAGCTGCGCGCCAAGGTGCGGCGCCTGCAGGCCGAGTACACGCGCCAGAATGGCCCGGCGCCCGATGGCGAGGGCGGCATCGGCCTGGTCGTCATCGACTACCTGCAGCTCATGCAGGGGCGGCGCGACGCCTCGAGCCGCGAGCAGGAGATCAGCGAGATCTCGCGCGGGCTGAAGCGCCTGGCCAAGGAGCTCTCGGTGCCGGTCATCGCGCTGTCGCAGCTCAATCGCGCGGTCGAGACCCGCGCCGGCGACAAGCGGCCGCTGCTCGCGGATCTGCGCGAATCGGGTGCGATAGAGCAGGACGCCGACACGATCATCTTCATCTTCCGCGACGAGTACTACAACGAGGCCTCGACCGCGCGCGGCATGGCCGAGCTCAACATCTCGAAGCAGCGCAACGGCCCGACCGGCCGCGTGATGACGCGCTTCATCGCGAGCTGCACGCGCTTCGAGAACCTCGCGCCGGGCGAGTACGAGGACGCCGAGGCGTACGGTTGAGGCCGACCGAACGGCTGACGAGCGACGCGGCGGGGATCGCGCGCGCCGCGGCCCTGCTCGCGGCGGGGGAGGTCGTCGCCTTCCCGACCGAGACCGTGTACGGCCTCGGGGTGCGGGCCGACGACGCCGCGGCCGTGCGTCGGCTCTACGCCGCCAAGGGGCGTCCCGAAGACAAGCCGCTCATCGTGCACGTGCCCGGTCCGGCCGCGGCCGAGGGGCTGGCGGCGCGCTGGGATGCCCGGGCGCGGGCGCTCGCCGCCGCGTTCTGGCCGGGGCCGCTCACGCTCGTCGTGCCGCGCGGCGCGGGCCTTTCCGACGAGGCAGTCGGCGGCGGCACGAGCGTCGGGGTGCGCATGCCGGCCCACGCGGTCGCCCTCGCGCTCGTGCGGGCGTGCTCGTTTCCGGTCGCTGCCCCGAGCGCGAACCTCTCCGGCGAGCCGCCGGCGCGCGACGCCGAGGAGGTCCGCTCGGCCCGCGGCGGGCGCATCGCGGCCGTCGTGGACGGCGGCCGGAGCGGCGAGGGCGCGCCCTCGACGGTGGTGGATCTCACGTGCGAGCGCGCGCGGATCCTGCGGCCCGGGGCGCTCGCGGCCGAGCGGGTCGCGGCCGTGGTGGCGCTCGCCTGAGCGGCGCCGCGCCGGCGCGCAACTCCGGCGGCGGGCCCCCGCCACGCGGCCGCGGTCACTCTGCCCAGAGCGGCCCTCGGATCCGGCGCTGTCGCGTCCTCAGGCGCCTCCCGCCCCCGCGCTGGCGGTCCCCCCGGCACCTCCGCCGCCCGCGGCGCCTCCTTCGGCCCCTGCGCCGCCGGCCCCGCCGGCCGCCCAGCAGCCCGCTGCGGCGGGCGGCGGGGTCGCCGGTCCGCCGAGGACGACC
>JACRDA010000209.1 GCA_016212965.1 Myxococcales bacterium
CGAGGACACCGGCGGCCCCTGGGTGACCGGCGTCGCGCTCGCGGCGGCGCTCGAGGCGTTCGTGCCGCCAGCCACGCTCGAGCCCCTCGCCCTCGTGCCCGCGGCCGTGCTCGCCGCGGTGGTGAGCTTCGCCCTCGCCCCGCGCCCGTCGGCGCTCGTCCCGCTGCTGGCGGTGCTCGTGCACAAGGGTCTGCCCCTCGAGGCCGCGTGCGCGGCGCTCGCCTGCGCCCCGGCCGGGGCACGCCTCGCGGCCGGCGTCGCGTGGCGCTCACGCCGGTGGAAGCTCGCCGCGGGACTCGCGGGTGCGGCGGCACTCGCCGGCGTCGGCGGCGGACTGCTCGCGCTCGGTTTGCGCGCCCGTGCGGGACCGCAGGATTGGCACGCGCTCCTCGCGCGCGTACCCGACGGGCTCGGCCTCGCGACGACCGTCGCGTTCGGCGCGTGCCTCGCCGCGAGCCTCGTGTGGCGCGGCCCCCGCCCCTGGGTGGGGCAGGAGCCGCACGTACACCCCGCACGCGCCGCGAGCAGCGCCGACACCCTGGGCGGCGGCGCGACGCACGACCACGATCACGATCACGATCATGCTCCCACGCTCCGCAGCACTCGCTCCCAGGGCGCAGACGGATAGGCCGCGCATCCTGACGTAACGGGACCAGCTTCCCCGACGGGCCGTGCCGCCGCCTGGTGACGAGCGGACCGCGGCCTCGATCGGGCAAGCCGCGCAGACGACACCGCCACCGCTCGGCGCCGAGCCCCGGCAGTCGGCCCCGAGCAGCGCCGACACGCCCGCCCCGCCCCCGGCGAGTCTCGCCTCCCGCGGTGGCCGAGGCACGGCCCGTCGCACGCGCCAGGCGCGTCGGATGCGGGCTCAGCCCATGGGGCACCTGCGCCGCCCAGCAGCAGGCGCCTCAGGCCCGGGCGTCTCCGCCTGGCGCGGCCTCGCGCCGCCGCTCGCGCGCGGCCCACGACGCGAGCCGGTAGAGCGAGCGGGCGACGAGCGCCGCCAACGCGAACCCGCACGCGAGCCCGGCCTGGGCCCCGCCTACCGGCAGGTCCCAGAAGAACGCGCACAGGTAGCCGAGCACGCCGGACAGGGCGCCGATGACGGCCGCCACCACGAAGGCGGCGCGCACCCCCGCGCCGAGGAGCAAGGCCGTGAGCGCCGGCATCGTCGAGAACGCGAAGACCGGCAGGGCCCCGAGCGCGCGCGCGCTCACTCCGACCATGATGCCGATCGCCAGGAGCACCGCGGACTGCAGCGCGGTGACGGGGAGTCGCTGTACGCGGGCGGCCACCGGGTCGAAGCTTGCGAACACGAGCCCGCGGTGGAGCGCGAGCTGCAGGAGCAGGACCGCCGCCCCGACGGCGAGCACGAGCGTCAGATCGAGCGGCCGCACGAGGACGGCCGTGCCGAAGAGGATCGACTCGATGTCGTGCGCCTCCTGGGTGATGCGGCTGCCGAGCACGACGGTGGCGGCGCCCGTGGCCGCGAACACCCAGCCGAGCACGCTCTCGCGGCTGACGCCGAGCTTCTTCGGGTCGAAAAGCAGGAGCAGCGTCGCGCCGAGCGCGGCGGCAGCGGCCCCGAACACGGGGTCGAAGGCGAGCCCGAGGTGGATCTCGGCGTAGAAGGCGGCCGCGACGCCGAGCGCGGCCGACTGCGTGACCGCGGCGCTCACGAACACCATGCGCCGCAAGACGACGTACACGCTCAGCATGCCGAGGACGGCGCCCGCCGCGAAGGCACACAAGATGGGATCGCGGAACAGCTCCCACGCGACCACGAAGTCGTCCCAGGTCGGCGCCGCGGCGGGCGTCATGCGAGCTCTCCTCGCAGGCGCCGGTAGACTTCGCCGCCTGCCACCTCGGCGCTCGGGCCGTGCACCACGCGCCGTGCGGGGCGGTCGAACACGATGAGCTCGTCGCAATTCCGTTCGGCGAGCTCGAGCGCGTGGGTCACGAGCACGACCGCCATGCCTTCGCCGTGCGCCAGCCGCGCGAGCTCGGCCACGGCCTCGTGCTCGCCCTCGACGTCCATGGCCGCCGTCGGCTCGTCGAGGAGCGCGAGGTCGGCGCGCGTCGCGAGCATGCGGGCGAACAGGACGCGCTGTTGCTGGCCCTTCGACAGATCGCGAAAGCGCCGCCGGGCGAGACCTGCGACGCCGACCGCCTCGAGCGCGCCCGCGACCACGCGACGGTCCTCGGCCGAGGCCCACGGCCGGAGGAAGCTCGTGCCCGTGAGCCGTCCCTGCGCCACCACGTCGCGCGCGGAAAGGGGCAAGATGGCGTCGAGCCCCGCAGACTGCGGCACGTAGGCCATGCGCAACCCGGGCGCCGAGCGCTCGACGCGCCCCGCGACCGGGCGGAGCAGACCGAGCAGGGTCTTGAACCAGGTCGACTTCCCGCTGCCATTGCGGCCGAGCACGCCCACGAGCGTGCCGCGGCGCAGCTCGAGATCGAGCGGCGGCAAGAGGCCCTCGCCGCCGTAGCCGACGACGAGCCCGCGACAGCGCAGCAGCAGCTCACCCGACGGCGCCGCGCCGGCCTTCGCAGAGGTCGCCGCCGCGGCGCTCATTCGTCGCTCCACTCGACGGTGACGCCGTAGCTCCAGCGCTCGTCGAGGGCCGCGGCCAGGCTGGCCTGCGCGGCGCTCCTCGCGGGCTCGCCGTCGAGGCCGAGCAGTGCGCGGGCGTCGAGGCCGTCGAAGGCGGACGTCGCGGCGGCGAGACCGACGCCGAGCACGAGGCGTGGCGACGCGTCGCGATCGACCGTCGCGTCGATGAGGGCACCGTAGACGCCCGCGCCGGGCCGGGCGCCGCGCAGCGCGGCGAAGTCGAGGGCGAGCTCGAGCGCCGCCGGGCCCGGCCCGCCGATGCGCGAGGGGACTTGCGAGTCGCGCACCTCCGCGGACAAGGTCAGCGTCGCGAGCTCGAGCCGCGCGAGCCCGAGGTACCCCGCCCCGAGCTCGCAGCGTGCCGCACCGCAGCCGAGCCGCACGCTCGCGCCGCCGAGCGCGGCGAGCGAAGCGGGCCCGAAGACGAGCACGTCGCGCGGGCTCGCCGCCGCGCCGCCGAGCTCCGCCGGCATGTCCTCGTAGGCGACGACGCGGCCGTCCGTCGCTCGACACACGCCGAGCGAGCAGCTCTGGAAGCCCTCCGGCGGGGCCGCGGGGTCGAACACGCCCGCCGCATCCGCGCTCCACGCCTCGAGCGCGAGCGACGCGACGCCGACTCGGAGCTCCGCGAGACGCAGCTCGAAGCCTCCGTCGAGCGCCTCGAAGCCGTCCCCGAGCGCGCGCTCGGGCAGCGGCGCGTACCCGGCCGTCGCGCTCGCCTCGACGCCGGCGAAGGGCTCGCCGGGACCGAAGGCGCAGCCGGACAGCGCGACCGCCGCGCCGAGGAGCGCCCCCGGGGCGCGCGCCGGGTGACCTCTGCGCAGCGTCACGGCCGGATGCTCTCGAGCTTCTGCGTCAACGCCTCGAGGTACGCGAAGTAGCTCTGCCCGCCCTCGAAGTCCGCGCCCGACGGCAGGACCACGAGCGCGGCGCCGCTCTTCTCGGCCACGAGCGCCGAGCTCTCTTCGGGGTAGTAGCTCTCCTGCAGGATGGCGCGCACGTTGCGTTTGCGCGCCGTCGCGAGCAGCCTCGCCACGTGGGCGGGCGTCGGGGGGATGCCCGGCTTCGGCTCCACGTAGTCGACGAGCTCGACGCCGAGCCAGTCGGCGAGGTAGGGCCAGCTCTTGTGGTAGCCGATGACCGGCACGCCGCGCAGCCGCGCGAGCCGCCCCTCGACCGCCGCGCGCGCCTCGCCGAGGCGGCTCTGGAACTTCTCGAGCCGCGCCTGGAAGAACGCCGCCTCGGCGGGGTCGAGCTCGCCGAGCCGCCTGGCGATGCCCTCGGCGACGGCGCCGACCGCGCGCGGATCGAAGAGGTAGTGCGGATTGCCGTCCGGGTGCACGTCGCCCTGGCTGCGGTCGGCGTTCTGCGACACGTCGAGGACGCGCACGCGCCCGGAGCAGTCGAGGTGGCCGTGGGCGCCGGCCTGGATGCCCGCGTTGCGCGCCCCGGTGAGCAGCGCCGGCAGCCAGCCGCTCTCGAGGCCCTGCCCCACGACGAGCAGGAGATCGGCCTGGGAGAGCTCGAGCGCGAGGCTCGGCTTCGCGTCGACGAAGTGCGGATCCTGCGTCGGCAGGCTCAGCGAGACGACCTTGATCTTGGACCCGCCGATGGCCTTCGCCAGCGAGGCGAGCGTGGGCACGGTGGTGACGACCTTGACCTCGGCGCGGGCGAGCGCGGGCGCGAGGAGCGCGGCGAGCGCGACCGTGAGGGCGACGAACAGCTTCTGGATCATGGGAACCTCGGACGGTGTGGGCGGGGCGGCCCCGCGGGGGACGAGCGAGCTAGAAGGCATGGGCGCCGTGACTCCCGGTCACGGTCTCGAGCTGGAGAAAGCCGGCCCACGTGGGCCGCTCGAGCCAGCGCGGCACGTCGGCGGAGCCCTGGAGGCGGATGCGCGAGAACTCCGTGGGCCAGAACGTGAGGGCCGCACTGGCGCGGTGGCGGTCGGCGGCGTGGCTGGGGTCGAGCGGATCGACGACGCGCGCGCCCGAGCGGTTCTGGGTCGCGGTCGCGTACTCGTAGCGCAGAGCCGCACCCCAGCGCTGCTCGAAGCGGTAGAAGAGCTGCGCGTAGCCGCCGACGTCCACGAGCACGTCGTCGGGCACCTGCCGCCGCCGCAACATCCACTCGCTCTGGAGCGAGACGACCGTGAAGCTCTGGCGCGTGATCGGGCGGTATTTCAGATAGAGGTCGGTGCCGAAGACGTCGGTGCGGCTGTGGCGCCCCGAGGGGTTCGGGCCGTTCGCGGCCGACACGCCGAAGAGCAGCGACCAGTCGTGCGACAAGTCGAAGAACTGCTTGACCGCGAGCAGGTTCTCGAAGTCGATGGGCGAGCGCACGCCGAGATCCTCGGCGCCGTAGAAGCTCCGCGCGGTGCCCTCGCCCGCCGCCTCGGTCGTCGAGCCGAGGATCTCCACGTACCAGGGCAGAGGCAAGAGCACCGACAGCTCCGCTCCGAGGCCCCGATTGCCGTCGCTGCCCCACACCTTGCTCCAGAAGAAGGGCTGGTCGGCGAAGTCCCAGCCGTGCGGGTGGGTCGCGTTGATGCGACCGAAGCGGGTGAGCAGCTGGCCCGCCCGCAGCTGGAGCTTCGCCGGCAGATCCAGCGTCGTCGCGTAGGCCTCCTCGACCTCCACGCCCTCGAGCGTGAAGACGAGGTTCGCGTCGAACCGGAAGTACGGGTCCACCGATTTCCCGAGCGACAGCTCGACCTGCTGCAGGTTGAAGCCGCTCGAGCTGGGGTCGTGGCCGCCGGCCTGCAGGGGCTCCTCGGTCGAGAACGCGGCGAGCGCGGCGCCGAGCACGACGGAGATGTCGGGCAGGAAGGCGGCTGCTCCCGCCGGCACCGGCACGGGCAGAGGGGCCTTGCCGCTGCCCGAGTCCCCGAGCCCGCCGCCGCGCCCGGCGTCGCGGAGGGTCCCTGCGTCGGCCCCGGTGGCGCGCTCGATCTCGGCGAGCTCCTCCGGCGTGAGCTCGCCCTCGCCGGCTCCCTGCTTCGGCGGCGAGGTGGTGCTCGCCGCACCCGGCGTGGTCGGCACGGCCGGTGGCACGGGTCCGCCCGCAGCGTCTGGGTCGAAGGGATCGACGGGCTGCGCGTGAGCCCGCGCGACCGCCAGCGCGGTCGTGAGCCCCGCGATGCAGCCGAGCGCCGAGCAACTGATTCCCTTGTGTCGCACGTCGATCCTCGATGCCGATCGTCCGAGCCCCGGCACGCGCTGACGCGCGCCCGGCGGCTCGCTACCCTTCGAACCTCTCGCGGCCCCGTCTGCCGCGCGTGCGCGGTGAGGGGACGCGTGCGCCTCGCGGCGCGAGTCGGGACCCGGCCTGCGTCGCGTTGGCGGCGGCCGGCGTCCTTATTGGGGCGCGCGCACCTGCGCGCGCGGCTTCTCGCCGGCGTCGCAGGGCCTGAGGCGCCGGGGCGAGTCGCGGCGAGCGCGGACGACTAGACCGGTGGCGAGGTCTTTGGTGCGAGCGAGAACAGCGGGCGACCGGGGAGCGCCAACGGCACGTGCGGCGGCAGCGGCAGGAGGAACCCGTCGAGCAGCACCGGCTCGCTCGCGCACCGCACTTCGGGCGCGACCTGCTGCATGGCGAGCGCGTCGCAGTGCTCGTGCTCGTCACCGTGAGCGGCCCCGACGCCCGCGGCCGACGCCCCGCCCTTCGCCCGAGGCGTCGCGGCGGCGGAGACGTCCGCGCCCGGCACGGCGTGGCCCGCGTGGACCATGAGCCCGTGCTCGGCGCAGACGCCGTGGCGCCCGAGCACCATGTGCGCCCCGAGCGCGATCTGGGCGACGCACAAGAGCGCGGTCACGCCGGCGAGCACGAGCGCGCGCGTGTGCGCGCGTCGCCTGCTCAGCTCCGGTCGCCCTGCTCGACGCATCGAATCCCGATCGCAGTTACCACACAGCGGGGCGATCGGCAACGCCGGCCCGCGGCGCAAAGCTGCCGTCGGGCCTGCCTCGCCCTCGACGGCGGCCCTCGGCTGCCCTCGCGCGCGACGCCTACTGGGCCGGGGCGCCGGGGATGCAGGCGCCCGCCACGCAGCCGTTGCCCGGCTGGCAGTCGGCCGCGCTGCCGCACGGCATGGCGCACTTCTGCATCTGCAGGTTGCACCGGTGCGTCAAGCAGCCAGCGTCCGCCTGGCAAGGCGGCGCGAGCGGGTTGCCGCCGGTCGCCGGGGGCGCCTGCTGCGGGTAGCCCTGCTGCGGGTAGCCCTGCTGCGGGTAGCCCTGCTGCGGGTAGCCCTGCTGCGGGTAGCCCTGCTGCGGGTAGCCCTGCTGCGGCTGCGGATTGCCGTAGATCGGGTTGCCGCTGGGATCGTAGCCCACGACGACCTGACCGGGCTGCGGAGCCTGGGCGGGATCCTTGCGGCACGCCGCGAGCACTCCGAGGGACAGCAACACCACCGCCGAGACGCTCTTCCAGCCCATGTTCACACTCCGGGCGGAAGCTTAGCGCGAAGCGCCACCCCGCGGTCCGAAAACGCCCCGCACGGCGCCCCGAGCAGGTGTGCGCCGCAAGCGCCCGCTCACCAGGGCGTCTGCTTCTGCGCGGCGCGCACGAGCTCGATCGCGCGCCGGCCCACGTACTCCTCGACGTCCTTCGGCGCGATGTGCTTGTCCTTCGCGAAGTCGAACTCGCGCGGACGGGCCTCGTTGAAGAGCACCCTCACCACCGCCGTCGCGCGGTCGAGCTCGATCGCGAGGCGCTGGTCGCTCAGCGTGAGACAGAGGCCACCACCCCCGTCCGCGAGCGCCGCGGGCTGCCCCTTGTCCTGCAACTTGCTGCTCGCGAAGCGCAGGGCGTCCTGCGCCTGCTCGACGGCCACGTCCGCCACGCGCAGCGCCTCCTCGACGCGCTTGCGCTGGCGCTCCTTCTCTTCTGCGTCTCGTTCCGCCCGGCTCTTGCAGGCCTCGCCCAGCTCTTCTCGCCACGTCGTCGACACGGTCGTGTTCTCCCTCGGCGTCCAGGCTCGATGGCGCCGGACTTGTCTGCCGCGGCGCCCGCTGGAGGCGGGCGCGCCGCGATGGCGCAGCCGCCATCGCATATTCTGAGTGTATTCTACTCGGTGTATTCGGCGGCACCTGCGGCCCGACGCGCTAGTTGCCCTGACCGCGCTTCTTCCGCTTCTCGGCCGCGAGCGCCGTCAGGCCGGAGTCGATCACCGTGGCCGGGTGCATGAGCTCGTGGAAGGCCGCCGAGGCCAGCTCGCCGGTCTCGCCCTCGGCGTGGCGCAGCGCCATGAGCGAGCCCTGCTCCTTCATGAAGAGCAGCGTCTGGATGGCGCCGAGCTTCTCCTCGGGCTTGCCGTTCTTCGCCATCTGGTTCAGCCGGTAGCGGATGACGACACGCGTCTCGGAGTGCGGTCCGTTGTCGAAGTCGAGGTTGTCGAACTGGTCGCCGAGGCGCTGCTCCGCCCACACCTGCGGCGTCATCTCCCCCTCCTTCTTGCCGAGCTTGACGCGCGCGATGGCGTGGGCGTTCTCGACCCAGCGGAACACGGCGCCGCGGTCGAGGTCCTTGTCGGACCAGTAGCCGAACGCGCGGTACCAGATGTCCTTCAGCTCGTTCAGCGCCTCGGTCCAGTCGGCGTACATGCCGATGGTGCGAGCTGCGGCGTCGGCCGACCCGCCCATGATGAGCGCGAGCCCGGCGGCGTTGCGCAGCTCTGCCTCTTTCAAGAGGTCGAAGAGCTTCTGCTCCGCGTCGCCGCTCACCCCGGCCATGCCGATGGCCGCCGCGATCGCGAAGCGCGGCCCGATCTGCAGGTCCGGCTTGAGCAGGGCCACGAGGCCGGGCACCGCCGCGGGGGTCGGACGCCGCTGCAGCGTCTCGGCGTAGCACGCGGCCACACCCTGCTTTTCGGGGTCCTTGTCGGCCGCGAACTTGCTCACCTTCTGGACCACCTCGTCGATGGTCTTGTCCTCGGCGACCCACGCGAGCGCGTTGCACGCGGCCACGCGCGCCTCGGCGTGCCACTTCACGTCCTCGATGAGGTCGATGAGCGGCTTCTGGGCCTTGGGGTCGCCCCACTCGGACAGGCCGTCGGCGGCGCCGACCGCGACCGCGCGCAGCGCCATGCCGAGCAGCGACATGCCGGCGCCCATCAGGCACTCCTCGGTGATGCAGATCTTCGGGTCCTTGCGCGAGAGCTGGTCGGTGAGCTTCGAGAAGGAGCCCTCGTCCTTCATGAGACCGATGTAGCGCAGCGCGCTCTGCGCCACGATGAAGGCCTGGGGCATGGGCGGCTGCTGGCCCTCCTTGGGCAAGGGATCGCTCGGGAACGCCCAGTCGCGGATGAGGGTCCGGCCCTTCTCGAGCCCGACGCGCGCCAGGAAGCGCAGGCCGTTGGCGTGCGGCATCGGGCGCGGCGGCGAGACCCAGTAGAGCACACCCTCGCCGGCGTCGTCGGCGAGCTGCTTCAGCTTGTCCGGGTGCAGCTTGGCGAGGTCGGCCAGGTGGCGCGCACCCCAGGTGCGCTGGTTGTCGCTCTTGAGGAGATGCCCGCCCTTGTCGGCCTGCCAGTACTTCTCCTTGACGTAGATGTCCTTGGCCTCGTGCTTCATGCGCTCGCCGAGGTACTTGGCGGCGCGCGGGTCGCCGATCTCCGCGAGCCGCAGCGCAGCCTCGGCGCGCCAGTGCGGGTGGACCTTCGGGTTCGCGTCGAGCCACTTGACCAGTGCGTCACCGGTGCGCGGGTCCGCGAGCTTCTCGAGCCAGCCGAAGAGCTGGGCGTACTGCGACCACTCGCCCGGCTCCTCCTTGTGGTCGATGGTGTCGAGGGCGAGCACCAGGCCCACGCCGCCGATGCCGTCGCGCATGGCCTCGAGGAACTTCGTGCGGTTGTCCTTGCCGGCGTTGCGCAGGGCCTCGAGGAGCGGCTCGCGCGCGGCCTCGTCGGCGATGCGGCCGAGCCCGCTCGCGGCCTCGCGCGCCACGACGACCTCCTTGTCCTTGACGAGCTGCACGAGCGTCGCCGTCCACTTCGCGTCCGCGTTGTCCGACAGCACCGTCGCGACGAGCTGGCGCACGCCGGCGTTCTGGTCGCCGGCGAGCTTGGCGAAGTCCTCGAGCGACACGAGCGCCGCGAGCCGGCGCGGGTCGAACGCGCCGCCGCCGTTGATGCGCTGCAGGCTCGAAAGCTTGCCGCCGCGGTACATCTCCATCGCCTGGTCGAAGATGCTCTTCTCGCCGAGCGTGACGAGCGCCCACACGACGTGCCCGCGCTCCTCCTCGGCCTCGGGCAGCACCTTGAGCAGCGCCGGCTTGGCGGCGTCGGCCATCGGCGCGCCGTAGTGTGCGAGCGCCTGCGCGACCACGCCGCGCAGCCTGTGGTCCGTCGGCTGGGCGAGCGCCTTCACGCACAGGTCCACGCCGTCCGGGTCCTTCAGGATCGCCAGCTGGGACAGCGCCTCGCGCTGCAGCGAGGGCTGCGCGGGGTCGGCCGCCCATTGGCGCCAGCGCGGGATCTGGTCCTTCGCCGGGAGCATGAAGATGCTCTTCTGCTCCTCGATGACGTCGAGCGCGTCCTTGCGCGTCGCCTCCTGCCGCGTGGCGAACCAGACGATGGTGGCAGCCGCGCCGCCGAGGCCCAGAATCGCGAGGATGATGACCACCGGGTTGAAGCGGCGTGGTCTCAGGGCAAGTTCGTCTTCGGACATGGCTCCTCCAGCGATCGCGGTCCGCGGGCGCGGCGGGCAGCTGATGATGCAGCCAACGCTCGACCCCCCCGCTCCTCGAGCCGGCGGGCGCGAACCGGCGGCACATTACCAGGCTTCTCGGTCCCCGGTGAATCGCCATGTCCGTGCGGGGCGGCGTTTGCCCCGGCCGCGCGTTCCGCCGCCACCCTCCGATTCTCTTGCCGCTGCAGAGGTCGACCACCCCGAGGACCGTGGTCCGGCAGCGGCCGCCGGGTCGCCGGCTCGACGCACCCTGGCGCCGTCGGTCGATCCCTCGTCGCGCGTGCACGAGCGCGCACGTCGAGCCTAGGCGTGGGCGCCGATTCGTGCAAAAAGCGGAGCCCGAGGCGTCTCACACCGCGCCGCGTTCTGGGGCGGGCGGTCCTGCGGGGCCCACGGAGCAACACCACATGAATCGACTGGCAATCAAGCTTACCCTGGCCCTCGCGGCCTTCGCGCTCGCGTTCGCCGCGACGCGACAGGCGCACGCCGTGCCGTTCATCTACAACACGGGCGAGGACGCCTTCGTCGCGGGCGACGGATCCATCCCGTCCCCGTTCGGGGAGCTCGTCGAGCAGAACCCCGAGTCGAAGGGCGCCAAGGCCGGCTACCGCTGCAACGTCTTCGGCCTGTTCTACGCGTACTTCCATTGGTGGGACTGCAAGCCCATCATCTTCAAGGAGACGGGCAGCAAGACCTTCACCTACTGGGACGACTCGGCGCTGCCGGGCCTCACGGCCGCGGTCGAGAAGGCGCACCCGCAGAGCGACATCAAGCTCGGCTTCTGGCAGAAGTTCGGGCGCTTCGTCATCGGCGGCGTGCTCTTGGCGCTCATCGTCTTCGGCATCATGCGGCTCGTGAAGAAGAAGGCGCCGGCGACTCCGCCAGCGCCGGGCGCAGCGGGCTGACGAGACCCTCGACCCCTGGGCGGCGGCGCGCACGTGCCGCCGCCCCGGGCGCGAGCCACGGGATCGGGGCGCCGTGGCCGTGGAACGAGCCCCGTGCGGGAGCCGCCATGCAATTCGACCTCTCCGAGGACCACAAGCTCGTCCGCGACGCCGCGCGCGACTTCGCCGAGCGCGAGATCGCCCCCCACGCCGCGGAGCTCGACAAGAACGCCCGCTGGCCGAGCCAGATCGTGGCGCGCATGGCCGAGCTCGGCTACCTCGGCATGGCCGTCCCGGAGCAGTACGGCGGGGCGGGCCTCGACAACCTCGCCTATGCGCTCGTGATGGAGGAGGTGAGCCGCGCCTGTGCGAGCTCCGGCGTCATCATGAGCGTCAACAACTCGCTCTTCTGCGACCCGCTCTACAAGTTCGGCAACGACTGGCAGAAGCGCGAGATCCTGACGCCGACGGCCTCCGGCAAGATGCTCGGCGCCTTCGGGCTGACCGAGCCCTCGAGCGGCTCCGACGCGCAGACCATGAAGACCGTGGCCGAGCGTGACGGCGACGGCTTCATCCTCAACGGCTCGAAGAACTTCATCACCTGCGGCCCCGAGGCCGAGCACATCATCGTCTTCGCGATCACGTCGCGCGAGGGCGGCAAGGCCAAGCACACGGCGCTCATCGTGCGCCGCGGCCAGCCCGGCTTCCTGGTCTCGCCGCACGACGAGAAGATGGGCATCAAGGCCGCCCACTCCTGCACCATTTACTTCGAGAACGTGCGCGTCGGCCCCGAGCACCTGCTCGGCAAGGTCGGAGACGGCTTCAAGATCGCGATGGCCACGCTCGACGGTGGGCGCATCGGCATCGCCTGTCAGGCGCTCGGCATCGCGCGCGCGGCCTTCGAGAAGGCCGTCGCGTACAGCAAGGAGCGGCAGGCCTTCGGCGCGCCCATCGCGAACCTCCAGGCCATCCAGTTCATGATCGCCGACATGGCGACCGAGCTCGACGCGGCGCGCCTGCTCACGCACCGGGCGGCGTGGCTCAAGGACAAGGGCGTGCGCCACTCGGCCGAGAGCGCGATGGCGAAGCTCTACGCCGCCGAGATGTCGACGCGCGTGGCGCACAAGGCGCTGCAGGTGCACGGCGGCTACGGGTACGTGACCGAGTACGGCATGGACCGGCACTACCGTGACGCGCGCATCACCGAGATCTACGAGGGCACGAGCGAGATCCAGCGCATCGTGATCGCCAAGAGCGCGCTCGGATGAAGCGCCGAGCGGACATGCGGCGCGCCTTCTGGGTGGGACTCGGCGCCGCGGCGCTCGTCGGCTCGGTGGCGGCCTGCAAGAAGGCGAGCGACGGGCCGGCGCCCTCGGCGACCCCGGCACCTGCCCCCTCGCCGCCGCCCCGGAAGAGCGGCCTCTCGGTGCGCTCCGAGATCGGCGCGCTCGACCCCGACGCGGCGAAGAAGGCCGTGGAGGCGGCCATGCCGAGCATCCGGGAGTGCGTCGCGCGGCCGCGCAAGAAGATGCCCTACTTCGGCGGCGACGTGGAGACGGTTCTCCGCATCGACGCGTCCGGCAAGGTCGCGTGGGCGCACTTCCTGCGCTCCGAGCTCGGCGACGTCGAGGCCGAGAAATGCGTGCTCGACGCGCTCGCGCGCCAGGACTGGCCCAAGCCCGAGGACGCCGACGCGGGCGAGGCGCGCCAGAGCCTGGAGCTGCGCGCGAGCGAGGACGAGCGCCCGCCGACGGCGTGGAGCGAGAGCGATCTCGGCGACGCGGGCGGCAAGCTCGTCACCGCACTCGAGGGCTGCCGCCAGAAGAGCGGCACGGCGGGGCTGCGCGCGACTTTCTACGTCGACCCGAGGGGCGCCGTGATGAGCGTCGGCGTCGCGACCGAGGACGAGAAGGGCCTCGCGGCCGTCGACTGCGCGGTGCAGGCCGTCCGGGCGCAGACCTTCCCCACGCCGGGCAGCTATCCGGCGAAGGTGTCGGTCGGCGTCGGCCGCTGAGCCTCGCGACCGAGCGCTCTAGAGCGACACGCACCCCACCGTCGGGCAGTTCACACCGAAGCCGCGCTCGTCGAGACGGCACGCGCTCGCGCTCTCGCCTCGGTAGCGGACGCCGCCGCAGCGCCGATCGGCGCGGCAGCTCGCGACGTCCGCATGCGCACCGCAGGGGTCGCCCGCGGGCGCGGGGCACCAGCCCTGCGGATCGAGGGCGCACAGGCGCGGGTCGGTGGTCGGCGCGGCCAGCGCGGAGGCCGGGGGCGGCGCGACGCTCGCGCCCGCCACGGCGGTCGGGCTCGCGGCGACGCCGGGCACGAGCGGCTCGGGATGAGCCGGCCCGTCGCCGCGGCACGCGGCGAGCGCCAGGCACACGCCTAGCGATGGCGCCCGCACGAGGCGGGATAGCTCGAGACCGAGGTCGAGGCGCTGCATGCGATCGCCCTCCGCCCTCGCCCGGTCCGGATCAGCGCAGGCACGCACGCGCGATGACGGTGCGCTGGACCTCGCTCGTCCCCTCGTAGATGCGCGTCACGCGCACGTCGCGGTAGTGGCGCTCCACCGGGTAGTCGCGCACGTAGCCGTAGCCGCCGTGCACCTGCAGCGCGCGGTCGCAGATGCGCCCGGCGGCCTCGCTCGCGAAGACCTTCGCCATCGCGGCCTCGGCGCTGAAGGGCACGCCGCGCTCCTTGCGCTCGGCGGCCCGGAGCACGAGCAGCCGCGCCGCCTCGAGCTCCGTACGGCTGTCGGCGATCATCCACTGGATGGCCTGGAAATCGGCGATGGGCTTGCCGAACTGCTTGCGCTCGAGCGCGTAGGCGCACGCCGCCTCGAGCGCCGCCGTCGCGATGCCGACCGACTGGGCGCCGATGCCGATGCGCCCGCCGTCGAGCGCCATCATCGCGACCCGGAAGCCCTGATCGAGCTCGCCGAGCAGCGCGTCCTCGGGGATGAAGCAGTCCTCGAGCACGAGCGGCACGGTGTTCGAGGCGCGAAGGCCGAGCTTGTCCTCGTGCTTGCCGACCCGCAGCCCCGGCGTGCCGGCCTCGACGAGAAAGGCGGACAGACCACGCGGCCCGCGACGCGCCTCGGCGCTGTCGGTGCGGGCCCAGACGACCATCACGCCGGCCTGCTCTCCGCTCGTGATCCACTGCTTGGCACCGTTGAGCACGAAGCCACCGTCGCGCCGCACGGCCTCGGTGGTCATCCCTCCGGGGTCGCTGCCCGCACCCGGCTCGCTCAGCGCGAAGGCGGCGGCGGCATACTCGCCGCCCGTGATGCGGGGCACGTGGCGCTCGCGCTGCGCAGCGGTGCCGAAGCGGGCGATGACCTCGCCCACCATGTTGCTCACGGCCATGGTGACGGCGGTCGAGGCGCAGCCGCGCGCGATCTCCATCATGGCCAGGGCGTACGAGACGACCCCGGCCTCCGCGCCGCCGAGCGCCGCGGGCACGTTCACGCCCATGAGCCCGAGCTCGGCGAGGCCGCGCAGCTGCTCGCGTGGGAAGCGCCCCTCGCGGTCGAGCTCTGCGGCCACCGGCACGAGGCGCTCGTTCGCGTAGTCGCGCGCCGTCTTCTGGATCAGGGCCTGAGTCTCGGTGAGGTCGAAGTCCATGCCGCGCGCCGTCCTTGGCTCGCGGCACGCTACTCAGCGCGGCCGACGGCCGCAACCACACGCACAGAGAGTCATCAGTGGTCAGTGGTCAGTGGTCAGTCATCGGTCGTCAGCACGTGACCCGGAGAGAGCGAGAGAGCGGCGTCCGCGCCACCCGCTGGCCGCTCACAACTGACAACTGACAACTGACAACTGACAACTGACAACTCACGTCACGGGCACTGGCCGCCGAAGGTGCACGCGCCGCCGTTGGCGCGCACGCTGAGCTGGTACTGCGCGCAGGTGGGCGTGGCGCCGGCCTTGCGGTGCACCCGCACGAAGTACGACGACGAGTGGTCCGCGCAGTGGTTCGCCCCGGTCGGACTGCAAGGTGCCTCGCCGACACCGCCCGAGGAGCCGTTCACGCACCAGTCGTAGGTGGTGAGATTCGACGACGCCGCCGGCGGGCTGTTGCTGCAGGACGCGCCCCGCACCACGTCGAACTGGAACTCGTCGTTCGGGTTCGCGAGGAACGCGATGGCGACGTGGTAGCTGTTGGTGGTGTTCTCGTTCGTGTCGGTGGTCACGAACGAGTACTGGTCCACGTCGTTGTCGGCCGACAGGGTGCCGCTCGCGGTGAGGCCCGCAGCGACGTCCGTCACCGTACCGATGAGCTGCGGCGCCGCGCAGTTGTTGTTGCCCGGCTCGCCCGTGCCGACGTTGCACTCGCAGCCCGCGGTCGGGTCGGCCGGCACCGGGTAGGCGACCCAGCCGGCAGCGCAGGCCCCGCGCGCGCACTGCCCGGCCGTGCAGGCCCACTCGGCGTTCGTCGGCGGCGGGCCCGCATTTGCGCAGAGCTCCGCGTCCGTCCCCTCGTCGACCGAGCCGTTGCAGTTGTCGTCGAGCCCGTTGCAGCTCTCCGCCGCCGGCGTGCCGGCCGTGCAGCCCTGCCACTGCCCCAAGGTGCCGTCGCAGGTCTCGTCGCCGCTGCAGGTGCCGAACGCGTTCGTGTTCTCGCAGGCGTGCATCACGCCGTCGCGCTTGTCGCTGCAGGCGCAGCTCGCGCCGTCGTCGGGCACGCAGAAGCGCTCGGGCACGGTGGGGGTCGGGCCGCTGCCGCCGGCACTCGTGCCGCCGGCGCCCCCGGCCGGCCAGCCGCCCGACTGGTAGAGCGTCTCGTCCACGCAGGTGTAGCCCGCCGGGCACTCGCCCTCGATCGTGCAGTCACGGGCGCAGAACTTGTCGCCCAGCGGCGCGGTGAGGCACGCGTCCGCGACGTCGAGGCAGTTGATCTTGCCGTTGCACTTGGTGCACTCGTTGCCCCGCTCCGGCACACAGTAGCCCTGGCCGTTGATGAGCGCGCAGTAGCTGCCGTCGGGGCAGTCCGGCGGGCACTTGGTGACGCAGTACTTGCCGACCCCCTGCCCCTGGCCGATCTGCAGGCAGATCCCGGACTCGCACTCGGCGTTCTCGGTGCAGGGCACGCCGGTGTTGCCGTGGCCCCCCGTGCCGGTCGTGGAGCTCGTGGTGGCCGTGTTCCCCACGCCACCGGTTCCCGGGTCGTCCTCCTTCGTGCCGGAAGCGCAGGCGCCGAACACAGCGGCAAGGAGGGCGGACAACCCGATGACGGAGACGGCTGCTCTGGTTAGGCGCGGCATCTTGGGGACGAGCTCGTGGACGGCATGCGTTGAGGAAGTCGGGGCTGCGGGGGCACGGCCCGGCGCACGAAAACTGGTCGCGCGCCTGCTCGCATGACGATGATACGGGTCGGCGATGCGCAAGGTCAACGTCACGGACCGCGAGCGAGGGCGCAGGCGGCGCGCGGCGCACACGCGCGCCGCGCCCTCTGCTCCGCGCGGGCTCGCCCCGCGCGTCGTCGCCCTGGCGGGAGCGCTCGCCGCGAGCTGTGCCCGCGGCGAGGCCCCGAGCCGCGCCCAGGGCGTGTCGGAGCGGGACCCGGCGACGAGTTCGGCGGCCGCCCCTCGGAGCGCGCCGAGCCCGCCTTCCGAGGGCAGCGCGGCTCCGGCCGCGGCGTCGGCCCGCGCAGGGTCGGACGAGGTGCCCGACGCCGCGGCCGCTCCCCCCGCCGCGCCCGCCGACGCGGACGACGTCGTGCGGTGGCCGGGGCGCGCGGTCGTCGACGAGCGGCCGGGCGACCGCGTGTACGCCAAGGCGCGCTTCGTGTGGATCCGTGCCGCGCCGGGCTCGCGCGGCGCGTGGATCGGGTACCTCTCGCTCGGCGATGCGGTCCGGGTGAAGGGGGGCGACGCGGCGCGGGCGCTGGTACCGGGCACCGCGGGCGGCGGCGCCGGGTGCGTGGCCTGGTACGCCATCGAGCCCTTCGGCTACGTCTGCACGGGCGAGGACGCCACGCTCGACCCGCAGGATCCGGTGGTGGCCGCGCTGCGACCCACGGCCGCGGACCCGACCTCGCCGTGGCCCTACCGCTACGCCGAGTCGACCGGGACGCCCGTCTACTCGCGGGTGCCGACCGAGGCCGAGCAGCGCCGCACGGAGATCGACCTCGACCGCCATCTGGCCGCGATCGCCCGCGCCGCGACCGGCCCTCGAGCGGCCGCCGACCCGTTGCTCGGGGTCGACGTCTCGCCTGCCACCGAGCCGCCGCCGCCGTTCCCCGAGCTGCCGGCGCGCGGCCGCCCGATCGTGCGGGCCGTGGTGCGCGGGTCGACGCTCGCCTACACGCGGAGCTTCGCCGCCCACGGCCGTTCGTGGCTCCTCACCTGGGACCGAGCCGTCGTCCCGAAGGACCGCGTGCGGCCGTACCCCGAGTCGCACTTCGCGGGCGTCCTGCTCGCGGGGGCTCGGGTCGCGAGCCCGTCCGCCGACGCACCGCGGCTACCGCTCGGGTTCTTCCGGGTCAAGGCGCGTCCCAAGTACCGGCGCGGACCGGACGGCGTCCTCGCCGCAGTCCCGGGCGACGAGTGGCCACGCCACGGCTGGGTCGAGCTCGGCGCGGCGAGCGTGGTCGACGGCGGGCGGCGCTACCTCGAGACCCGCACGCCGGGGCTCTACTGCGCGGAGCAGGACGTCACCGTGGTCGCAGCGCCGCGCGAGCCCCCGCCGCGCGTGCGGCTCGGCCCCGACGCGGGAGCCGCCGCGAAGTGGATCGAGGTGAGCATCGACGGCGGCTGGCTCGTCGCCCACGAGGGCGACACGCCCGTCTACGCGACGCTCATCTCGCCGGGACGCGGCGGCATGCCGTATCCGGGCCTCGATCCCGTCTCGACGGCGTCGACGCCGGTGGGACAGTTCGCGGTCACGGGCAAGTTCCTCACCGCGACGATGATCTCGAGCTCCGACAGCAACATCGTGCACGCCGAGGTCCAGTACACCCAGAACTTCAGCGGTCCCCACGCGCTGCACGGCGCCTACTGGCACGACGCCTGGGGCGAGAAGAAGAGCGGCGGCTGCGTGAACCTCTCACCCGTCGACGCGCGCCGCATCTTCGCCTGGACGGACCCGCCCCTGCCCCTCGGCTGGCACGGCGTACGCGCCGACGTGGCGGGGCACGCCGGCGGCCCCGACGCGGGCCGCATGACCGTGGTCTACATCCACCGCTGACGGCCGCGCGCCGCTCAACCCGCCGCGAGGCGCGTGACCGCGCGCGCGCACGCGGCCGCGAAGCCCACGGGCTCGCACAGAAGGCTCACGACGAGGTCGCCGCTCGCGCCGTCGAAGAAGTACCCCGGGTGGACGAGCACGCGCTCCTCGCGGAGCAGGAGCGCGAGCCACTCGTCGTCGCTGCGGGTGCGCGGCACCTCGAGCGTCGCGTACCAGCCCGCCTCGCTGGGCAGGCGACGGAGCGGCGAGCCGGGGCCGAGCGCGTCGAGTGCGGCGTCGAGCGCCCCGAGGTTCCGTGCGAGGCGCGCGCGCAGGCGCGCCTGCACCTCCGGCACGTGGCCGAGGATGCGGCCGAGCGCCAGCTGCACCGGCGTGCTCACCGACAGGAAGCTGTCGGCCACGATCTCGAGCCGCGCCATGGCCTCCCGAACGTCGGCCGGGGGCCCGCTCGCGACGACCCACCCGAGCTTGAGCTGCGGCAGGAGCGCGACCTTCGACAGGCCGCTCAGCACGAAGGTGAGCGCGGTCTCGAAGCCCGCGAAGCTCGCGGCCGCGTCGGGGTGCGGCCCGAGCGGGTAGTCGAGGAACACCTCGTCGACGACGAGCGCGACGCCGTGCGCGCGCGCCAGCTCGCCGAGCGCCCGTGCGTCACTCCGGCGCACGAGCGAGCCCGTCGGGTTGTTGGGGTGCACGAGCACGATCGCGCGGACCCGGCCCCGCGACGCGCGCGGCCCGGCCGCAGCGACGAAGGGGCCGCCGAGGAGGCGCTCGACCGCGCCGATGTCGACGCGGAAGGCCTCCTCGCGCAGCAGCGGATAGGGCACGAGCGTGACGCCCGCGAGCTCGGCGAGGTACGGCAAGAGCGGATAGCTCGGCCGCGGCACCAGCACGACGTCGCCCGGGTCGCACAGGAGGTGGAAGAGCCATGCGTACGCCTCGCTCGAGCTCGCCGCGAGGGCCACGGCCTCGGGCTCGACCGCGCCGCCGCGCACCGCGTAGTAGCGCGCGACCTCGGCGCGTGCGGCGAGCAGGCCGAGGGGCTCGGGCGCGTAGCGGAGCGCGCCCGGGTCCGCCAGCCAGCCGAGAACGGCGGGCTCGCAGGCGAGCCCGGCGCGCGTCGGGTTGCTCTCGGTGAGGTCGTCGATGGGCGTGTCGCCGAGCGTGGCACGGAGCTCGGCGAGCTCGTTCGGGCGCCGGCTCCAGGCGGTGCGCTGCGAGAACGCGACCATCGTCAGGGTTGCCCCGTCGCGCCGCGCAGCGCGTCCGCGTCGTCGAAGCGCCAGGGGCCGCGGCGCGTCGGCCGCTCGAGCGCGTGCCGCAGGGCCGCGAGGTAGCGCTCGCGCGGCCAGTGCCTGGCCCCGAAGCGCGCGAGGTGCTCCGTGTGCACCTGGCAGTCGACGAGCTCGAGGCCCCAGCGCGCGAGCTGCGCCACGAGCACGACGAAGGCCGCCTTCGAGGCGTCCGGCACGGCCGCGAACATCGACTCGCCGAAGAAGGCGCCGCCGAGGGACACCCCGTAGAGCCCGCCCACCAGGCGACCCTCGTGCCACGCCTCGGCGGAGTGCGCGAAGCCGAGCTCGTGGAGCTTGACGTAGGCCTCGACCATCTCGTCCGTGATCCACGTCCCGCGCTGCCCGGGGCGCGGCTCACCGGCGCAGGCCTCGATGACGGCCCGGAACGCGGTGTCGAGCGAGAGATCGAAGCTCCGGCGCCGCAGCGTCTTGTGCAGGCTGCGCGGCACGTGCAGGGCATGCGCCTCGAGCACGAAGCGCGGGTCGGGCGAGTGCCACAGGAGCGGCATCCCCTCGGCCGGCCACGGGAAGATGCCGCTCGCGTACGCGAGCAACACCCGCCGTGGCTCGAGGTCGCCGCCGACGGCGAGCACGCCACTCGGGTCCGCCAGGTGCGGCGGCGGGAACACGATGCGCTCGTCCAGCCGGTAGATGGGCATCCCTAGGCTGGCTCCCGCGCCACGCACGGTCCTGTAGCACGTCGCCCCGGGTGAGCGTCAGCCCTGGTAGGCCTCGTCCTGCTCGATGCGCGACAGCACCCAGTCGAAGTCGCCGTTCGTGACCTTGGCGCGGCAGTGCAGGCAGTTGCCAGTCATGCCGATGCCCACCGGCGCGGCGCCCGGGACCTGTGCGCCGGGCGGCGCCTCGAGCGGCGCCCCGCAGTTGGGACACTCGGGGGTCGCCAGCGTCGGCCGGCTCACCCGAGCGCCCCGGATGAGCGTCCAGTACTCGCTGTACGGGCGCTCGCGCTTCTTGCTGCCCGACACGACCTTGCCGCTCTCGTCGACGGTGTAGTCGAGCCCGGTCGCGTAGACGCGCACCGTGATGGCGTCGAAGTACCTGTCGCTCTCCACGTTGGCGCACTGCACGTGCGTGATGCGCGCCCGCTCGGTCTTGTTGTAGAGCCGCGCCGCCACGTAGCTCTGCACGTGGAACAGCTGCATCTGGAACAGGTTGTCGCTCACGAAGGGGCGAGCCAGCAGCCACTCGCGCGTGGACCACGCGACTTGCAGGCGCGCGAAGGCGAGCGCGAGGCGCGCCTGCAGCGTGGCCCACGAGAAGTGCGGGTCGCGCGCCGCGAGCGCACGGAAGCGCTGGTCCGCCTGGGGGTCGACCACCGTGGGCAGGCTCGTGCCCTGCTCGGCCACGTCGGCGGTGAGCGCGGGGGCGCGCCGCTGTCGCTCGACGACGGCGATGTCCTCCACGCACCAGTCGAGCACGCCCACCCGGAAGGTCGTGCCGCAGTAGGCGCAGGTCTCCCCGCGCAGCGCCTCGAGCGGCCCGCCGCAGCTCGGGCAACCGAACACGGTGGCCTTGCCCGGCGGCTTGCTCTTCGCGTCGCGGCGCCGCGCGAGCGTGAAGCGCTCGACGACGAACACGCCGGCCGGCCGGCCACCGGCGTCGAGCTCGGTCATGCACGCCTCGAAGCGCACGGTCGCCGTGACCCAGCGCTCCGGTCCGCGCGCGGTGTCTCCGGCGCGCTCGAGCGCCATCGCGCCGATGATGACGTCCTTCACGCCCGGGGCGCGCGCGGCGGCGAGAACGCCGGCCGCCCGCGGCCCGAGGTAGGGCCCGAGGTCGGCGAGCCTGCCGTTGCCCCGCGCCTCGTGCGCGCGGGCGTAGAGCGCGTAGAGGAAGTCCTCGAACAGGACGAGCGAGAAGTCGGGGTCGTCGCGGCGCAGCCCCTGCAAGAAGGCCCGGGGGCGGGCGCCGCGCGCCACCACCGGCGCCGCCGCCGGCGCGCCCGTGCTCCAGGAGCTCCGGCGCTCGCGCTTCTTCGCCACCACGACGCCGACCCCGATGGCGACGAGCACGCACACGACGGGAATGCCGATCGCCGGGGCCTCGATGCAGAGCATCAAGAGGTAGAAGATGGCCTGGAACGCGCCCTCGCCGCCGCCGCCGCTGCCGCCACCGCCGCCGCCGCTGCTCGACGAGCCGCCACCCGAGTAGCTGTGCCCCCCACCCGGTCGGGCCGCGCTCTCGGCCGTCCAGCACAGCAGCAGCAGACCGACGAGGACGCCGCCCACGAGGGCCGCGCGCCGCGCGTGCCGGCGGCCGTCCCTCATGCGACGTCCATCTCGTCGGGCAGCTCGTTGACGTCGTCCTCGCGCCGCGGCGCCGCCTCGGCGAGCGGCGCCCCGAGCGCCCCGAGCGCGGCCAGGAAGCGCTCGAGATCGAGGCCGCCGCGCAGCGACGCACGCAGCGACGCCTGCGCGCGCTCCCAGGCCTCGCCGCAGAGCTGGAAGTCGATGCCGTGGTCCGCGACCACCTCCACCTCCCGCTCGAGGAGCGCGACGAACACGAGCACGCCGGTGCGCTCGCGCGTGCGGCCGACGCCGAGCTCGAAGAACGCCCCGAGCGCGCTCCGTCGCACCTCGGCGCGCATGCGGCGGCGCGTGGTGAAGAGCCGCCGCACCGGCGGCAGGCCGAGCCCGAGGGCCGTGCCGAGCACGAACGCGAGCCCCACCTCGAAAGGCCACGAGTCGTAGGCGAAGTCGAAGGGCAGCCACACGAGCGCGCACAGCACCGCGAGCGCAGCGAGCGCGCCGACGAGATAGGCACCGGCGTGGTACTCGGCGGCGCGGGGCCGCACGGCGACGACGACCTCCGCCCCCGTCCCGCGCTCGATGTCCCGGACCACCGCCGCGGCGCGCTGCCTGGCATCCTGCGCGTAGAAGCCCCGGGCGGCCATGCGGTTACGCTTTTCACGGGGCCGGTCGCGGGGCAAGCGGCACCGGCCGGCGCCGAGCCGCGGCCGCGTCGGGGCGTCAGCGCGGCTTCAGCGCCCGCGCCACGCTGTTGCGCCCGACCCCGAGGCGGCGGGCCGCCTCCGTCTTGTTGCCGTCGCACTGCGCCACCGTCGCGGCGATGTAGCGCTCCCCGGCCTCGGCCAGCGTGAGCCCCTCGGGCAGCCACACCCCCGCCGCACCCCCCGGTGCGCCAGGCTCGCGCAGGAGCTCGCCCGGTCGAGGCGAGGTCGGCAGCAGGCTGTCGGCGATGCGCCCGTCGGGCGAGAGCACGACGGCGCTCTCCACCCAGTGCTCGAGCTGTCGCACGTTGCCGGGCCAGGGATAGCTGCGCAGCGCCGCGAGCGCGTCGCCGTCGAGCACCGGCACCGGTCGCCGGTAGCGCTCGGCGTACATGGCGGCGAAGTGGCGCGCCAGGATCTCGATCTCGTCCGGGCCGCGGTCGCGTAGCGGCGGCACCTCGATCTCGACGACGCGCACCCGGAAGTAGAGGTCCTCGCGGAACTGCCCCGCGGCGACCGCGCGCTTGAGGTCGCGGTGGGTGGCGCACACGACGCGCGCGTCGGCCGTGAGCGTCTCGCGCCCGCCGACGCGCTCGAAGCTCCGGTCCGACAGGAAGCGCAGCAGCTTGCCTTGCATCTCGGGCGGCAGCTCGCCGATCTCGTCGATGAACAGCGTGCCCTCGTGCGCCAGCTCGATCTTGCCACGCACCCGCCGGTCGGCGCCCGTGAAGGCGCCCCGCTCGTGGCCGAAGAGCTCGCTCTCGACGAGCTGGGCCGGGAGCGTCGTGCAGTCGACGGTGACGAAGGGCCCGCCCTGCCGCGTGGAGTTCACGTGGATGGCCCGCGCGAACAGGCCCTTGCCCGTGCCCGTCTCGCCGCGCAGGAGCACGAGCGCGTCGGTCTGGGCCGCCAGGCCCACGCGCTCGTAGACGCGGCAGAGGGAGGGGCTGCGCCCGACGATGCGGTTGAAGGGGCCTCGCAGCACGAGCCCCGGACCGCTGTCGTCGGGCGCCCGCAGCGTCGTCATGCCGAGCGCCCGGGCGAGCTGCTGCCCGAGCGCCTCGAGGTAGCGCTCGTCCTCGGCGTCGAAGCGCCCGCCCGCGCGGTTCAGGACCTGCACCACGCCGCGCACGGGCGCGCGAGCGTGCTCGCGGATCGCGGCGACCAGCGTGCTCTGCGTGACGTAGCCGGTGGCCCGGTCGGCGCTCGGGTCGAAGCGCTCGTCGCGCGCGGCGTCGTCGACGCGCACGGTCTCGCCGGTGCGCGCCACCCAGCCCGCGAGGCCGCGGTCGATGGGCTGGCGCAGGGCCGGTAGCTCCGGCAAGAGGGCCACGCGCGTCACGAGGTCGCCGCGCTCGGCGTCCACGAGCCAGATGGTCGCCCGGTCGGCGCGCAGCGCCTCGCTCGTGCGCGCGCAGGCCGAGGCGAGCAAGGCGTCGAAATCCACCTCGCGCGCGAGCAGCGAGGCGAGGTCGACCAGGAGCGACAGACGAGACATGGAGAGCGTGCCCGGCGCGAGGATAGCCGAGCCGCCCGCGCGCGGGGCGCTCGCCGTGGGCGCGCCGGCGATCACGCCGCCACCGCACCCGCCCCGAGCTCGATCACGAGACCCTCGCGCGCCGCGCGAGCGCTCGGGCAGAGCGCCTGCGCCCGGCGCTCGAGCTCGGCCACCGCCGCGTCGTCGCGCGACGGGTCGTGGTGGTACAAGAAGTACTCGCCCACCCGCGCCGCGCGCGCCAGGCGCGCTCCCTCCTCGTAGGTGGAGTGGCCCCAGCCGACCTTGGCCGGCCCGCCCTCACCGCGGTACTCGGCGGGCGTGTACTGCGAGTCGTAGACGAGCACGTCGGCGTCTGCGGCGAGCGCCGCGAGCGCCGGGTCGATGCAGCCGTACGGCTCGGTGTCGGTCGCGTAGACGAGGCTCCGGCCCGCGTAGTCGATGCGGTACGCGAGCGAGCCGCCGGGGTGGTGGCCACGCGCCACGGTCACGCGCGCACCGCCGATGGCGAAGCGCTCGCCGGCGCGCACCTCGCGGGTGTCGAGGCGGCACGGAAGCTCCGCCAGCCGGACCGGAAAGCCGGGCGCGCTCATCTGGCTCGCCAGCACCTCCCGGTTGTGCAGGCGGTCGCCGTGCGGCCCGACGACCAGGAGCTCGGTCGTGGGCAGGTAGAGCGGCGCGAAGAACGGCAGTCCCTGGATGTGGTCCCAGTGGTGGTGCGACAGGAGCAGCGTCGCCTGCACCGGACCCTGTCGCAGGAGGCTCTCGCCGAGCGCGCGGATGCCCGTGCCGGCGTCGAGCAGGATGCGGCTCGCGCCGCACACGACCTCGACCGAGCTCGTGTTGCCACCGACCCCGGCCGTCGCCGGACCGGGCGTGGCGATGCTGCCGCGCACACCCCAGAAGCGAATCGTGAACGTCATGTCGTGTCCTCCTTGGCTGTCCTCGCCCCGGCTCGTTGCGAGGGGCGTGCCGACCGCGGAAGGACGGATCTTCCGGCACTTGGACAGCGGGAGCGGGCGCCTGCACCGTCCTGGCGCACCGCCGGGACGCACCGCACCGAAAGGGAGCGGTCTCGCGCCCTTTGGCGCGCGAGGCCACGAGCTCAGCGCCGCCGCGGGGCGCGCCCGTTCGCGCCGACGAGGTAGGGCGCGAGGTAGCGCTCCGCGAGCCGGCAGGCCTCCGTCACGAGCGCGCGCGCCCGGCGCGCGTCCGGCTCCTGCGACGCCGCGGCGAGGAGCGCAAAGGTCGACTCCGACACGACGAGCCCCACGCGCCCGAGCGCCGCGCCGCGCAGTCGTACATGGGGCGCGATGAGCGCCGCGACGCGCTCGGCGCTCCACGCCGACAGCGCGAAGCCGAGCGCCACGAGCTCGCGCGAGGAGTGTCCCGAGGTCCAGAGCGCACGGAAGCCGGTGTCCGCGCGGTGGAAGGCCGCGAACAGCTCGATGGCCCGTCGGAGCCGCGCCCGGGCGCCGCGGGGCAGCGGCCCGGTCGCGAGCTCGGCGAACAGGGCGTCCACGCGCGCGACGTAACCGTCGTAGAGGGCCCGCACGATGGCCGACTTGTTGGGGAAGAAGCGGTACACGCTCCCGACGGCTACCCCCGCGCGCGCCGCGATGGCGTCGGTGGTGGTGGCCTCGAAGCCCCGCTCCGCGAACAGCTCCGCGGCGGCGACGAGCATGCGGTCCACCGCCTGCCGGCTCCGGCCCTGCACGGGCGCGCGCCGCGCCGCGAGCGTGGGCAGCTGCGGCGCGGGCGAGCGCGGGCGGCCCGCGCGGCTGCGCACCCGCGCGGCGGGCACTTCGCTTGACATGGGCGCGAACCTACGCGAACTTCGGAACGCGAGGTAGCCCTCATGTTTTGTCGAGCCCTCGGCCCAGCGAGCCGACCATGCGCCAGGTAGCGCTCGCGTCGCTGCTCCACGACCGCGGCAAGTTCCTCGGTGCGGTGGCGGGCGTGTCGTTCGCCGCCACGCTCCTGCTCCTGCAGGTGGGCATCTACGTGGGCTTCCTCGAGACCTCGGCGCTGCTCGTGGGCCGGCTCGGCGGCGACATCTGGGTCATGGCGCGCGGCACCGAGGTCATCGACAACGGCGAGCCGCTCTCGTCCGGTAGCCGCGCCCGCGTCGCCTCGCACGGCTGCGTGCGAGCCGTGCGCGGGCTCGTGTTCTCCTTCGGCGGCGTGCGCAAGTCGAACGGCGCCCTCGACGCGGTGCAGCTCGTCGGCTTCGAGCGCGGCCCCACGCTCCTGCCGTGGAGCCTCGCCACCGGGCTGCCCGAGGATCTGCGCGCCCCCGATCGCGTCTCGGTGGACACCATCGACCTCGCGAAGCTGCGCCTGCCCGACGACCCGCGCGGCGCGCGCCTCGAGCTCGGCGGCCACACGGTGCAGGTGGCCGCCGTGACGCGCGGCATCCGCTCCTTCACCCTCACGCCCTACGTGTTCGCCGACATCGCGACGGCGCGCCGGGTGCTCGGGCTCGCCGACGGACAGGCCCACTACTGGGTCGTCGATCTCGCGGACCCGAGCTGCGGGCCGCGCGTGGCCCGCGAGATCGAGGCGCGCCACCCGGATCTGCAGGCCTGGACCACCGACACCTTCCGCAAGAAGACCGAGGACTACTGGGTGGCAAGCTCCGGGGCCGGGGTGGCGCTCGGCTTCTCGGCCCTGCTCGGGCTCATCGTGGGGGTCGTCATCGTCGGGCAGACGCTGTACTCGGTGACGCGCGAGCACGAGCGCGAGCTCGCCACGCTGAAGGCGGTCGGCGCGACGCGCGGCGAGCTCGCCTCCTTCGTCGCCTGGCAGGCGGTGCTGCTCGCCGTCCTCGGCGGCGCGACGGGCCTCGTCTTCGCCTTCGTCGGCCAACGCCTGCTCGCCGAGGCCGGCCTCATGGTCGTCCTGTCGCCGCGCGTGCTCGCGCTCGCCGGCGTGGCGGTCGCCGGCATGTGCGCGACGGCGAGCCTCGGCAGCGTGCGCCGCATCCTGCGCCTCGACGCGGCGGAGGTGTTCCGGTGAGCGCCGCGACGGCCACGGCGCGGACCGTGCCGCCGGCGCCGGTGCCGGGGCGCGTGCTCGTGCGCGCCCTCGGCGTGCAGAAGATCTACGGGCAGGGCCCGCTCGCCACCACGGCCCTTGCTGAGGTCGCGGTCGAGGTGCGCGCCGGCGAGCTCACCTTGCTCATGGGGCCGAGCGGCTCCGGCAAGACGACGCTCATCTCCATCCTCGCGGGGCTGATGCGCCCGAGCGCCGGCTCGGTCGAGCTCTGCGGCGCGTGCATCACCGACCTCGACGAGGCGCGCGTCGCGGCCGTGCGGCGCCGCCACCTCGGCTTCGTGTTCCAGACCTACAACCTCTTCCCGGCCCTGACGGCGCTCGACAACGTCGCCACCGTGCTCCGCATGAAGGGGCTCTCGGCCGCGCGGGCCGCCGCGCAGGCCCGCGCCACGCTCGGGCACGTGGGGCTCGGCGACCGCCTGCACCACCGGCCGGGCGAGCTGTCGGGAGGGCAGAAGCAGCGTGTGGCGCTCGCCCGCGCGCTCGCGGGCGATCCGGCGCTCGTCATCGGCGACGAGGTGACCGCGGCACTCGACGGCGCGACCGGCATGCGGGTCATCGCGATCCTGCGCGAGCACGTGCGCCCGGACACCGGCGTGCTGCTCGTCACCCACGACCACCGGCTCGAGGTGTTCGCCGACCGCATCCTCGCGATGGAGGATGGCCGCATCGTCGCCGAGCGACGCATCGCGCAGGAGAAGACATGAAGCAGCGCAGGCGTACGGTGTGGCTCGTCGCGGCGCTCGCGCTCGCGGGGCTGGCCGCGCTCGGGGTGGCGACCGCGCGCCACGGCGACGAGGTCGCGCTCGCCGAGCCGGGGGGCATCACGGTCCGGGTTCTCGCCAACGCGGTGGTCGTCCCGGTCGAGGGCGTGGCCGAGGTGCGGCCGCGCGTGGAGGGGCGCGTCCTGCGCGTGCTGGTGCGCGAGGGCGACCGCGTCGCCGAGGGGCAGCTGCTCGCGGAGATCGAGGCCGACACGCAAGAGTCCGAGACCGAGCGGCGCGTCGCGGATCTCGCCGCGGCGCGCGCCGCCGCGCGCGGAGTCGCCTCGGGAGCGCGCCGCGAGGAGCGCGCGGCCGCAGCCGCCGAGGCCGAGGGCGAGGAGCACGCCCTCGCGCTCGAGCGCGACCGGCTGGCGCGCCTCGTGAAGCTCGTCGGCGAGGGCGGCGCGACCGACGCCGAGCTCTACGCGGCCGAGCAGGCGACGCGCGTGGCCGAGGCCCGCCTCGAAGCGGCCCGTGCCCGCGTGCGCCGCGCCGACGCCGGGGGGCGACCCGACGACGTGAAGGCCGCCGAGGCGCACGTGGCCGCCGCCGAGGCGGCACTCGCCGCCGCGCGCACCGAGCTCGGCCGCGCGCGGCTCGTCGCGCCCATCGCCGGGACCGTGCTCGCGCGGCGCGTCGACCCGGGCGACACGACGAGCATCGGCCCCGGCTCGACCGCGGTCTTCGAGATCGCGGACGTGGCGCACAACGAGCTCCGGCTCGAGGTCGAGGAGCCCGACGTCGACGTGCTCGCGGTGGGCGTCGAGCTCACCGTGGTGCGCCTCGGCGGTGCCGCGGTGGGCCAGGCGCGCGTGCGCCGCGTCGCCGAGCGCATGGAGCGCCGCACGATCGGCGCCGAGGACGCGCGCGTGCGCTCCGACGGCCTCGTGCGCGCGGCCTGGGCGGAGTGGCAGGGCCCGACGGAGCTTCCCATCGGGCTGCGGCTCGAGGCCTGGATCGAGCGGCCGGAGCGCGAGGTGGCGCTGCGCCTGCCGCGCGAGGCCGTGGTGGTGCGCGACGGCGGCGCCTGGGTCGAGGTGCCGTTCCTCTGGTGGTCGCGCTCGCGCCGTGTGGCGCTCGGCGCCTCCGACGAGCGCTGGGTCGAGGTGTCGGGCCTACCGGCCGGCACGGCGGTCGTGCTGCCGCGCTGAGCCGCGCCACGCGCCGAGCACGGCGAGCCCCGCGAGCACGAGCGCGCCCGGGCCGGGCTCGGCGCCGCGCGGCACGCGCGCACCCCGGGCGACCGCGCAGCCTCCCCCGCCTGCCTCGAAGGAGCCGCCGACCACCCAGGGATCGACGGCGATCGGCAGCTCGCGCAGACCGAGCGAGCGGCCCAGGTAGCGCACGTCGAGCCGGAGCTTGCTCCCCGAGGTGCCGGGCGGCGCCGTGAAGGCAGCGCGGAAGAGACCGGCGCGCACGGGCTCGGGGGGCGAAAGCAGCGTCCCGCCGGTGACCTCGACCACGAGCCCCGCCGCCGACGCGCCGGTGGCGACGGTGCCGTCCGCGCGGCGCAGCTCGATCGCGAGCTCGACCGGGTAGCCCGGGTCGGGGCGCACGTACGGCATGCTGACCACGTAGTAGCTCCGCGCGGCGTCGACCGGCGCGCCGGCGCCGGCCTGCTCGAGCACCGCCAGCGCGCCCGTGAGGTCGAGCGCGCCGGGTCCGATCTGGTAGTCGTGCGGCACCTTGCCCCGCGGATAGCGCGCGCCGGCCTGGAGCACGTCGCGGAGCTCGGCCTGCGTGAGGCTCGGCTCGCGCGCCAAGAGGAGCGCCGCCGCGCCGGCGACGTGCGGGGCCGCCATCGAGGTACCGCTCGACAAGGCGTGACGGTCGTCGAGCAGATGGCACTCGGTGCCGCCGGGGCAGCCCGTGTTGTCGAACACGCTGTCCGGGTTCACGCGGGGGTCGGCGGCGCGCGACATCGCCGCCCCCACGTAGGCGCCGGGCGCGACGAGATCGGGCTTCATCGCCCCGTCGGCGTTCGGCCCGTGGCCGCCGAAGTAACAGACGCTGTCCGACTCGGGCGCCTCGTCGGAGCCGAACTGCATGAGCTGCAGCGGCCCGAGGCCGAGCGGCGTCCAGATCGTGCGGTTCAGCGTGCAGCCGACCGCGATGAGCGCCGGCGAGCTCGCCGGCACGGCGACGGTGGCCGTGTCCGTGGCCCGCTCGAACACCATGCCGAGCCCGATGCCGGGCGCCGCGTCGGCGGCGCCCGTGACCCACAGGTGCGCGTCGCCCTCGCCCTCGAGCAGCACGGCGAAGGTCTCCTCGGCCTGCCACACACCGCTCCAGCGCAGGACGGCGCCGTTGGTGTCCGCGGTGAGCTCCGAGCGGCCGTCGACCACGTTGTTGAGGAGCGAGGCCGAGCGCTCGCCGCTCTCGTAGCCGCGGTCATCGCCGGGTGCCACGAGGCCGATCCAGGTCTCCCCACCCGGGCCCTCGAGGCCCACGGACACGCGGTCGCCCCGCCGGAAGTTCACCCACACCCACGCCGAGCCGGCGAGGGTCCCCGTCGCGCCGGCGACGAGCATGGGCACGCGCGTGACGCCGTGACTCGCCACGTGGACCTCGGTGTGGATCCCGAAGGGTCCGCGCCCCTCGAGGCGCGAGACGGCGCCGCTGTTGCCGGCCGCCGCCGTGATGGCGCGTCCGGGGTAGGCGTCGCCCACGAGCCCCGCGAGCCCGCGCTCGAGCCCGCTCGTGCCGTCGTGCGGACCGTAGTCGCTGCCGAGGCTCACGTTCAGCACGGCCGGCATGCCCAGCGCGGCCGCGCGCTCGAACACGAAGCCGGCGGCGCGGAGGATGTCGCCGTCGTAGAAGCCCGGGGCGGCGATGACGAGCGTGGCGCCCGGGGCCACGCCCACGTACTCCGGGCTGCCGACCATCGGGCCGCCGTTGCCGGCGGCGATGGAGGCGACGTGCGTCCCGTGCCCATGAGGATCGCCCGGCAGGTCGGGTGCGCCGCTCGCGATGAGCGCGTCGAGATCCGCCGCCGAGTAGATGGCGCAGGGGCTCTGCGCGGGGTCGTCGCAGCCGTAGCCGTGCTCGAGCTCGGGCTCGAGGCCGCGCGGGCTCTCGTGGGTCAGCAGCCACGCGACCCGGGTGCGGCCGTCGGCCGTGCGGAAGTCGGGGTGAGCCACGTCGAGCCCGGTGTCCACGATGCCGACCACGACGCCCGCGCCGTCGAGGCCGGTCGTCGCGCGGAAGGTGGCGGCGTGCGTCCAGAAGCTCGACACGTCGAGCAGCGGTCGGCGGGGCGGCGCGAAGCCAAGGCGGAGCTCGGGGTGGAGCGCGCCGAAGGCGGCGAGCTCGTCGGGCGCGAAGCGACGGGTGGCGAAGCCCGGCACCACCTCGAGCAGGCCGAGCTGCCGCGCCGCGACGCCGTCCGGAAGAGGCACGAGCACGGGGATGCGTCCGTCGCGATCGGCGAGCGGATGCGCGGTCCCGGCGCGCCCGAGGTGGCGCGCGAGGCGCACGGCGTCGGGATCGGCGGCGCTGAGCGACGGCGCGGCGAGCGCGGCGACGAGCGCGGCGGCGAGGGCGCCCGGGCACGCGAGGGTGCGGCGTGTCATCGCCACACTCTAGCCCACGTGGTCGACGGTCGAGGGTCGAACGGCTCGAGTCGCCGTCGCCGCCCGAGTCAGACCGGCGGGACGAGGTGCTTCTTCTGCGGCGCCTGCTCGACCTTGTCGGCGTAGAGCGCGAAGCGGTGCGCGAGCTCGCCGCGCAGCGCGGCGCACGGGACCACGTGGTCGACGACCATCTCGGCGGCGATCTTCTCGAGGTCGATGTCGCTCTGGTATTCCGCGCGTAGCTTCTGCACCAGGGCCTCGCGCTCGGGCCCCTCCGGGACCTCCTGCAGCTTGTTGTAGTAGACCGCATTGATGGCGGCGCTCGGCCCCATGACCGCGATCGACGCCGTCGGCAGCGCGAGGCACACGTCGGGCTCGAAGGCGGGCCCGCACATGGCGTAGAGCCCCGCGCCATACGCCTTGCGCACGACCACGCACACCTTCGGCACGGTGGCCTCGCTCACCGCCGCGATCATCTTGGCGCCGGCGCGGATGATCCCCTGCTTCTCGACGATGGTGCCGATCATGAAGCCGGGCACGTCGGCGAGGTAGAGCAGCGGAATGTTGAAGGCGTCGCAGAGCCAGATGAAGCGCGCCGCCTTGTCGGCCGAGTCCACGAACAGGACGCCGCCCTTGTGCTTGGGCTGGTTCGCCACGATCCCGACGGCGCGGCCGTCGATGCGGGCGAGGCCGGTGACGATCTCCTTGGCGTAGCGCTGCTTCACCTCGAGGAAGCTGCCTTCGTCGATCACGTGGTCGACGACGTGCATGATGTCGAAGGGCTTGTTCTCGTCGACGGGGATGAGGCCTTCGAGCGGTGCCTGACCGGCGCGCACCGGGTGCGGCTCGGCGCGCGGCGGCCTGTCGGTGTAGCGCTCGGGCATGAACCGGAGGTAGCGCTTGCACCACGCGATCGCCTCCTCCTCGGTCTTGACCAGCACGTCACCGCAGCCCGACTCGCTGCAGTGCATGCGCGCCCCGCCGAGCTCCTCGAGGCTCACCTTCTCGCCGATCACCATCTCGGCCATGCGCGGGCTGCCGAGGTACATGCTGGCGTTCTTGTCGACCATGACGACGACGTCGCAGAACGCCGGGATGTAGGCGCCGCCCGCCGCCGACGGCCCGAAGAGCAGGCACACCTGCGGCACCTGCCCGGAGAGCTGCACCTGGTTGTAGAAGATGCGCCCCGCCCCGCGCCGCCCGGGGAACATCTCGATCTGGTCGGTGATGCGCGCGCCCGCCGAGTCGACGAAGTACACGAGCGGGGCGCGCAGGCGCTCCGCGGTCTCCTGGATGCGCAGGATCTTCTCCACCGTGCGCCGCCCCCAGGACCCGGCCTTGACGGTCGAGTCGTTGGCCATCACGCACACCGTCCGGCCCTCGAAGGTGCCGATGCCGGTGACGACGCCGTCGGCGGGCAGATCGCGCGCGGTCGCGTTCGCGTAGAGGCCGTCCTCGATGAAGCTCCCCGCGTCGAGCAGCAGGGCGACGCGCTCGCGCGCGAAGAGCTTGCCCTTGGAGCGGTTCTGCTCGTGGTACTTGGCGGCGCCGCCCTCGCTCACGCGGGCGGCGAGATCTTCCATGCGCCGGTGGGTCGACATCCCGGGCCGCTTACGCCATGCCGTCGCCCGCCACAACGCCCGCGCCCGCCACCGGCGGCTCGGGTGGGCGCCTACCGCACCGCCGCCGCGGAGCGCGCGCAGCGGAAGCCGACGTGCGCGTAGCCGAGACCCGGCAGCTCGAAGGTCCGCGCGCGGGCGTCGAGATCGCGCGCGTCGTCGCGAAAGGCGCCGCCGCGCACGACGCGCCCGGCGCCGGTCGCCGGACCGGCCGGATCGCGCACCGGACCGGTCGCGTAGTAGCCGGCGTCGTGCCAGTCGGACACCCACTCCCAGACGTTGCCGGCCATGTCGAGCGCTCCGTAGGGGCTGGCGCCGGCCGGGAGGCTCCCCACGATGCGCGCACCCGGCCCGCAGCCGCGGTAGTTGGCGCGGGCGCAGCTCGGCGGCTCACCGCCCCACGGGTAGCGCCGGCCGTCCACGCCGCGCGCCGCCTTCTCCCACTCCGCCTCGGTCGGCAGACGCTTGCCCGCCCACGCGCAGTAGGCCGCGGCGCGCTCCCAGTCCACGCACACGACCGGGTGATGCGGGCGCTCGCTCGGGGCGTAGCTCGTCGGGC
>JACRDA010000206.1 GCA_016212965.1 Myxococcales bacterium
CCGACCCAAGTTCGGCTGCCGGCGGGCGTGGCCGCGAGTCTCGGGGCGTCGAACGCCGCGCCGCCGGTGGCGAGCAGGCCCGCCGCCGCCGTGGCCGCGCCGTCTCCACCCACGCCGCCCGCCTCCGTGACGCCGGCCTCGATCGCTCCCTCGGGGAGGCCCTACCACAGCCACCAGGCGGTGCGCGTCTCGGTGGTGCCGGTCCCGAATCAGCCCGACATCCTGCTCGCGCGGCTGCTGCGCCAGAACGAGCAGGCGCCGCCGGGCGCGCGCGAGGCGCTGCTCATCGCGCTCGAGCCCGACGGCCCGCTCGTCGAGTGACGCGGCGACGCGCTCTCAGTGCTCGGCGTGCGGGAGCCGCTCGCCGGCCGCGCGCAAGCGCCCCGCGAGCGCGGCGCCCGACACGACGTCGGTCACCCGGTCGAGCTCGCGACCGTCGCCGTCGAGGATGAGCACGGCCGGCAGCGCGGTCACGCCGTAGTGCTCGAGCTCGGCGCGCGCGCGCGGCGTCGGCTCGCTCACGTCGAGTCTGAGCGGCACGAAGCCGCGCGCGAGCTCGACGACCACCTCGGGCGCCGTCAGCGCCTCGTTCGAGAGCGTGGCGCAGTCGCGGCACCAGGCGGCGGAGAAATCGACCACCACGCCGCGGCGGGACGCCGCCGCCTCGGCGAGCGCCGAGCTCTCCTCGGTGTGCCAGAGGTGGCCCCCGGGGCTCTGCGCGCGCCTGGCGAGCGCCCCGAGGCGCTCGAGGCGGTCGGCGCGGTCGCTCGCCGCGCCGCTCGGCGGTGCGTCGATCTCGCCGGGGTCGAGCGCGTCGAGCTCGCTCGGCTGCTCGGGCCCGGTCGCTCGGACGCCCGGCATGCGCCACACGGCCGGATCGAAGGCTGGCCGGTCACGCCCGCAGCCACCCGCCACGCACGCGAGCGCGAGCGCCGAGCGGAGCAGGGCGCGCGCGACACCCCACGCTCCGGGGTCGGCCGCTCTGCCTGAAGCGTGCGCCATGCCCGCGCATGTAGCACGGTCCCGTCGACCTCGGCGTCCGCCGCCCGGGTGGGCCCCGGCGAAAACGCTCCCGGCCGTCGTGGGAGCCTGCTAGTTGTGCGGACACGAGCGCTGCGCCATGAACGCTGCCGAGCTGCTGGTGCGCTGCCTGGAGGCCGAGGGGGTGCGGCGCATCTACGGCGTCCCCGGCCCCGACACCGCGCACCTGCAGCTGGCGCTCGCCGACTCCCCCATCGGCTTCGTGCACTGTCGCAGCGATCAGGCCTCGGTGGTGATGGCGGACGTGCACGGTCGGGTCACGGGGGAGGCGGGCGTGTGCCTCGCGTCCGCCGGCGCCGGGGCCTCGAGCCTGCTCGGCGGCGCGCAGACCGCGCGCGCGGACGGCAGTCCGCTCGTGGTGCTCACCGGTCGCGGCGGGCGACCCTGCCACGGCGATCGCGAGCCACGCCTCGAGGCGCTCGCGCTCTACGCGCCGATCGCCAAGTGGTGCGCGCGCGTCGCACGCCGCGACGAGGTGCCGCAGCTCGTGCGGCACGCGTTCAAGGTCGCGACCGCCGAGCGACCCGGTCCCACGTTGCTCGAGCTGCCGAGCGAGGTCGCCGAGTCCGAGGCGACGGGCGAGCCGCTCTTGCCCCATCGGGTGCGCCGCCCGGTACCCGAGGCGAAGACCATCGACCGGGTCTTCCAGCTACTGCGCACCGCCGAGCGACCGATCGTGCTCGCGGGTCAGGGCGTGGTGCGCAAGCGCGCCGCCACGCAGCTGCGGACCTTCGCACAGGCCACCGGCATCGCCGTCATGGCGACCCTGCTCGGCAAGGGCGCCGTCCCGCGCGATGCGGTCGAGTGCCTGTTCACCGTGCCGCTGCGCGAGAAGGACCGGGCGCGGGGGGCGCTCGCCGCGGCCGATCTCGTCCTGTGCGTCGGCTGCGGCGCCGCGGAGCTCAACCCCCAGCACTGGAACGCGGCGCACGACAAGCGCGTCGTGCACGTCGACGTCGACCCCGCCGAGGTGGACGAGGACTACGACCCCGAGGTCGAGGTGGTGGGCGACGTCGCGCACGCCTTGTGGATGCTGAACGAGCGCCTGTCGGGCTCGCCGCTGCGCTTCGAGGTGCGCGACCACCGTCGCATCCGCGACGAGCTCTCGGCCGACCACTGCGAGTTCGCCGACGACGACACCGAGGGCTTCATCCGTCCGCAGAAGGCGGTGTGGGACGCGCGCCGCGTGCTCGGCCACGACGACATCGTCGTGACCGACGTGGGCGCGACCTCGCACTGGTTTGCCGGCCACTACCAGTGCGACGAGCCGCTCACGGCCCTCGCGCCCGCCCCGTGCGCGGCCCGGGGCTTCGCCCTGCCGGGCGCCATCGCCGCCAAGCTCGCCTGCCCGGAGCGCCGCGTGCTCGCGGTGGCGGGTGACGGCGGCTTCGTCGCGAGCCTGCCCGAGCTCGAGACCGCGCGGCGGACCGGGGCGCACGTCGTCGTGATGGTCTGGGAGGACCACGCGCACGGCATGCTGGCGTGGTGGCAGGAAGAGCGCTTCGGGCGCAAGGCCGACCTCGTGTTCGCGAACCCGGACTTCGCGCTCTTGGCCCAGTCCTTCGACTGGCACGGCGTGCGCGTGGAGCGGGCCCGCGGGTTGCAGCACACGCTCGAGGAGGCCTTCCAGGCGGATCGCCCCACGCTCGTCGTGGTGCCCATCGACTATCGCGAGAACCGTCGCCTCACCGCGCGCTACGGCGTGGCGCGCGGCCCCGGCTGACGGCCGAGCGGAGGCGCGTCATGTGGCAGAACAAGGCCTGGCCCTACTACCTCGCCAACCACCCCGAGGCGCCGAACGCCGACCTCGAGGTGACCGACAAGTACACGGGCGACGTCGTGGCGCGCGTGGCCGTGGCCCGACCCGAGGGCATCGATCGCGCGATCGCCGCGGCGGCGGCCGCGGCCCAGCCGATGGCCCGCATGCCCGCGTACGAGCGCCAGGCCGTGCTGCAGCACTGCGTGACCCGGCTCGGCGCGCGCGCCGAGGAGCTCGCGCTCGCGCTGTGCCTCGAAGCGGGCAAGCCCATCCGCGATGCCCGCGGCGAGGTAGGCCGCCTGGTCGACACCTTTCGCACGGCCGCCGAGGAGAGCCTGCGGCTGCCGGGTGAGGTGCTCGAGCTGCAGATCTCGGCGCGCGCGCGCGGCTACCGCGGCGCCTACAAGCGCGTGCCCATCGGGCCGTGCTCGCTCATCTCGCCCTTCAACTTCCCGCTCAATCTCGCCGCCCACAAGGTCGCCCCGGCGCTCGCCGTCGGCTGCCCCTTCGTGCTCAAGCCCGCGAGCCGCACGCCGCTCGGCGCGCTCATCATCGGCGAGGTCCTGGCCGAGACGAGCCTGCCGCCGGGCGCCTTCTCGGTCTTGCCGTGCCCGCGCGACGGCGCCGACCTCTTCGTCACCGACGAGCGCCTGAAGCTCCTGTCGTTCACGGGCTCACCGGCCGTCGGCTGGGCCCTGAAGGCGCGCGCCGGCAAGAAGCGCGTGCTGCTCGAGCTCGGCGGCAACGCGGCGTGCGTCGTCGACGCCGACACGGACCTCGACGACGCCGTCGGGCGCCTGGTGTTCGGGGCCTTCTACCAGTCGGGCCAGTCGTGCATCTCGGTGCAGCGCATCTACGCGCACACGGCGATCTACGAGCGGCTCCGGGACGAGCTCGTGGCCGCGACGCGCGCGCTCCGCACCGGCCGCCCGAGCGACCCCGCGACCTTCGTCGGACCGCTCATCTCGGAGAGCGAGGCCGTGCGCGTCGCCAGCTGGATCGAGCGCGCCGTCGCGCGCGGCGCGCGCGTGCTCTGCGGGGGCGGGCGCTCGGGCGCCATGGTCGAGCCGACCCTGCTCGAGGGCGTGCCGCGCGACGCCGAGGTCTCCGCGCTCGAGGTCTTCGGGCCCGTGGCCTGCCTCGAGCCCTTCGACGACTTCGACGCGGCCCTTCGCGCCGTCAACGACAGCGCCTACGGGCTGCAGGCGGGCGTGTTCACGCGCGATCTGCACAAGGCGATGCGCGCCTGGGACGTGCTCGAGGTGGGCGGTGTCGTCATCGGCGACGTGCCGAGCTTCCGCGTCGACCACATGCCCTACGGCGGCGTGAAGGCCTCGGGGCTCGGCCGCGAGGGCATCCGCTTCTCGATGGAGGAGATGACCGAGCTGCGCATGCTCGTCATTCGCGACCGGCCGTGACGCCCGGCCGACGCGGCGCGGCGCGGGCCCTCTGCTCCTAGGCCGACCATGTGGCCCGCCGCCGTCGTCTTCGTCTTCACCTACGTGCTCGTCGCGGGCCGGCGCCTGCAGCTCTTGCCCATCGGGCGCCCGGCCGGCGCGCTCGTCGGGGCCTGCGCCATGGTGGCCCTGTCGCTGGTGCACCCGTCGGGACTGACCCCGGCGGAGGCCTTCGCGGCGGTCGAGCCGAACACCATCGGCCTCCTGCTCGGCATGATGCTCGTCGCCGGGGCGGTCGCGGACGCGGGCGTGTTCGAGGCGCTGGCGCGCGCGGCGGCGGCGCGCGTGCGCTCGCCGGCGGCCCTGCTCTGGGCCGTGACGCTCGGCGCTGGCGTCCTGTCGGCCCTGTTGCTCAACGACTCGGTGTGCCTGCTCGCCGCACCGCTCGTCGACGGCATCGCGCGCCGCGCCGGGCTGCCGCGCGTGCCGTACCTGCTCGCCCTCGCGATGGGCTCGAACGCGGGCAGCGCCATGACGCTCGCCGGCAACCCGCAGAACATGCTGGTCGCGGGCCTGTCCGGTCTCGGCTACCGGACCTACCTGTGGCGCGCGGGGCCCGCCGGCCTCGTGGCGCTCGTCGCGACCGCGGCGACCCTGCACCTCCTGTTCCGCCACAAGCTCGTGGCGGCCCCACCCGCTGCCGACGGCGTCGTCGAGCTCGACGCGCGCGAGCCCGCGCGCGACCAGCGCTGGCGCCGCGGGGCGTCGCTCGTGTGCCTCGTCGGCGTGAGCGTCGCGTTCCTCGCGGGCGCCAACCTGGCCTGGACCGCGCTCTCGGGCGCCGCCGTGGTCATGCTGGCGCGCGGGCGCGAGCCGGGGCCGCTGTTCGGGCGCGTGTCCTGGACGGTGCTCGTGTTCTTCGCGGGGCTGTTCGTGGTCGTCGCCGGGCTGCAGAAGGCGGGCGTGCCGCAGGCCATCCTGGACGCCGTGCGACCGCACCTGCCGGCCGCGCCGACACCCGGCTTGCTCGCGCTCGCCGGGCTCTTGCTCGTCGGCTGTCAGCTCATCAGCAACGTGCCGTTCATCCTGCTCGTCGAGCCGCTGGTGCACGGGCTGCCCGACCCGTCGCGCGCGTGGTGCGTCGTCGCGGTCGTGTCCACGCTCGCCGGCAACCTCACGCTGCTCGGCTCGGTCGCGAACATCATCGTGGTCGAGACGGCCCACGCCGAGGACGAGATCGGCTTCGGCGCCTACCTGCGCGTGGGCGCGCCGGTGACGCTCGTCTCCACGGCGGCGGCGCTCGCGTGGCTCCTGCTGGTGCCCTGAGCCGCGCCACGCAGGCACCGGCACGGGCTCGGAATCAGACGAGCGCGATCTCGCCGCGCAAGTAGAGCCGCGCGCGGCCGGCGATGCGCACGCGCTCGGCGCCGAGCAGGCTGCAGAACAGCTCGCCGCCGCGCGCCGACACCTGCCAGGCGTGCAGCTCGCGCCGGCCGAGGCGCGCCGCCCAGTAGGGCACGAGCGTGCAGTGCGCGGAGCCCGTGACCGGATCCTCGGGCACGCCCGCGTCCGGCGCGAAGAAGCGCGACACGAAGTCGACGCGCTCGCCCGGTGCCGTCGCGAGCACGCGCGCGTGGACCCGCTCCACGAGCGCGCCCATGTCCGGGCGCAGGGCGCGCACGCTCGCCTCGTCCGGATACACGCACAGGTAGCCGCGCACCGCGGCCGTCGACTCGTGCGCGACCGCCAGCACCGCCTCGGGCCGCGCCCCGAGCGCGCCCGCGAGGAGCTCCTGCGCCCCGGAAGCCGCGGGGGAGGCCGGGCGCACCGGGAAGTCGAGCGCGAGGAGCTCGTCCACTCCCGCGCCCTCGCGGCGCACGCCGAGGACGCCGCTCGCCGAGTCGAAGGAGACCTCGCGCCGCGCGGGCTCGAGCTCGCGCAGGATGACGGCTGCGCTCGCCAGCGTGGCGTGGCCGCAGAGATCGACCTCCACTGCGGGCGTGAACCACCGCAGCGCGAACGGTGCCGCCGCGCCGCCAGCCTGCGGCACGAAGAAGGCCGTCTCCGACAGATCGTTCTCGGCCGCGATGGCCGCGAGCACGGGGTCCGGCAGCCAGCGCTCGAGCGGACACACGGCGGCCGGGTTGCCGGTGAGCGCACCGGGCGTGCCGAGTGGCGCGTGGGGCCCGGTGAAGGCGTTGACCTGGAAGAGGGGCAGGCGGGCGGGCAGGGCGTGCATGGCTCAGCCCCCCGCCCGGCGCGCCAGGCGCTCGGCCAGCCGCGCGACGAGCCCCGGGGCGAGCCGGTTCACGGCGTGCGCGAAACGCGCGTGGCCGGTCACCACGATGATGCCCTGGTTCTTCGCGACCCCGCGCAGGATGGCGCGCGCGCAGTCGTCGGCCGAGGCGAACAGGCGCGCGAGGCTCGCCGTCACGGCCTCGCGATCGAGGCCGACCACCTTGGCGTGGTGCTTGAGCGGCGTGTCGATGAAGCCGGGGCACGCGCAGGACACGCGCACGCCGCGCGGGGCCGCCTCGGCGCGCAGGCTCACGCTGAGCCCGACGACCGCGTGCTTGCTCGCGGCGTAGGCGGTGAAGCCCGGGGCCGGGATGAGCCCCGAGACCGACGCCGTGTTGACGATGTGCCCGTCGCCGCGCGCCGCCATGTACGCATAGGCGGCGCGCACGCCGTGCACGACGCCCCGCAGGTTGACGTCGATGATGCGGTTCCAGTCCTCGAGCGTCATCGACAGCGTGTCGCCGATGAAGGCGATGCCGGCGTTGTTGAACATGAAGTCGAGCCGGCCGCGCTCGGCGCCGACGCGCGTCACGAGCGCCTCGACGGCCGCCGCGTCCGTCACGTCGACGCGCACGGCCTCGGCCCGCCCGCCGCGCGTCGCCGCATCGCTCGCGGCCGCGACGGCGCCGGGCTCGTCGATGTCCGCGAGCACGACGTCGGCGCCCGCGAGCGCCAGCTCCCCGGCGAGCGCGCGGCCGATGCCCGACGCCGCGCCGGTCACGATCGCCACCTTGCCCGCGGAGGTCGGCTGCCACCTCATGGCCGCGAGATTAGGTCAGGAAGCGGTCGAAAGTCGAAGGTCGAAGGGTCGTGCGTGAGCGGAGCGAGCCGAGCCACGGAGGCACCGGGGCCTGCCTAGAGGGGCGCGTCGATGCCGTACTCGCGGATCTTCTTGTAGAGCGTCGTGCGCGAGATCTCGAGGATGGCCGCGGCCGCCTTGATGTTGCCGCGGGTCGAGCGCAGGACGGCGGTGATGTGATCGCGCTCGAGCTCGGACAGGGTGCGGATGCTCGAGTCGCGCTGCGCGAGGTCGGCGCTGTCGGGCTCGTCGTCGTCCGGGGGCCGGTCGCTCAGGAGCTCCACCTCGGGCAGGTGCTCGGGGCCGATCGGTGCGTCGCCCGCCATGATCGCGGCCCGCGCCATCACGTTCTCGAGCTCGCGCACGTTGCCGGGCCAGCGGTACTGCTTCTGGCGGTCGGCCGCCTCGGGCGGGGTGGGCGGCGGCGCGCCCCCGGTGCGGACGCGCTGCGCGTGCACCCGCAGGATCCCTTCGACGAGGTAGGGCACGTCGCCGATGCGCTCGCGCAAGGACGGCACGCGCACCGGGAAGACGGCCAGCCGGTAGTACAGGTCCTCCCGGAACGTCCCGCGCTGCACCATCGCGAACAGATCGCGGTTGGTCGCCGAGATGAGGCGGAAGTCCGAGCGCCGCGGCGCCGTCTCGCCGAGCCGCGTGAAGGCGCTCTCCTGCAGCAGGCGCAGGAGCTTGACCTGGTTCTGCAGCGAGAGATCGCCGACCTCGTCGAGGAACAGCGTGCCCTTGTGGCAGCGCTCCACGAGGCCGACGTGGTCGGCGACGGCGCCGGTGAAGGCGCCGCGCACGTGCCCGAACACCTGCGACTCGAACAGGCCCTCGGTGAGCGTCGCGCAGTTGACCGCGCCGAAGAAGCCCGCCCGCCGCGGGCTGATGTCGTGGACGGCGCGGGCCACGAGCTCCTTGCCCGTGCACGTCTCGCCGGTGATGAGCACCGGCACGTCGATGCGCGCGACCTGCTGCACGAGCTCGAACACGAGCTGCATCTTCGGGTCGAGGCCGATCATTCCGCCGAGCAGCCCGTGCCGCACGTGCAGCTCGCGTCCGAGCTCGTCGGAGCGGCCCTGCACGGCCGACTTCAGCTGCTCGAGCATCGGCGCGGGCAGATCGGCGCGCAGCCGGAAGCGCGCGCCGTCCTCGAGGTCGGCCACGATGCGCCACTCGACGAGCGGCTTGAGGCACGCGATGACGTCCTGCTTGTAGCGGCCGGTGCGCACCACGGCGTCGTCGAGCGCGATGCCCCGCGCTCCGGCCTGCAACAGCTCGGACACGAGCCGGATGCGCAGCGGCGACGCGAGCGCGTGCTCGAGGCGCGGCGGCAGCGTCAGCCGCGCGAGCCGCGCGCGCTCGATGAGCGGCACCGCGCAGTTGGCGAGCAGCGAGCACAAGGCCTCGTCCTCGGGGCTGAAGGCACCCACGTTCTGGTGGGTCGCCGCCATCACCCCGACCACGCGGCCGGCCGCGAGCATCGGCACGGCGAGCAGCGACCGGATGGGCCAGCCCTGGCGTGGGGTGCGCAGGAAGCGGTCGTCCTCCCGCACGTCGTCGATGCGCGCCGACCGCGCCTGGCGGCACACCCAGCCGGCCACGCCCTCGGCGAGGCGGAAGGCGAGCGGCTTGTGCTCGGCTCCCGCGCCCGAGCGCGCGCACGACACGAGCTCGCTGCGCGTATCGTCGAGCAGGCGGGCGGAGGTGTGCTCGGCGCCGAGCAGCTCGAGCGCCGCGTCGGTGACGAGCTGCAGCGACTCCTCGAGGCTGCGCTCCTCGCCGAGGCGGCGCGTCAGGTCGAGTAGCGCGGCGAGCGCGGCGCGCGCCTCGATCACGGCGCCCTCCTCGTGCCGGCGCGCAGTTCGGGCGGGTGTCGGCGGGCCCTCGGTGGCGAGATGTCTAGCTTGTGCACGGCTGTCCACAAAGCTAACATAGTTGTACCGATGTTCACAATGCGCCGAGAGCCCGCTCGCCGAGCCTGCAGCGCCGGTCGCCTGACCGTCCGGCGTCTCGGGTCGGCGGCTCGATCCCGGCGCGCGGGGGCACGCCGGGCGCCTCTCTCGTCCCCGAGGGCCTGCCATGCTCGAATTCGATGACCGTGCCGTGGGCTACGGCAAGCCCCACGTGCCGCCGCGTGCCGGGGTGGCGGCGAGTCCCCTGCCAGGCGCCGCGCTGGATGCGCCCGTGCACCCGCAGAGCGCGGCCGACCTCGGGGCGCTCTACCCGAACGAGGTGGCGTGCCGGCGCTACCTCGAGGAGCTGCGCTGGGGCAACGGCTTTCGTTGTCCGCACTGCGGCAGCGCGGGCGAGCCGTGGCGCTCGAGCCTCGCCCTCGTGGCCTGCTCCGACTGCCGGCAGCTCTCGTCGGCGGTCACCGGCACGGTGCTCCACGGCTCCTCGCGGCCGCTCGCGCTGTGGTTCCGCGCCGCGTGGGACATCGTGAGCCGCGACGCGGGCGTGGCCATCGGCACCGTGCAGCGCACGCTCGGGCTCCAGAGCGAGGCGACGGCCTGGGCGTGCCTCGAGAAGCTCGAGGGCGCGATGGTGCAGTACCAGCGCGACCGGCTGGGCGCGCTCGTCGAGGTCGACGAGTGCTACGCGCGCATCGAGGTCCCGGGCACCGCGGCGCGGCGCGAGCTGCGGCGCGTCATCGTGGCCGTGGCGCTCGAGCTCGCCGGCGGGCGCGTGACCCGGGTGCGGCTGCGTGCCGTGAGCGGCGAGCGCCTCTCGTCGCTCGCCATGTTCGTCGCCGAGGCGGTCGCCCCCGGCACACCCGTGTGCACCGACGGGCTCCGCGCCTACGCACCGCTCCGCTCGATGGGGTACGACCACGTCGTCACGCACCCGAGCGCCGTGCCCGACCCCGCCACGGTCGCGCTGCCGAACGTCGCGCGCTTCGTGCCGCTCCTGCTGCGCTGGCTCGACGAGACCGGCCCCATCCCCCTCGAGCGGCTCGGCTACTACCTCGCCGAGCTCTCGTTCCGCTTCAACGAGCGCGCGCGCGCCGGCACCGCCCGGGGCCTCCTGTTCCGCAACCTCAGGTGCCGCGTCGTCGGCGCCGACGACGTGCCGCTCGCTCGTGCGGCGCTCGCCCCCGCGCATCGCTCGGCGCGCACCAGCTCCGGCGTGCGCGAGAAGACCACCGCGACCGCGCCGGGCGAGGGCACGGCGGACACGGCGGAGGACGCGAGCGCGCCGCCGAGCGCCGCGTCGGTGTTCGCCGCGGCGGCTGGTCGCGATCGCGGGCGCGGCGGCCCGGCCTGAGCGCGGCGGCGCCCGGCTGGCCGAGGGGCCCGGCCTCCGGGGCCGGCGAGCGTGGTACCGGGGTCGTGCGTGTCCGCTGCGCGCGCCGCGGTCGAGAGAGCGAGGCCACGACATGGGTCGCAAGAAGGGGCGGCGCAAGGGCTCGGGCGCGGCG
>JACRDA010000207.1 GCA_016212965.1 Myxococcales bacterium
ACGAAGGGCGGCTGCGGCTGCCGCACGACGGGCGAAGAGAACACGGCGCTCGGCGGGGCGGCCCTCGCCGCGGCGCTCGGGCTCGGGGCGCGCCTCGGGCGCCGGCGACGGCGCGCTTCGGCCGGGAAAGGGAGAGGCTCGACATGATGATGGGACACCGACGCCGCGCGGTCGCGCTCGTCGCGCTCGTCGCGCTCGGAGCGGCCGCGCTCGCCTGCAGCGATGCCTCGAGCGGCACGAACGGGACGACGAGCACGACGACGACCGCGACCACGAGCACGACGACCTCGAGCACGACCTCGAGCAGCACCAGCACGACCACGGGCGCGGGGGGTGGCATGCCGGCCTACGCGACCTTCCACCTCAACTACACCGGGGCCAAGGACTGGTCGAAGTGCGCCGAGCGCGACTTCGTCGTGTTCGACGGGCTCGAGACCCCGGCCGCCGACATCGCGCAGTGCCGCGGCATGGGCGCGAAGCTGCTCTGCTACTTCTCGTCGCAGTACGAGGACTGGCGCGCCGACGCCGGGAGCTTCGGCGCGCTCACCGGACCCCTCGACGGCTGGCCGGGCGAGCAATGGGTCGATCCCGCCGACCCGGCCAACCTCGCCGTCATGATCGCGCGCCTCGACGCGCTCGCGCAGAAGGGCTGCGACGGCGTCGACATCGACAACGTCGATCACGCCGGCCACGAGAGCTACGTGCTCGCGATCTACGCCGCCGCCCGGGCCCGCGGGCTGCTCGTGTCGCAGAAGAACGCCATCGAGAGCATCGGGCTCTTCTGGGACGCGGTCGATCTCTACCAGAACGAGCAGTGCCAGGCCTACGCCGAGTGCGGCGCCTACGCGAACCTTGGCCGGCCCGTCTACAACATCGAGTACACGCCGTGCCAGACCATCTCGGGCCTCTACTCGAACCGAAAGGACGTGCAGGCCATGGACGCCTGGGAGGAGGCGTGCGCGCCCTGATCCCGGGCCAGCGCGGCGGCCGAGCGGCTGGGCACGGCCCGCTCGTTCGGTGTAACCTCCCCGGTCCGCCGACGTACGACGGCGGACGGGCCCGCTGGGGGCCCGCTCACGACGGGAGTCATCATGAACGCTGCGCTCAAGGGAATGTTCGTCGCAGGCTCGGTCGCCGCCCTGTTCGGCTGTGCGTCGAAGGGGGGCACCCCGACCAAGGAGGCGCCCCAGCCGTCGGGCACGACCACCGCCGCGGCCGCCGCGGGTCCGACGGTGAAATGCCTCGGGATCAACACCTGCCACGGGCAGAGCGAGTGTGCGACCGGCGACCACGAGTGCGCCACGCAGAACAGCTGCTCGGGCAAAGGCTGGATCAAGGTCTCGGCCGAGGAGTGCGCCAAGAAGGGCGGCAAGGAGATCTGACGCCACGCGCGCTCGGACCGGCGCTCGGCCACGGCATCGGGCTGCGGCGCGAGCACTACGGGCACGTCCTCGAGCACGGCGTCGGCGACGTCGACTGGCTCGAGATCGTGAGCGAGAACTTCTTCGCGCCCGGGGGTCGCCCGTGGGCGGTGCTCGAGCGGGTGCGGGCGGAGCGGCCGGTGGCCATGCACGGCGTGAGCCTGTGCATCGGCGACACCGGCCCGCTCCGCGAGGACTACGTCGCGCGCCTCCTTCGGCTCGTCGAGCGGCTCGAGCCCGCCATCGTGTCGGATCACCTGTGCTGGGGCGGCCTCGGGGGCGCGTACGCCCACGATCTCTTGCCGCTGCCCTACACCGAGGAGGCGCTCGCGCTCGTGGTCGACAAGGTGAGCACGCTCCAGGACCGGCTCGGCCGGCGCATCCTGCTCGAGAACGTCTCGAGCTACCTCGCCTTCACGGCGAGCACGCTCTCCGAGTGGGACTTTCTCGGCGAGGTCGCGCGCCGCGCCGACTGCGGCATCCTGCTCGACGTGAACAACGTCGTCGTCTCGGCCAAGAACCACGGCTTTTCGCCCGAGACCTACGTCGACGCCATCGACCCCGGGCGCGTCGGGCAGCTCCACCTCGCGGGGCACACGGACCACGGGCACGTCGTCATCGACTCGCACATCGGCCCCGTGCCCGAGGGCGTGTGGGCCCTCTACCGGCGCGTCGTCGCCCGCATGGGGCGCGTCCCGACGCTCGTCGAATGGGACGAACAGATCCCCGCCTACGAGGTCGTCGTCGCCGAGCGCGCGCGCGCCGCTGCGATCGAGGCCGAGGTGCTCGACCATGGCTGAGCCCTCCGAGCTCGCGCGGCTCGAGGCGCGGCTCTTCCGCCTGGTCGCGCAGCCCGCTCCCGTCGACGAGGCGGCCCGGGCGCTCGCGGCCGAAGATCCGGGCGCCCACCCGCTCGCCGCGTGGATCGCGGGCGGGGACGAGGCGCGCGCCGTCGAGCGGCTCACGATCTACGCGAACCAGTACTTCGTGCGCCACCGCGACGCCCTCGGCGAGATCTTCGCGGGGTGCGCCGCCTTCGCCGGGCAGGCTGCGTTCGACGCCTGCGTCGCCGCCTACCTCGGCGTCGAGCGCCTGCGCGGGCCGTCGCTCGACGAGGCGGGCGACGCGTTCGCGGCCTTCCTCGAGCGCGAGGCCGGGGCGCGCGGGCTCCGCGCCGATCTCGGCTCGCTAGCCGCCCTCGAGCGCGCCCGGCGCGAGGCCTTCGTCGGGGCCGATGCGCCGCCGCTCCGCAGGGACGAGCTCGCGCGCCTGCCCGCGGACGACTGGCCCGCGCTCCGGCTCGCGCTCGTGCCGTGCGCGCGGCTCGTCGCGACGAGTCACGCGGTCGAGGCCCTGTGGCTCGCGCACGACCGCGGTCTCGGGCCGCCCGAGGTCGTGGCCCGCGCGGGCATGCTCGCGGTGTGGCGCCGCGGCCCTTCCGTCTACCACCGCGCGCTCGCCCCGGACGAGGCGAGCGCCCTCGCGCGCATCGAGGCGCGCGCCCCCTTCGCCGAGGTGTGCGAGCCCTTCGACGAGCCCGAGCACGCGCTCGAGCTCCTGGCGCAGTGGCTCGCGGACGAGCTGCTCGCGGCGCCGATCGGCTGACGGCTCGGAGCCGCGGGCCCTCAGAAGAACACGGCGTCGCAGCAGCCGTAGGTCGGCTCCGAGCACACGATCTCGCTCTGCCCGATGCACAGGACCTGCGCCGTCGCGTCGAGCGGGCCGAGGTCGATGGGCCCGGTGAGCCGGCAGTAGCAGTAGAGGTTGAAGGTCGAGCACTCCGCCACGACCGCGAAGTCGGTGCACGTCGCCGAGCAGCTGCACGGGTCCTCGGTCGGCGTGCCGGTGCAGTTGGCCGCGTTGCAGTCGACGAGGCAGTCGGCGTAGGCGACGAGCTTCGGCATGCAGGTGTCGGCGGGGATGGCGCAGCTCGCGGTCCAGTGGCCCGCGTAGCACTGCAGGAGCTCCTTGGCGGCGCTGACGCAGCTCGACGACGGGGGCGTGAAGCGCTCGATGCAGGTGTCCCGGCACGCGCCCGGCACCGGCACCTGGCAGCCCTGCGCCTCGAGCGCGTCGCACCAGGTCCCGCACTCGGCCTCGATGGGGCTCGGCGCCGTGCCGCCCGCCCCGCCGGTCGCACCGCTCGCACCGGAGCCGCCCGCGCCGCCGTTCGAGGTCGTCGTGCCGCCGGTCGAGGTCGAGGTCGTGCTCGAGGTGGTCCCGCCTGCGCCCGAGCCGCCGGTACCCGGGTCCGACCGGAACGCCTCGCCGCAGCTCACGGCCGCGACGACGCAGGCACCGAGGAGAAGCCAAGAGCGCATCCAGGCAGGATACACCGCGGTGCCGTGGCGAGCGAGGGGGCGGAGGCCGCCCGCGCTCGCGCCTCGGGCCGATTCGCCTCACGAGAGCCCGTCATGCCCCGGTTGCGGTCGGCGGTGTATCTCAGCCGAGCCGGTCGTGCCAGAGCAGCATCTCGAGCGAGCCCGCCTCGCGCAGGAAGGGCTGGTCGTGGGGCCCCTGCCCGACGCGCAGCTCGCAGCGGATGCCGGCGTCCGTGAGCGCCTTGGCGAAGGCGCGGTTCGTGTCCACGAAGTCGTCGAAGGTGCTCGTCTCGAGGTGGATGGGCCGCGCGCCGAGGCGCTGCTCGACCGCCCGGAGCTTCTCGACGTACTCGGGGATGCGATAGCCGCCGAGCGCCCCCTGCACCGAGCCCCATGCGCCGAAGGCCTCGGGGCGACGGAGGTACGTCTCGATACCGACGTAGCCGCCGAGCGAGCACCCGTCGAGGCTCGTGTGGGCGGCGTCCGGCTGGACCGGCGCCTCGCGTCGCACGCGCGGGATGACCTCGTCGGCGAGCCAGTCGGCGTAGTCGTCGAGGGTGCGGCGGCGGTCGTCCGCCTTGTACACGTCGGGCGTGTAGGGGCACACGATGACGGGCCCGCGGAAGGGCCGCGCCGCGAGAGCGGCGTTGATCTCGTCGATGCGCCCGGGGGTGAGGTCGCCGCGCTGGCTCGTCGCGGCGACGGGCGGCCGGCGCAGGCGCGCGTACGCGCTCGCGAGACCGTAGCGCTCGACCCAGGCATAGGCCCCCATCCGCTGGTCGCCCGTCTCGCCGAGACCGTGCAGCAGCACGAGCAGCCTGCGCTCGCCCGCCGGCTCGTGGCGCGGCACGAGCAAGAGCGCGCGGCTCGGTTTCTTGCCGCGCCCCTCGAAGAGCAGATCGCGCACCTCGAAGTCCTCGTCGGCGGCGCGCGCGCGGCGCGTCCAGGCGAGCGGCAGGGCCGCGCCGACGGCGGCGAGCGCGAGCAGGGTGTGGCGGCGCGAGACGAGCATGTCTCGGGAGAATGCCCCGGAACCGGGTGGCGTGCCAATTCGGGGGCCTCCCCTGTGTCGGTGCCGCCCGGAGTGCGCTACGCTCGCGGGTGCACAGAGGGTCGGAGGCTAGATCGATGAGCGAAGAGGATCTGAAGTCCGAGCTCGAGCGTCTGCGCGCCGAGAACGAGTCGTTGAAGAAGCGCTCTGTCCGGGGGACGAGCATCCGTGTGAGCGAGAAGGGGGCCGTGAGCGTCTACGGGCTCGGTCGGTTCCCGGTCACGCTCTACCAGGAGCAGTGGGTGAAGCTGCTCGACATGGGGGACGAGATCCGCGCCTTCATCCGCGACAACCAGGGCACGCTCAAGGCGAAGACCTGAGCGCGCGCGGCGGCGCGTGCGGCGGCGCGTGCGACGGCGGGCGCGAAAGCGAGGCTCAGGCCTGGCCCACGCTGCGCATCGACATGACGGTCGCGGGGGTCAGGCCGAGGAGCGCATAGGCCTCCTCCCAGCGCTTCTCGCGCGGCACCTCGAAGCAGATCCGCTCGTCGAGCGGCACGGGGAGCCAGGCTCCGCGGGCGATCTCGCCCTCGAGCTGGCCGGGGGCCCAGCCCGAGTAGCCGAGCATCACGAGCCGGCGCCGCTGCCGGGCCTCGCCCCGCTGCACCGCCGCGGCGAGGTCGTCGAAGGCGCTGCGCGACGAGGTGACGCGCAGGCGCGGTCCCACCTCGATGATGCCGTCGCCGCCGCGCAGGCTCGGGTCCTCGACGAGGAGCCAGCCGCTCTGGGGCTGCACCGGGCCGCCGACCCATACGGGCGTGCCGTCGTCGTGGCCGCCCGCGTAGCCCGCGTGCTCGAGCAGCTTGCCCAGGCTGAGCGGCGCGGGGCGGTTCACGACGAAGCCGAGCGCGCCGTCCTCGCTGTGCATCGCCAAGAGGACCACCGTCCGGTCGAAGTTCGGATCGCCGAGCGGTGGCGAGGCGATGAGAAACCCCGGGGCCAGACTCTGGTTCATGTGCGTCAGCCCAGAGTCTTGCATGGGCGACCCCTTGCGTCGATGCTGCCCCCGCCGCGCGCAGTCCCAGGGCGCGCGGTGTGCGCCCCATGAGCGACCCCCCCAACCGAGCGCCCGATAGCCCCGCGGCCGAGCTCCGCCTCGGCTTCGAGGGCGGGACCGTGTGCCTCGCCGGGCTCGATCCCGAGCGCGTCGTGCCGGGCTGCCTCTTCGACCCGCGCTCGGCCGTGCACCGCGCGCCCGCGGTCGGCTACGCGGCGCTCGTGCGCTGGCTGCGCGCGGCCGGGCTACCCTACCGCGACGAGGCGCGCGGCTACGCGGAGCTCGACGCCTTCGAGGTCGCGCGCCAGGCGCCCTTTCCGTACCAGAAGGAGGCGCTCGCCGCGTGGGAGGCGGCCCACGGTCGCGGCGTCGTCGTGCTGCCGACCGGCGCGGGCAAGACCTTCGTCGCGACGCTCGCCATCGACAGGAAGCGCCGGAGCACGCTCGTCGTCGTGCCGACGCTCGATCTCTTGAGCCAGTGGTACGACCTCTTGACGGCGGCCTACCCGGTGCCGGTCGGCATCGTCGGCGGCGGCTATCACGAGCTCGGCGAGCTCACGGTCACGACCTACGACTCGGCCCACCTGCACCTCGACCGGCTCGGCAACCGCTTCGGTCTCGTGGTCTTCGACGAGTGCCACCACCTGCCGGGCCCGAGTTACGCGCTCGCCGCCCGGGCGGCGCTCGCGCCCTACCGCCTCGGCCTCACGGCGACGCCGGAGCGCACGGACGGCGGCGAGGCGCTCTACGCCGAGCTCATCGGCCCGATCGTCTACCGGCGCGACATCGTCGAGCTGTCGGGCGACTACCTGGCCGAGTACGAGACGACGCGCATCGGCGTGCCGCTCACGCCGGCCGAGCGCGAGCTCTACGCGGCCGAGCGCGCCCTCTACACGGGCTACCTCCGCGAGCAGGGCATCCGCATGAGCGACCCGCGCGGCTGGAGCGAGTTCGTGATGCGGAGCGCGCGCAGCGATCAGGGCCGGCGCGCCATGCTCGCCTACCGCACCCAGCGCCGCCTCGCGCTCGCGGCCGAGGGCAAGATCGCCACGCTCGAGCGGCTGCTGCACGCGCACAGAAAGGATCGCGTGATCGTGTTCACCGAGGACAACGCCACGGTGCACCTCATCGCCGAGCGCTTCCTCGTGCCCTGCATCACCCACCAGACGAAGCTGAAGGAGCGGAGCGCCATCCTCGCCGCCCTGAACGCGGGCGAGCTCGGCGCGGTCGCGACCTCGAAGGTGCTGAACGAGGGCGTGAACGTGCCCGAGGCGAACGTGGCCGTGGTGCTCTCGGGCTCGGGCTCGGTGCGCGAGCACGTGCAGCGGCTCGGGCGCATCCTGCGCAAGCGCGCGGGCAAGCGCGCCATCCTGTACGAGCTCGTGAGCGAGGGCACGGGCGAGGAGTCGACGAGCGCGCGCCGGAGGGAGCACAGTGCTTACCGGTGAGCTCGTCCGCACGCGCCGGCAGGGCGAGCTCGTCGTGCCGCGCTACCTCGACAAGGCGGCGCGCGTGCGGCTCCTGCCGGTCGCGACCGAGCTCGTGGCCGTGCTCGCGGCCTCCCACGGGCAGAAGCGCGCGCACATCGAGGCCGCGCTCGACGCCGTCGCTTGCCGGCCGGCCGACCGGCCGATCGTGCTCGGCCTGCGCAAGCTGCTCCTCGACCGCGCCGAGCTCGCGCCCGAGCCCGGCCTCGACCCCGAGCTCGTGCGCGCGCGCCTGTTCGGCGCGGCGGCGCGGGTCCGGCGCGAGCTCGCGCCGCTCGAGCCCTTCGTGCGCGAGCGGGTCGTCGCCGGCGTGGCGGCCGAGCTCGGCCTCGCGCCCGAGGCGCTCGAGGCGCGGCTCTTCGCCGACCTCCGTCAGAACGAGCGGCTCGTGGGGCTCCGGCCCCTCGCGCCCGAGGCGCTGCTCTTTCGCTACGACCTCGCGCTCGCGCAGGGCGTGCTCGTCCACTCGACGCGCGTCGCCCTCGATTTCGCGGGCGAGCAGCCCGAGGCGGTGCGCGGCCTCTTCCGCGCGGCGCGCTTCCACGGCCTGCTCCACCAGATCGTCGGCGACGAGGCGCGCGGCTACCGCCTCGAGGTCGACGGGCCGCTGTCGCTGTTCGGCGCCGTGCAGCGCTACGGGCTCGCGCTCGCGCTCTTCTTGCCTTCGGTCCTGCGCCTCGGGCACTTCGAGCTCCTCGCCGAGCTCCGCTGGGGCCTCCGCAAGGAGCGCGCCCTCTTCCGCCTCACACCGAAGGACGGCCTCGCGGCCCCGGGCGCGGGGGCGGCGCGCGGCGCGTCCGAGCCGCGGCGCCTCGCCCCGCACCTCGAGGAGCTGTGCCGGCGGTTCGTCGCGCTCGGCTCGGCGTGGACCGTCGAGCCGGCCGAGCGCGTCATCGCCTTGCCGGGCGAGCGGGTGTGCGTGCCCGATCTCGTGTTCCGGCGCGCCGCCGCTCCGGGCGCGCCCGCTGCGGAGATCTACCTCGAGGCCTTCGGCTTCTGGAGCCGGCAGGCGGTGTGGCAGCGCCTCGAGGCCGTCGAGCGCGGCCTGCCGTGCAAGCTGCTGCTCGCCGTGGGCAAGCAGCTGCGCGTGTCCGAGGACCTGCTCGACGACAGCGACCGGGCGGCGCTCTACGTGTATCGCGAGTCGCTGCTGCCGAAGGCCGTGCTTGCCAAGCTCGACGGGCTCGCGGGGTCGGGTTAAGAAGCGGCTCCTTCACGGGACCTGCCTCGACGGCGAACCGCGGCGTGCCTCGTGCTCGGGCGCGCGTGCGCCGTGACGAGAATGTGGCGGCGCGCCGTGGGTCCACGGGCCAAACCGCACCGTCGGAAACAGGATCTCCCTCATGCCCAACGCCTATATATCCGGCACGGGCGGCTACGTGCCGCCGCGGGTCGTGACGAATGCCGACCTCCGCACCGAGTACGGCATCGACACCACCGACGACTGGATCGTGCAGCGCACCGGCATCCACGAGCGCCGCTTCGCCGCCGCGGGCGTCGGCACGAGCGATCTCGCCGTGCCCGCCGCCGAGGCCGCCATCGCGCGCGCCGGCATCGACAAGCACGACCTCGATCTCATCGTGTTCGCGACGCTCTCGCCCGATCACAGCTTCCCGGGCTCGGGCGTCTTCCTGCAGCACAAGCTCGGCCTGTGCGACGGCCCCGATCCGAAGTTCGTGGGCGCGCTCGACGTGCGCAACCAGTGCTCGGGGTTCCTCTACGGCCTGGCGACGGCGCAGGCGTTCGTGCGCTCGGGGGCGGCGCGGCACGTGCTCGTGGTCGGCGCCGAGACGCACTCGGCGGCGCTCGACCTGACGACGCGCGGGCGCAACATCGCCTCGCTCTTCGGCGACGGCGCGGGCGCGGTGGTCGTGAGCGCCACCGACGACGCGCGCGGGCTCCGGCGTGTCGAGCTCGGCGCGGACGGGCGCTACGCGGGCGTCTTGTCGCAGCGGATCTGGGACATCTCCCAGCGCCCCTTCATCCCCCAGAACGCCGAGGGCGTCGGGCAGGTGAGCCCGGCCTTCATGTGGGCCAACATGGAAGGCAAGCTCGTCTTCAAGCACGCCATCGAGCGCATGTGCCGGGGCCTGATGAAGGTGTGCCTGGCCGAGGGCATCACCGGCGCCGACGTCGACCTCTTCCTGTTCCACCAGGCGAACCTGCGCATCAACCGCTTCGTGCAGCAGACGCTCGGCATTCCCGACGACAAGGTCCTCAACAACATCGAGCGCTACGGCAACACGACCGCCGCGACGCTGCCGCTCTTGCTCGACGAGGCGGTGACGAGCGGGCGCCTGCAACGCGGCATGCGCGTGGCGCTGGTCGCGTTCGGCTCGGGCTTCACCTGGGGCGCGGGCCTCGTCGACTGGTGACCCGGCGCGCGGCGACCCCGGCCGGCCGAGGGCGCTCGGTCCGGCCCGGGTCGGCGCTCGGGGTCAGTCCTCGCCCGCGGCGATGCCGAGCTCGATCTCGGCCTTCGCCTCGTTGAGCTTCGCGATCGCCTTGATGCGGTGCCCCTCCTTGTTCGGCGTCGCGTGGTGCAGCTGCTTCAGCGCGCCCTCCGTCAGGCCGAGAGCGGCGCGCATGTGCGGCTGACCCTTGCCGTCGAGCGGCTCGGTCGCGCCGAGGGTCGAGGCTCCGACGACCCCGACGAGACCCATCGCCAGCACCACCGTCGAGACCTTCCACACGTCGAGCTTCATGTTCTTCCTCCAGCGGGGCTCCACGCCCCTCAACGAGCCAGGCTACCGCGCGACCCTGCGCGCTGTCTCCCCTCATGCCACCAGCCCAGGGCGCGTTAAACGCCCGGGCGTGGTTCCGCTGGCGCGCTCGGCCTCGACGTCCCTGAGGTAAGCTCGGAGGTCGTGACCCCTGTGCCCGGAACGCACGTCTCCGCCTCGGTGCGGCTCGAGGCCTGCATCGGCGAGGGCGGCATGGGCTCGGTGTGGCTGGCCCGGGACCGAGACACCGGCCGCGAGTTGGCCGTGAAGCTGGTCGCTGCGGAGCTCGTCGCGGACGAGACCGTGCGCCGCCGCTTCGCGCGCGAGGCCGAGCTCGGCCGGAGCATCGCGAGCCCGCACGTGGTCCGCACGCACGCGCACGGCGTCTTGCCCGACGGCACGCCGTACCTCGTGATGGATCTCTGCCGCGGCGAGAGCCTGCGGGCGAAGCTCGAGCGTGTCGGCCGGCTCGACGCGGCCGAAGCGGTCGGTGTCCTCGAGCAGATGGCGTCGGCGCTCGAGGCCGCGCACGCCCTCGGCGTCGTCCACCGGGACGTGAAGCCCGAGAACGTCTTTCTGATCGCGCCCGAGGGGACCGTCAAGGTGCTCGATTTCGGCATCGCCAAGCGCGAGGGCGCCGAGGAGCGGGTGCTCACGCAGGCCGGCGTCGCCCTCGGGACGCCCGAGTACATGAGCCCCGAGCAGCTGCTCTTTCCCGACCGGCTCGAGAGCGCCATCGACGTGTGGGCCATGGCGGTCGTCGCGTACGAGGCCCTGACCGGGCGCCGGCCCTTCGCGGGGGACACCCCGGGCGAGATCTTCGCGGCCCTCTGCAGCGGGCACGCGCCGCCGCCGAGCGCGCTCGGCCTGCCGGCGACGCTCGACGCCCTCTTCGCGCGCGCGTTCGCCACCGACCCGGCCGAGCGCCCGCGCGCACCGAGCGCGCTCGCCCGCGAGCTCCGCGCCGCCTGCCAGCCGCTGCTGCGGGCGCCGGCGCGCGCGCGGCACGGGGCCGTCACGCTGGCGACGCAGCTCTCGCCCCTCGCGGGCACGCAGGCCGCGGGGCACCTTCGGTACGGGGCGGCGCCGAC
>JACRDA010000026.1 GCA_016212965.1 Myxococcales bacterium
CGAGCGGTGCGGCGGCGAGCGTCGCTGCGGCGGCCGCGGCGGCTGCGGCGGCGGCGGCGACGGGCGCACCCCAGCCGGGGGGGATCGGCTCGACGGGTGCGCCGGCGGGGGCCGGCGGAGGTACGGGACTCGGAGCCCAGCTCGGCGGCTCGTGCGGGCCCTTCGCCTGGGCGAGCGACGGCGCGGGCCCGAGGGGCGGAGCGTCCCCCCAGGCGCGGGCCGAGTCCACGGAGGCGTCGCTCTCCACGACCGGTGTGCCGAGCGGCGGGGCCGCGCGGGCGCGCGGCGCCTGGGGTGGCGGCATCACGAACGGCGTGCCGAGCGTGCCGGAGGCCGACGGGCGTGGCGCGGCGGCGCCCGGGCGCAACCAGGCGGGGCCCGAGGCGCCGTACACGGGCCCGCCCGCGGCGTGGCGCGCCGCGACCGCCCCCTCGTTCTCGGAGGTCTGCTCGTCGCGGGCTCCGGGGCCCTGCGGGAACGAGGCGGTCATCGTGTGCTCGGCGGGGTGGGCGCGGAGCGCGTGCCCGGCGGCCGGCATCGACTGCGTGCGGGCCATGCGGTCTTCCTCACCCTCGAGCACGGGCTCCGCACGCCGCGCCCGCTGCGCACCGCGATCCCGGTCGCGACGTGCGGGCCGGGTGGCGGCGAGGCGTCGCTCGAGCGCCGCTTCGCCCATCGCGGCCCCCAGGTCCGAGAGCTCGGCGAAGCCGATGCGCTTGCCGCCGGTTCCCACGACGACCCAGACCCGGCCCTCCTCGTCCCGGCGCCGGAGCACGACGTGCGCGCGCCAGGTGAGCGTGGCGAGCGCGCGGCGCGTGTCGATCCACAGCCCGTCGACCTGCATGCCGCGCTCCTCGAGCTTGGCGTCGCTCCGCTCGACGAAGACCTGCGGCACGAGCGGCGGCAGGCGGGTCTCGAGCACCGGGTGGCGCGGGTGCAGGTTGTAGAGCGTGATCGGCGCCTGCGGGGCGAGGCTGCGCAGCTGCTGGTCGGGCGGGGCCGCGTTGAAGTAGGCCATGTCGAAGTCGTCCGCGACGACGATCTCGCCGCCATCGGCGGGCTCGGAGGGCTCGCGCCCCTGCCGCAGCAGGCGCTGGCGCCCCGGCCAGTGGCTCGCAATGGGGCCGAAGCCCGGCGTCGCGTGCCCGCCCGGCGGCCGCCCGCCCTGCAGCGCGATGCGCGGGCGTGCGCCGCTCCCGGCGGGTATGCCGACGGGGTTGTCGGTGCCGACCCCGCCCGCCGCGAGCTCGTAGCCGAGCGGCGTCGACTTGAAGGCACCGCTCGCGTCGCTCCACTCGAGCTGCACCTGCAGCGATTTGTCGAGGTCGCCGACCCGGAGCGTCACCGGCAGGGTGTCGGTCGCGTGGTCGGGCGGCGGGAAGGCGTCCCCGACCAGCGTGACGTCGACGAACGGCTTGTCCGGGCAGAGATCGGCGGGCGCCCAGGCGCTCGAGCCGAGGTCGTCGGCCGGGAACCGCTCCCGCTCGTGCAGCGGCTCGGGGTGGTTGAGCAGCCGCGCCTCGCCGGGCACGAGCTCGAGCGTGGCCTTGCACGCCACGGTGATGGTCCAGGGACCGGCGCCGCGCCGCCACCACAGCGACGCGACCGGCAGCGGACCGAGCGAGGCGACCTGCATGCTCGCCCCGACGTTAGCACGTGGCGCGCGTGGCTCAGGGATGGATGTGCACGCGCGTGCCCTCGCCGAGCGTGTCCGTGGCGTTGGCGCCGTGCCAGTCGGCCGGGACCGGCGGGTCCGACCAGTTGAAGATGCGGAACGCGTCGATGGGCGACAGGTTGATGCAGCCGTGGCTGCGGGCGTGCCCGAAGGACTGGTGCCAGTACGCGGCGTGCAGGGCGTAGCCCGCCTTGAAGTACTGGACCCAGGGCACGTCGTTGAGCTCGAACTTCGCCCCGACGATCGCCGAGTCCATCGTCGTCGTGACGTGCTTCTCGCGCACGCGGAAGGTCCCGGTGGGGGTCGAGAGCGTGGTCTTCGGGTCGCCGAGACCGTCGCGCCCGGTCGACACCATCGTGGCGTACACGGGCTTCTTGCCCTCGTAGAGCACCAGCACCTGCTGTTGGATCGAGACGTCGATCCAGCGCTCGCCGCCCGAGGCGAAGCTCGGGAGCTTCGACGGGCGGGCCACGATGGCGAGGTCCGAGGCTCGCAGCCATTCGCCGTCCGACGCCTCGACGTAGCGCTTCGCCCCCGAGCCGCGCGCCTCGCCGGTGAGCTGCACGGCCTCGTGCTCCCCGAGGTCGGCCTCGCGGGTCCAGCCGCCCGCCTGGGGCTTGTAGAAGGCGCTGCCGCCCTCGCGCTTCACGAAGGCGATCGGCAAGTGCAAGCCCTTCTTCTCGTCGAGCTCGACGCCGTGGAACACGGCGCCGCGGCCGGGCTTCAGCTTGCTCGTCGGGATGAGGCGCAGATCGGTCGTGAGCGCGAAGTGCCGGCGATCCCCGTCGAAGGCGTCGATGAGCGCGACCCCGGCGTGGCGCGCGATGCGGTTGGTCATGACGGCGTAGTCCGGCACCTCGAAGCTCGAGACGTTCGGGATCTGCCGGCCGCCCTGGAAGAACCACGGGATGGCGCTGTCGCCGTCGCCGCCGAACTTCTCGTGCTCGGTGATGTCCGGCGGCGAGCTCGGCGCCCGGCCGAGCGCGTGGCCGAACTCGTCGAGGGGCACGTCGTTCGCGCCGACCTCGATCGCGTTCCACTTTTCCTTCAGGCGCTCGAAGCTGCGGATGTGCCGATCGAGCGCCATCTCCGTCTTCTTCTGCTCGGCCACCGAGGGCAGCCGGTAGTAGCGGGGCGCGATGGCCCGCACGAAGGCGTAGGCGTAGGGCAGCGGCTTGTCGCGGTGGGGGCGGCGCAGCTTGGCGCGCACGAGCGGGTGCTGCATGTCGAGCGTGCCGCCGTCGTCCACGCACACGTAGCCCTTCGGCAGCACGTTGAAGTACCCGCCCCGGCAGTCGTCGGTGCGGGCGGGCTTCTCGCCGCGCGGCACCGTCGCCCCGAGTCGCAGGTAGCCGAGCTTCTCGCTCCGGCGGTCCGGCTTCTCGTAGATGGTGAGCGCCATCGCGATCGCTCCGAGCCGGGGCCCGTCGGCCCGCGCGAAGGTCGAGGGGTCGTCGGGCGCCTCGGCGAGGGCGACGTTGTTGGCCGCCGCCACGATCCCTTCGGTCGCGGGCTCCTTCTCGGAGGCCTCCGGCGCCGTTTTCTTCGCGCCCCGGCAGCCCGCGAGGGCGCCGAGGAGCGCGAGCGAGAGCGGGAGCAGCACGGATCGGCTCGAGGCGAGGCTACGCATGACGCTCCCGCGTTGCCTCCGCCGGGCCCGCGCGGCCAAGTTCTCGGAGGCCCCGCCCGTGCGCGCGCGTCGCGGGCCTTGCGCGGCCGCCCGCCCGTGGCTAGCCTCGCGCCTCGTCTGCGCCACTAGCTCAGCTGGATAGAGTGTCGGCCTCCGAAGCCGAAGGTCGTGCGTTCGAATCGCACGTGGCGCGCTGGATTCGGGCTCCGCGGTGACCTTCGTCGCCTGCGGCGCCGGGACCGAGGCCCATGCTTCTCCGGAGTCGCCACCCCGCACGACGCCGGCCCGACCGCCGCGCCCGAGCCACGGCCGTCGCGTGGGGCGCGCTCGCGTGGGGTGCGCTCTTCGCGTTCGTCGCGGGGCTCGCCGCGTGCGCCGCCGACCGGCCCCGCAACCGCATCGAGGCGCCGGACGATCCCGCCTGGTGGCAGGCCCTCGAGGCCGCGCGGCCCGATGCCGGCACACCGCTCGGCGCGGACGCGGGGCGCGACTGAACCGTCCGGGCGACGTCGGCGGGCTGCCGCGGCCGCGATCGCGTAGGCTCGAGGTCGATGGCGACCTCGGCCGAAGCGCGGCGCACCCCGGGAACCGGGGTCGGGCTCGGCCTGCGCTGGGAGTTCATCGAGGACCTCGTCGACCGCGTCGAGGCGGGCCGCGCGCCCGAGCTCCCGTTTCTCGAGGTGCACCCCGAGAACTACCTCGGGCGCGGCGGCTACGTGCGCGAGGCCCTCGAGTTCCTCGCGGAGCGCTACCCGATCCTCACGCACGGGCTCACGCTCGACATCGGCGGCGTCGAGCCGCTCGACCGGGCGTACCTCCGCGCCCTGCGGGCCTTCCTCGAGCGGGTGCGCGCCCCCTGGCACAGCGACCACCTGTGCTTCACCGGCAGCCACAGCCACGAGCTCTTGCCGGTGCCGCGCACGCGCGCGCTCGTGGCGCACGTGTCGGCGCGCGCCCGCGCCGTCGAGGACGCGCTCGGGCTGCCGCTCGTGCTCGAGAACGTGAGCGCGTACCTCGAGCTCGGCGCGAGCGAGCTCGACGAGCCCGCGTTCGTCGGCGCCGTGCTCGAGGCGAGCGGCTGCGCGCTGCTCCTCGACGTCAACAACGTGTGGGTGAACGCCCAGAACTTCGGCTTCGACCCGCACGCGTGGCTCGCGCGCGTCGACTACCGGCGCGTGCGGGCGATGCACGTCGCCGGCCACGAGCGCCGCCCCGATCTCGGCCTCGTCATCGACACGCACGGCGCCGAGGCGCCGCCCATGGTGCACGAGCTGCTCGAGCTCGCCGTCGCGCGGAGCGGACCCGTCCCGATCGTGCTCGAGCGCGACGCGCACGTGCCACCGCTCGACGTGCTGCTCGCCGAGGTCGAGGCGCTCGGGCGCGCCTACGCGCGCGGGCTCGCGCGCGCGGGCGCCGGGCCGGTCACGGCGACTGCGGCGGAGGCGAGCCATGGCGGCTGAGGCGCCGGACGACGACGGGCTCGCGCGCGCGGCCGCGCTCGAGCGCTGGTTGCTCGCGACCATCGGCGGCAGCGGGCCCGCGGGAGCCGCGCCCGCGGAGCTCGTCGTGGCCGCGTCGCTGCCGCCCGCCGACCGCGAGGCGCTCGCCGCGGCCGACGGGCGCCGCCTCGGCGTCTACCGCGCCCTCGCGCGGGCCGAGGTGGGAGCCACGGTCGCCGAGCTCCTGCCGCGCACGGCCGCGCGGCTCGGCCCGAAGCTCGCCGCGTCCGTCGGTGCCTACCTCGACGCCGGGCTGCCGCGGAGCCGCTTCGTGCGCGACGTGCCGTTCGAGCTCGTGCGCGCCGTCGGCGCGGCGTGGGCGCGCGACCCGGACCTGCCGACCTGGCTCCCGGAGCTCGCGCGCTTCGAGCTCGTGCGCTTTCGTGCGGGGGCGGCGCCGCGCGATCCCCGCGGCCCGAGCGATCTCGGCCTCGAGCCCGCGCTCGGCGTGCGCCTGTGCCCGACCCTGTGCCCGTGCGCCTTCGAGCACGCCGTCCACCGGCTACCGGAAGATCCTGCCGATCGGAGCGAGCCCGACGCGACCGCGACCGCCCTCGCCTGCTACCGCGACGCCGACAACGACGTCGTCGTGCTCGCGCTCTCGCCCCTCGGCCTCGCGCTCCTCGCGCGCCTCGCCCTCGCCGGCGAGCCCCTCGGCACGGCCGTCGCGGGCGCGTGCGCCGACGTCGGGACGCCCCTCGGCCCCGCGCCGCTCGACGAGCTCGCACGCCTGCTCGCGGACCTCGCGGCGCGCGGCGTCGTGCTCGGCGCCGAGCCTGCCTCGGGCCCGCCGCTCGCGGAGCTCGCCCCCGAGCTCGCGCCCGAGCTCCGCGGCGGCCGCCACGGGCACTGGCTCCTCCGCGGCGCGGGGAGCTAGAACTTTCGGCTTGCCGTGTTACTTTCGCGCGGATGGCAGCCGCGCCCCGATCCCCCGCCGAGGTCTCGGGCCCCCTGGGCTCGCTCGCCCTGTCGCAGGTGCGCCCCCACAGCGCGACGGCGGCTCTCCGCGCGGCGCGCTGGCACGCGGATCTCGTGCGCCTCGGCGTCGTCCTGCCGCTCTTCGTCGTGCACGATCTCGGGCTCGTGCTCGCGACCGGGCGCGAGCAGTACGCGCTCGAGCCCCGCTGTCCCGAGGTCGTCGCCACCGCGGCCGCAGCGACGGCCGAGTGGCGCGCCCTGCTCGACGAGGCGCGCGAGAGCGAGACCGCCCGGCGCGCGCTCGAGCTCGGCATGACGGACGACGGCGTCACGGTCGTCCTGGCGAGCCTCTTGCGCGACGTCGCCCAGACGGCCGCGGCGCGCGCCCCCGTCGACGCGGCCGTGCTCCCGCTCGACGCCGCCCTCTTCGAGCGGCTCTTGCCGCAGCCCCTCGCCGAGCTGTGGCGCCGCGGCCAGCGCGGCTTCGAGGCGGCCGCGCTCGCCGCCCTCGCGGAGCAGCGCCTGCTCGTGCTCACGCTCGTCGACGCGCTCGATCTCGACACCCTGCGGCTCTTCGGCATGCTCGGCCAGGGCACCGAGGGCGCGCTCGCGCAGGTCGAGCTCCTGGCGAGCCTCGAGATGCCCGAGTGCAACGACGTCGTGAACTTCTCGCTCGAGATCTTGCCGAGCGTGCTCGAGACGCGCACCCAGCCCGGCGCGGGCACGACACCCGGCTTCGGCTACGACGGCCTCGGCCTGCGGGGCTCCATCGACAGCCTGGTGCTGACCGAGCTCGCCTGGGACGACCACGAGCTCGCGCGCCGCATGATCGAGAACGAAGCGCTCTACTACGCGCGCGAGGTGAACCGCGAGGACCAGCGCCGCGTGCACTACTTGCTCGTCGATGCATCCGCCTCGATGCGCGGCGACCGGGCGACCTTCGCGCGCGCGCTCGCGCTCGCGACCGGCAAGAAGCTCCTGCTCACGGGCGACGACGTCGTGTTCCGCTTCTTCGACTCGCGCCTCTACGAACCGCATGCGGCGCGCGCGGGCGAGCTCCCGACGGCGCACATCCTGTCCTTCCGCGGCGAGCGCGGCCGCAACCCGGCGCGCGTCTTCACCGAGCTCGCGAGCGTGCTCGAGCTCGCACGCGGCCGTGATCCGCGCCAGCCGGTCGTGCACCTCTTCACCCACGCGGCGCTCTACATCCCGCGCGAGCTCGTCGGGTCGATCGTGCGGCTCGCGCAGCTCGCCGCCGTGTTCATCCGGCCGTCCGGCGGCGTGCCGCAGCTCGACTACCTCGATCTGCTCACGGCGCACTGGATCGTCGATCACGGCGTGCTCGGGCGCGGCAGCGCGCGGGCCGATGCCGCGCGCAGCATCCTCGACGCGACGGGCAAGCGACCCCACGCGGGCGACGCCGCGCCCGCGAGCCGCCGCGGCGCGACGAGCGAGCTGCCGCCCTCCAGTCGCCGCATGGGCCTCCTTCCCGACTCGTCGGGGGCGGCGTGAGCACCGCGGCGGTCGTGAGCCTGCACCAGCAGGCGCGCCAGGCCCTGCGCGCCGGCAACGGCGGCGAGGCGCTGAACCTGCTCTGGCAGGCGCTCGACAAGACGACCGCGCGCGAGGCCGAGTACCAGGCCATGCTGGTCGATCTGCGCGCGCTGCTCGCCCGGCAGCGCATGTTCCGCGCGGCGCTGTCGGTCGACTGGTACCGCGGCGACGGCGAGGCCGAGCGCGAGCTCCTCGAGCAGGTGCCCGTGGCGGACCGCGCGCGCACGCTCGAGAGCTGGGCCGAGCTCGAGCGCGATCCGGGCCGGGCGAAGAAGCGCTGGGCCGCGGCGGCCGAGGTGTACGAGGAGGCGGCGCTCCCGGCGCGGGCGGCGGTGTGCCGCGAGCGCGCCCTCGACTTCGAGCAGGCGCGCGTGCTCTGGTCGCGCCTCGCGAGCGCGCTCGAGGACGGACCCGATCGCTACGCGGCGGCCCTCGCGCGCTTCAACCTGGCGCGCGCGTCGAACGTGCTCGGCGACAAGGCGGGCGCGCACCAGGCCGTCGTCGGCAGCGTGCACCTGCTCGAGGAGGCGGCCGATCGCTACGAGCAGATCGGCCAGCGCGAGCGCGCCTTCGACTGCTACCAGGTGCTGCTCGCCATCGGCAAGCAGAGCGACGAGTTCGAGCACGTGCTCGAGGGCATCGTGAACGCCGTGCGCATCCTGCGCGAGGACCACCTGCGCTACTACGCCCTGCAGCAGTACGAAGAGGCGCTCGGCATGGCCCGCGAGCGCGGCGAGTTCGCGGCCGGCGCCACGCTGGCGAGCGAGATGGCCCAGTACGCCGCGGCCCAGGGCATGCCGCAGCTCGCCGCGCACGGCATCCGCACCTCGGCGCTCATGTGGCAGTCGGTCGCCGAGGCCGCGCAGAAGAGCGGCCTGCCCGCGGAGCTCGCCGAGAATGCCCTCCTCGCGGCCGTGGCGTCGTTCGCGCGCCAGGGGCAGTTCGCGCGCGTGGGCCAGCTCTACACCTCCCTTTCGGAGCTCGAGCTCGGCGAGACCCGGCGCGCCGCCTACGCCCGCTCGGCCAAGCGCTACGTGTCCGCGCGCGACGGCGGCTACGAGGGCGCGCCCCTGCCCGCCCACCTGCGCCAGGACACGAGCTACCCCGACGTGTGGCACGTCGACCTCATCGAGTGGGAGCAGCAGGGCAGCGCCGCCGAGGCCTGCGCGGACGTGCTGCTCGACAAGCGCTGGCCCGATCTCGTCCGGCGAAAGGCGATGCTCGCGCGCTCGCTCGGCATGTCCGCGACGGCTGCACACTACATCCTCGTACAGGCGGACCTGTGGCGCAGCGTGGCCAAGCAGCACGCCGCGCGCGGGGCGCCCGCCGAGATCGCCGAGA
>JACRDA010000208.1 GCA_016212965.1 Myxococcales bacterium
CGAGCGCGGGCTCGGGGCGCTTGCCCGCGACGCCCGGCGCCGCCATGCAGCCGGTCATGCCCGCGAGCGCGAGCGCGAGCGCGAGCGTGCCCCGCCCGGCGACGCGCGCGGCGCCACCTGGTAGGCAGGGCTCGGCGCGCGGGTGCGACACGGCCCGGATGATAGCGCGACGACTCGGCCGTGGCGATCGCGGCCGGCCCCGAACGAACGTGGGCGCCTCACATGCGCGCCGGCGCCTCGATGCCGAGCAGCTCGAGCCCGCGCGCGAGCACGCGCGCGGTCACGTCCGCGAGCGCGAGGCGCGACGCTCGCTCTTCTTCCGTCGCAGCCTTGAGCACCGGACAGTGCTCGTAGAAGGCCGAGAAGCTCGTGGCGAGCTCGTAGAGGTAGCCGCAGAGCTTGTGCGGCGCGAGGAGCTCGCCGACCTCGCCGACGACGGTCGGGAACGAGAGCACGGCGAGCGCGAGCGCCCGCTCGGAGGGCGCCGCGAGCGCGATGGAGCGGGGCTCGGGCACCGGCACGCCGCCCTTGCGGAAGATGGAGCGGATGCGCGCGTGCGCGTACTGCAGGTAGGGCGCCGTGTTGCCGTCGAAGGCGAGCATGCGGGCCCAGTCGAAGACGTAGTCCTTGACGCGATCGCTCGCGAGGTCGCCGTACTTCACGGCTCCGATGCCGACCGCACGGGCGACGGCGGCGCGCTCGTCGGGCTCGAGCTCCGGGCTCTTGTCGTCGACGATGGCGCGGGCACGCGTCACGGCCTCCTCGAGTAGATCGATGAGCCGCACCGTGTCGCCCGCGCGCGTCTTCAACATCTTCTTGTCGGCGCCGAGCACCGAGCCGAAGGCCACGTGCTCGGCGCGCGCCGGCGGCGCGAGCCAGCCGGCGAGCTCGGCCGCCCGGAACACCATGGCCAGGTGCGGGCTCTGGGGGGCGCCGACCACGTAGATGAGGCGCGTGGCGCCGAGCGTCCGGAGCCGGTAGCGCAGGGCCGTGAGGTCCGTGGTCGCGTAGCCGTAGCCGCCGTCCTGCTTCTGCACGATGAGCGGCTGCGGCTCGCCCTCGCGCCCGGTGAAGCCGGGCGGAAACACGCACGTCGCGCCGTCGCTCTCGACGGCCAGGCCTCGCTCCCGGAGCTCGGCGACCACCTCGGCGAGCATCGGGTTGTAGAGGCTCTCGGCCGCGATGTCGGCGTCGCCGAGCGCAATGCCGAGCAGGGTGTAGACGCGCGCGAAATAGCGCTTCGAGGCGTCGACGAGCCGGCGCCAGAGCGCGAGCGTGTCCTCGTCACCGCCCTGCAGCATCACCACGCGCCGGCGGGCGCGCTCGGCGAAGGCCGGATCGGCGTCGAACTTCTGGCGCGCGGCCTGGTAGAAGGCGTTGAGGTCGGCGATCGAGTGCTCGGCCGCCTCGGCGCCGCCGTCGAGCAGGTGCTCGATGAGCATGCCGAAGGGCGTGCCCCAGTCGCCGAGGTGGTTCTGGCGGACGACCCGGTGCCCGAGCGCCTCGAGCACGCGCGCCAGCGCGTCGCCGAGGATGGTGCTGCGCAGGTGCCCGACGTGCATCTCCTTGGCCACGTTCGGCGACGAGTAGTCGAGGACGACGGTGTCGGGTCGCGGCGCCGGCACGACGCCGAGGCCCGGCGTGGCGGCGACCGCGGCGAGCTCGCGCGAGAGGTGGCCGAGCGAGAGCCACACGTTGACGAAGCCCGGCCCGGCGACCTCGGTGCGCTCGATGATCGCGTTCGGCGCAAGGGCGGCGACGATGGCCTGGCCGACCTCGCGCGGCGGGCGCTTCAGTCGCTTGGCGAGCGCGAGCGCGGCGTTGACCTGGTAATCGGCGTGCGCCGAGGGCCGCAGGGCGGGATCGGTGTCGGCGTGCTCGGCGCCGAAGGCAGCGCCGATGGCAGCGCGAAACAGGGGGAGCAGAGCGGCGCGGGGGTCGGCCATGGTCAGGGCACCTGCTGGGGCCGCCCGGTCGCGTCGACGCGTACCAGGACGGCCGTGACGTTGTCGCGCCCGCCGCGCTCGTTGGCGAGGTCGATGAGGCGCTTGGTGGCCCGCTCGAGGTCGGTGCCGTGCTCGCCGAGAACGGCGCCGACCTCCGCGTCCGGAACCATGCGGCTCAGACCGTCGGAGCAGAGCAGGTAGATGTCGCCGGGCAGCGGCGCCTCGGTGGTCACGTCGACATCGAGCTCCTCCTCGATGCCGACGGCACGGCTGAGCACGCCCGCGGTCTTGCCGACGACGCCGATCGCTCCGAGGGTGTGATCGGTGGTGAGCTGCTCGAGCTTGGCGTCGCGGTAGCGGTAGCAGCGACTGTCGCCCACGTGCGCGATGCTCACGCGCTGGTGGCTCGGCGAGAAGCAGAGCGCCACGACCGTGGTACCCATGCCGTGGTAGGCCTCCTTGAGCTCGGCCGCGCGCAGGATGCGACCGTTCGCCTCGAGGATGGCGGCGCGCAGGCGGTTGCCACGCCGCGGCAGCGTCGGGTCGGGGGGCGCCTCGCCGAACTTGCCGGTGCGGAAGCACTCGGTGACGGTCTCGACGCAGAGCTGGCTCGCGACCTCGCCCGCGGCGTGCCGCCCCATGCCGTCGGCGATGAGGAACAGGTGGTGGTCCGCGAGCACGCCGTAGGCGTCCTCGTTGTGCTTCCTCTTGAGCCCGGGGTCGGTGCGCGCGACGGCGGTGACGAGGATGAGCGCCTGCGGGCCCGAGGGCTCGTCGTCGTCGTCGATGCCGCTCGGGCGCGGCGCGGGGCGCGCGGCGGCGGGCTTGGCGGCGGGCGCGGCCACCCGAGGTGCCGGAGCCGAGGACGCCAGCACCGCAGGCGCCGGGACCGCAGAGACGGCCGCCCCCGGGACCCGGCCCGGGGGCGGGCCGGGCGCGCGCCGCGCCCGTCGCCGCATCACGACGGCGAAGGCCAGCAACACGCCGAGGCCGAGCGCCACGGCACCCGCCACGAGGTACAACATCAACCGGACATCCTAGCGCAAGTAGGCCTGGGGCTTCGTAGCGGTTTCGGTCCGCGGAGCATAGTGCCGCGGCACCGGAGCGCGAGGGCGCGGCACCGGAGCGCGAGGGCGGTGTAGAGTGAGCGCCCGATGCACCCTCGCGAACAGGTGTCGCTCGCCGCGCACACGACCCTCGGGGTCGGCGGCCCGGCGCGCTACTGGCTCGAGGCCGAGGACGACGCCGCCGTGGTGCGCGCGCTCGCCTGGGCAGCCGGGCGCGGGCTCGCCGTCACGACGCTCGGGGGCGGCTCCAACGTGCTCGTGGCGGATCGCGGGCTCGACGCGCTCGTGCTGCGGCCCCGGATGCTCGGCCTCTCGGTCGAGCGCGAGCCCGACGCGCTCGTCGTCGAGGTGGGTGCCGGCCGCGCGTGGGACGAGCTCGTCGCCTGGAGCGTCGCCGAGGGGGCCGCCGGGCTCGAGTGCCTCTCGGGCATCCCGGGCGAGGTCGGCGCGGCGCCGATCCAGAACATCGGCGCGTACGGGCAGGAGGTCGGCGCGGTCGTCCTGGCCGTGCGCGTCGTCGACCGCGCGACGGGCGCGACCGAGGAGGTGCCGGCCGCGCGCTGCGCCTTCGGGTACCGCGACAGTGCCTTCAAGCGCGAGCCCGGGCGCAGCGTCGTCACGGCCGTGCGCTTCCGCCTCGCGCTCGGCCGAGCGGCGGAGCCCGCGCCCGTCGCGTACGCCGAGCTCGCGACGGCGCTCGGGCCGGGCCCCCGCACGCTCGCCGACGTGCGGCGCACCGTGCTCGAGCTGCGCCGCAAGAAGTCCATGGTCCACGATCCCGCCGACGAGAACGCGCGCTCGGCCGGCTCCTTCTTCGTGAACCCCTCGGTCTCGGCCGAGACCGCCCTCCGCGTCGCCGAGCTCGCCGCACCGCTCCTCGGCCCCGGCGAGCGCATGCCGCGCCATCCGACCTCCGACGGGCGCGTGAAGCTCGCGGCCGCGTGGCTCATCGAGCGCTCCGGCCTGCCGAGGGGCACCCTGCGCGGTCGCGTGGGCCTCTCGCCGCGCCACGCGCTCGCGCTCGGCAACCGCGGCGGGGCGAGCGCCGCCGAGCTCGTCGCCTTCGCCGCCGAAGTGCGGGCCCGCGTGCGCGAGCGCTTCGGCGTCGCGCTCGAGCCCGAGGTGCGCCTCCTCGGCTTCACCGACGAGGAGCTCCGGCCACTCGTCGCCTGAGCAGCGCCGCGAGATCCACCATGAAGACCCGGCACCCAACCGCGACCCCCGCGACGCTCGACCGGCGCAGGCTCCTGCTCGGCGGAGGCGCCGCGCTCGCGGCGCTCGTCCCCGGCTGCGATCGCGGCGTCGCGAGCGGCGGGCCGTCCGACCGGCGCGCGGCGACCGCGGCTCCCCCCCCGAGGGCGGGCAGCGAGACCGCCTCGGGCCCCGCCGACCGCTGGCAGATGCTCGACTTCCCCGCGAGCGCCGAGCGCGCGGAGCCCGAGCTCGCCGCGCTCCTCGAGGCGCCGGGCAAGGCCGCCGACACGCCGCTCCTCGTGGCGCTCCACGGCCGGGGCGAGGCGGGCCGAGGCCTGCCCGCGGGCGCGCGCGGCTGGCGCGACGACTACGCGCTCGCCGCGGTCGAGGCGGCCCTCTTCCGGGGCAAGCTCGACGAGGGCGATCTGCGCGGCTTCGTGCGGCCCGAGCGCCTCGCGCGCCTCAACGCCTCGCTCGCGGCGGCGCCGTTCCGGGGGCTCGCGGTCGCGTGCCCCTACACGCCGGCGCTCGCCGATCGGAGCTTCGAGGGCTCGGCGGGGTTCGCGCGCTTCGTCATCGGCGAGCTCGTGCCGGCGGCGCGGCGTGCGCTCGGCCTCGCCGCGGAGCCCGGCCGGACGGGCATCGACGGCGTGAGCATGGGCGGGCGGCTCGCGCTCTTCGTGGGGCTCGGGCACCCCGAGGCCTTCGGCGCGGTCGGCGCTTTGCAGCCCGCCATCTACGAGGACGAGGCGCCGTTCCTGAGCGAGCTCGCCGCGCGCGCGCAGGGCCGCGGCCAGCACCCGCTCCGCCTGGTGACGAGCGACGACGACGGGTTCCGGGCGGCCGTCGAGGCCCTCGGCCGGCGCCTCGATCGGGACAAGGTGCGCCACGAGCTCGTGCTCACGCCCGGCCCGCACGACTACGCCTGGAACCGCGGGCCCGGCGGCGTCGAGATGCTCCTCTGGCACGAGCGCGTGCTGCGGGGGCTGCCGGGGCCGTGACGAGCTCCCTCGCGCGGGCGGGTTGCGCCCCGCGGCATGGCGGCCAGATCTCCGGCGCTGCGGACCTCGACGCGGGCGTTTGCCGGTGGGCCGCTGCACGCAGTTGCAGCTCGGTCTGCGACACGTCCCGGCGCACGACCTGGGCAACGCCCTGGTGCGAGGGGACCTACCGCTTCTTCACGCGCGAGCGCCTGTCGCCGCTCGCGCGTGCCTGGAGCGCGCTCTGCGCCGCGGCGGCGCTCGCCGGCATCGCGGCTTTCCTCGTGTCCGAGTACCGCGGCGCGCACCGCGCCGACGCGAGGCTCGACGAGGCACGCGCACTCGCCGACCGCGGCGACCGCGAGGGGGCGCTCGCCCAGTACCGCGCCGTGCTCGACGAGTTTCGCGGCCAGGCCGCGAGCGTCGAGCGCGCCGTCGCCGGCATCGCGGAGCTCGCGGCCGGTGACGTGCCCGCACCGTGCGCGGCCGGTGGAGTCGAGCCGGTGCGGCGCGCGGCGCTCGCCGTGCTCACGCTGGCGGCGGACGTCCGCAGCGTGACGGGCACGGCAGCGCTGCGTACGCGCCTGCTCGCCTGCGCCGACGAGATCGGCGACACCGGCGCCCGCGACGCCCTGCGCGTGCTCGACGTGGCGGCCGAGCTCGCCGAGGGGCGCGACGCGGCGCTCGACGCACGGCGCACCGACGCGCGGCGCGCGTACGCCGCG
>JACRDA010000211.1 GCA_016212965.1 Myxococcales bacterium
CCCGCGGCGCGAGCGCGAGCGCCTGGTCGAAGTGCTCGATCGCGCGCCGCTGGTGCTCGGGCCAGAACTTCCGGTACTCGTGGCGCGCGCGCAGGTAGAGCTCGACCGCGCGTGGATCGCTCGGCGCGTCGCGCTCGCTCTTCTGGTGCTCGACCGTGAGCGCCGCGGCGATGGCGGCCGCCGCCTCGTCGTTGACGGCGAGCGCGTCCTCGGCCGGCCGGTCGAAGCGCTTGGCCCAGAGCTGGAAGCCGTCGGCCACGCTCACGAGCCGCGCCGTGACGCGCAGACCGCCGCGCGTGCGCCGCACGGACCCCTCGACGACGACGCGCACGCCGAGGTCGCGACCGATCTCGCGCGGATCCCCGTCCGCATTGCGGTAACGCGCCACCGCGCCGCGGGCACTCACCCGCAGGCCCGGGGTCATCGAGAGGTTGTCGATGAGGTCGTCGGTGAGCTCGTCGGCGAGGTAGGCGTCCTCGGGGCCGCCGGTGTTGCGGAAGGGCAGCACGGCGACCGTCTTGTCGGGTTGCCGCGCTCGAGGCCCCGCCGCGAGCGTCGCGCCCGCCGTGCCCGGCGCCCCCGTCGCGCCCGGCCCGCGCGGCTCGCCGACGCCGACGAGCGTGGGGAGCACCACCGCCGCGAGCCCGGCCTCCACCTCGGCGATGCTCGCGACCCGGTCCTCGGGGCGCCGCTCGAGGCAGCAGAGCACGAGCTCGGCGCAGGCCGCCGGCAGCTCCGCCCGGACCGCGCGCGGATCGGGCGGATCCGCCACGAGCCGCGCGGCGGCGACGGCGAAGGGCGCATCGCCCGGCCACGCGCGCTCGCCGACCAGCATCTCGTAGAACAGGGCGCCGAAGGCGTAGATGTCGGCGCGGTGGTCGACGTCGTGCCGCCCCTCGACCTGCTCGGGCGCCATGTAGGCCGGCGTCCCGACGACGCTGCCCATGGTCTCGGCGCTGCTCCCGACGACGAGCGCCCGCGCGATCCCGAAGTCGCTCACGACCACGCGCCCGTCGCGCGCGAGCAAGACGTTGTCGGGCTTGAGGTCCCGGTGCACGACCCCGGCCGCGTGGGCGCTCGCCAGGCCGGCGCAGATGCCGCGGGCGATCTCGACCGCACGCCCGAGCGGCAACCGGCCCTCGCGCTCGAGCAGGGCGCCGAGCGAGTCGCCCTCGACGAGCTCCATCGTGAGGAACTTCTCGCCGGCGTGCTCGCCGATGTCGAACACCCGGGCGACGTTGCGGTGGGTGACGCGGCGGGCGAGCTTCACCTCGCGCCGGAAGCGCTCGAGCATCTCCGGCGTGCTCGCGAGCTCGTGGCGCAGCACCTTCAGCGCCACGAGCTCGTCGAGCTCGCGGTCGCGCGCGCGGTACACCGTGCCCATGCCGCCCGAGCCGATGAGCCCTTGGATCTCGTAGCGGCCGGCCACGAGCTCGTGCGGGCTCGGCGCGAGCGACGGCGCGCTCGAGGTCGCGGGCGCGAGACTCGTGCCCGCGACGAGGCCACTCGGCGCGACGAGCGTGGCGCCGTCGTGGTCGAGGAGCGCGCCGGCCGCCGCGCTCGTGGGCGCGGCGCCGTCGGGCTGCGCCTTCGCGTGCTCGTCCGACATCGCAGAGCAGCGTACCCCAGGGCAGGCACGCACGCGAAGCGCGACGCAGCGCACGACGACCTTGCGGCAGGTCGCGCCGTGCGGGACGCTGGGGCATGGGCCGCGCGCTCGCCGGGTGCCGATGACGGAGCGAGGTGCCAGGCGGGTCGCGGTCGTGACGGGCGCGAATCGCGGGATCGGCCTCGAGATCGCGCGCGGCCTCGCGGCGCGCGGCCTCGCGGTGGTCGTCGCGAGCCGGGCGCTCGCCGCGGCCGAGCAGGCCGCCGCGGAGCTCGCCGCGCCCGACCGCGTGCTCGAGCCGTGCCAGCTCGACGTGACGAGCGCTGCGGAGCGCGCGGCGCTCGCCGACCGACTGCGCACGCGGCACGGGGGCCTCGACGTGCTCGTCCACAACGCCGGCGTGAGCTTCCACGGCTTCGACGCGCGCGTGGCCGAGGACACCCTCGCGACGAATTTCTTCGGCGCCCTCGAGCTCACCCTGCTGCTCTTGCCGCTCGTGCGCCCGGCAGGGCGCATCGTCATGGTGTCGAGCGGGCTCGCCGAGCGCAGCGGCTGGGCGCCCGAGCTCGCGGCGCGCTTCTCCGACCCCGCGCTCGACCTGCCGACCCTCCGCGCGCTCCTCGAGCGCTTCGTCGAGGACGTGCGCCTCCGGCGCCACCGCGAGGCCGGCTGGCCCACGTCGGCCTACGGCGTGTCGAAGGCGGGCATGAACGCGCTCGCGGCCGTGCTCGCGCGGGAGCTCGCCGCCGACGACCGGCACATCCTCGTCAATGCGGCTTGCCCCGGCTGGGTGCGCACCCGCATGGGCGGGGCGGGCGCGCCGCGCTCCGCCGAGGAGGGCGCGCGGACGCCGCTCTGGCTCGCGCTCCTGCCGGAGGGCGGCCCGAGCGGCGGCTTCTTCCGCGACGAGGCGCCGGCCGACTGGTGAGCGCCGCGTGCTGCGCGCGCGGCTCGTGCGCGCAAGAAACCTTGCCGCCGGGTGAGGGACAGAGCCTCGGCCCTTGACATGGGCGCCACCAGGCGCATGCTTGCCCGGCTGCCGGCAGGACGGGGAAAGCCCGGCTCGTCAGCGACTTCGCGACGAAGCCCCGGTAGCCTGCCAGCGCGCATGGTGCGCAGACTGAGCCCAGGCCGCTCGGACGTTTCGTCTCATCGGGACGGTGACGACCATGGCACTCAGTTCGTACCTCAAGCTCAAGGGTCAGAAGCAGGGTGAGCTCAAGGGCTCGGTGACCCAGAAGGGTCGCGAGGGCAAGATCCTCGTCATCGCCGTGGCGCACTCCATCGTGAGCCCCCGCGACGCGGCGAGCGGCCTGCCGACCGGCAAGCGCATGCACAAGCCCTACGTCATCACCAAGGAGCTCGATAAGTCGTCGCCGCTGCTCTACAACGCGCTCGTCAACAACGAGAACATCTCGGAGTGGGAGCTGCAGTTCTGGACGCCGCAGCTCTCCGCCGCCGGCGGTGGCGGCGCCGAGAAGCAGCACTTCACGGTGAAGCTCACGAACGCGAACATCGCGTCGATCGACTTCCGCATGCTGAACAACAAGAACCCGGAGCTCACGCGCTACACCGAGTACGAGGAGGTCGCCTTCACGTACCAGAAGATCGAGTGGGTCTGGGTCGACGGCGGCATCACGGCCATGGACGACTGGGAAGCACCCGTCGTCTGAGCGGCTGACGCGCACGCGCGCGTGAGCGATCCGGCTCGGAGCCGGGTCGCTCTTTTTTATTGTGCCCTCACCGGCGCCGGCGGCGCGCGCGCGCGGCGGGCGCGCCGCGCGCGCGCTCGTAGGCCGCCTGCACGCGCCGAAACGCCGCCGCGTCGCCGCCCCGGTCGGGATGCGTCTCGAGCGCGCGCTTGCGAAAGGCCCGCTTGAGCTCCTCGGCCGTGGCGTCGCGCGCGACTCCGAGGATCGGCCACGCGCTCTCGGGCGCCGCGGCGACCGGGCGCGCCCCGCCGGCGCGGGCCTCGGCGTGCGCGGCCGGCGCGGGCC
>JACRDA010000212.1 GCA_016212965.1 Myxococcales bacterium
CCGGGCCGGGGACGGCGGCGTAGCAGCCGCCGCTCCGGGGCTCCGCCGACCACACGCGCGCGACGAGCCCGGGCAGGCGGCGGGCGTGCCGCCGCGCAAAGGCCGGGATGCTGAGCTCGTTCGAGATGGCCCGCACGCCCGCGCCGATGCGCTCGCGCGCGCTCTCGCGGCCCGCCGTCTCGAGCAGCCACGCGCCCTCGGCGTCCGCGACGAGGAAGCTCGAGTCGTAGCGAAAGCCGGGCGCCTCGTAGCCGCAGCGCCCGCCCTGCCCGTGGGCGGCGACGAGCCGGGCGATGAGCTCGACCGCTTCGTCGGCCGAGGCGGCCCGCTCGAGCGCGAGCCGCACGAGGTCCATGCCGAGCAGCCCCTGCGGCTCGCCGCGCGCGCGCGTGAACACGGCCTCGTTGCCGATGACGACCCCGTGCTCGGTCGCGCCCATCTCGGCGCCCCACATCCAGAACGGCCGGCTCAGGATCGTGGCGAACGTGACGCGGGCCTCGGGCAAGGTGCGCCAGGTGCAGCCGACGAGCGAGCCCGGTGGGTGCTCGCGACGCGGGTGCCACTCGAGCCGCTGCGCCTCGTTCGGGTCGCGATCGCTGTTCTTGGCGAACAGCACCTCGCCCGGCAGGACGACGACGACCGAGTCACACATCGGCGGCGAGCACCTCCGCGGCCGCGCGCTCGCCCGAGCGCACGGCCCCCTCGACGTAGCCGTTCCACACGGTCGCCGTCTCGGTGCCGGCCCAGTGGATGCGCCCCTCCGGGCGGCGCAGCAGCTGGCCGTAGGTCGTCAGGGTGCCCGGGCCGGGGACGGCGGCGTAGCAGCCGCCGCTCCGGGGCTCCGCCGACCACACGCGCTCGACGTACTCGACCGGCTGCGCGGCCGCCGGCCCGAAGGCGCGCGCGAAGCAGGCGAGCACCGCCGCGCGGCGCTGCCGCGGGTCCCAGCGCCCGAGCTCGCGCGCGCGCGACGCCTCGACGAAGCCGAGGAGCACGCCGGGCCGCCCGTCGGCCGGCGACGCGTCGAAGGTGACGTGCACCGGTCCCTCGTCGCACAGGGACTGACCCGAGCAGCCGTCCTCGCGCCAGAAGGGCCGCGCGTAGAGCGCCAGGCACTTGACGACCGAGCCCATGGGCAGCCGATCCCAGAGCGCGCGCCGCTCCGGGGCGGGCCCGGGCACGTACTCGATCGCGGCCGCGAGCGGCGGGGGCACGGCGACGATGGCGCGGCGCGCGGTCACGGCGCCGGCCTCGCCCTCGGCGCGCACGCCGAGGTCGGACTGCAAGAGGATGCGCACGGGGAACTCGAGCGCGATGCGCCCGCCACGCGCCCGCACGTCGGCGGCGAGGGCCTCGGCGATGGGCCCGAGCCCGCCGCGCACGCGGTCCTGCTGCGCGCCGCCCTCGCTGCGGGTGAGCTTGTCGAAGCTCCCGCCCGAGCGCATGTAGAAGAGCGCGTGCAGGAGCGAGATCTCGTCGGGATCGGCTGCGAACACGCTCTCGATGCCGACGTGGACCATCGCGCGCGCCGCGCGGTCCGGCACGTTGCGCCGGATCCAGTCGCCGACCGTCTGCTGATCGAGCGCGCGCGCGCGCGGCGCGTCCCAGGGCGCGGCGAGGGGCACGCGCTGCGCGAGCCACTCGAGCCGCCAGAACACCCAGCCGATGTTGGCGAGCGTCGTGAGCGGGGCGCGCAGCGGCACGAGCCCGCGGTAGCGGCGCGTGCGGCCCCCGAGCACGAGCAGGTTGTGACCCGCGACGTGCATCGGGTAGACCTCGCCGCCGAAACGCCGGCACAGGGCGTACATGCGGTCCTGCGACGGCCCGAGCCACTGGCCCCCGAGGTCGAGGGCCGTGCCGTCCGCGGCGCGCACCGTCTCGACGCGGCCGCCGACGCGCCCGCGGGCCTCGAGGACGGCCACCTTGCGCCCGTGCTCCGCGAGCACGTCGGCCGCGCGCAGGCCCGCGAAGCCCGCGCCGACGACGACGCAGTCGACCTCCATCGCGCCCCCCATTGCGCGCCCGTCCCGCTCAGCGCACCGCGACGAGGCCGAAGTCGAGGTTGTCGGCCTCGCACGCCTCGGCGAGCGACCGGCGGAGCTCGCCGAGCGCGGTCTCGCTCGGCACCTGCAGCTCGGCCTCGAGCACGAACATGGGGGTGCCGCTCAGCGGCGCGTAGCGCACCCGCGACTCGAGCGCGGCGACGTTGACGCCGTGCCCGACCAGCACCTGCGAGACCGCCGCGACGATCCCCGGGCGGTCGACCCCGGTCACGTCGAGCCGGAAGAGGAGGAAGGGACGGGCCTGCTGCCCCCGCTCGGTGGGGCGCGCCACGATGCGCAGCCCGAGCCGTTGCTCGAGCCCGACGAGGGCCTGGCCGGCGGCCGCGATCGCCGCCGCCGGCCCGGTGACGAGCGCGATGAGCGCGAACTCGCCCCCGAGGATCGCCATGCGGCTGTCCTCGAGGTTCGCCCCCGCCGCGTGGATCGCCGCCGCGAGCTCCTTGACCAGACCGGGTCGGTCGCTGCCGACCGCCGTCACCACGAGATGCTGCGCTTGCATGGCCGCGGCGAGCCTACGACGCTTCGGGGACGGCCGCGACTGGCAACGGCACGGCGGCCGTGACACAACGCGTCATGGCCCCGTGTCGCCTCGAGTCCGAATTGTCACGTTCTTTCGCCGACTTGTGCGCTCGTCAAGCGCCGCCCCGCGGCCGCCCTCGCCTTGACCGGCGTCAACTCCAGGTGGCGCGGCCGTTGACCTTTCGGAAGGAGAGTCATTACAGTGCGCGCGCCTTGTCTTCGCGGATGGCTCTGCTGCTCGTCGCCTTCGCGTGCGCCCTGTGGACGCGGAGCGCGGCGGCGCAGCCGACCGCCCAGCTCGACCGCGAGCTGCAGGGGATCGAGGTCGTCGACCGCATCGGCGCAGCGCTGCCGGCCGAGCTCGAGCTCACCGATCACGAGGGTGAGCGCGTGCGCCTCGGCGACTTCGCCGGCCACCCGGTGCTGCTCACCTTCAACTACTCGACCTGCCCCATGCTCTGCAGCCTGCAGCTCGGGGGCCTCGCCAAGGCGCTCGCCGCGATGGGCGAGCTGCCGCCCGACGTGCGCATCGTGCGCATCAGCCTCGCTCCGAAGGAGACGCCGGAGCAGGCCGCGAAGGGGCAGCTCGCCTACGTCCGGCAGGCCGGCGGCAGCGAGGCCGCCGCGCGCGCGTGGCGCTTCCTCGTGGGCGACGAGCGCACCATCCGCGCCGCCGCGGACGCGGTCGGCTTCCGCTACCGCTACCGGCCCGAGTCGGGCGACTACCTGCACGTCGCCGCGCTCTTCGTCATCACCGCCGACGGCCACCTCTCGAGCCTCTTCGGTGGCATCGAGTACGACGCGAAGGCCCTCGCCGCCGCGCTCGAGCGCGCGCGGCAGAACCAGCTCCAGCCCGTGCCGGGCGCGAGCCCGCTCGACGTGGTGCTGAGCTGCTTCAACTACGACGCCACCGGCCACAGCCCGACGGCGCTCGTCGCGATGCGCATCGCCGGGCTCGTGCTGCTCGCGGGGCTGGCCACCTTCTGGATCGTGCTCGTGCTGCGCAAGAAATCGAAGCGCGCGCGCGAGGCGAGCGTGACCGCTCACTAAGGAGAGTCGACCGAGATGCACCGCCTGATCCTCGCCGCCGCTCCCGGCTGGCTCCCCCCGCGCGCCTCCGAGGGCGCCGAGAAGGTCGACAGCATCTTCATGCTGATCCTGGGGATCACGACGGCCTTCTTCGTGATCATCCTGGTCGCGGCGACCTACTTCACCATCCGCTACCGCGCGCGCAAGTGGACGGCACCCCAGCCGTCGCCCAGCCACCACCTCAAGCTCGAGCTCGTCTGGTCGATCATCCCGACCATCCTGCTCGTCGCCATCTTCGGCGTCTCGACCAAGGCGTGGCTCGCCAGCGCCGACGCGCAGACGGCCGAGGCCGCCACGACGGTCTACGTCACCGGCCAGCAGTGGCAGTGGAAGTTCGAGTACCAGGGCGGCAAGCGCTCGGACGAGCTGCACCTCTTGCTCAACGAGCCCGTCGACCTCGTCTTGAGCTCGCCGGACGTGCTGCACTCCTTCTACGTCCCCGCGTTCCGCATCAAGCAGGACGTGGTGCCCGGGCGCTTCACGCGCCTGCACGTGACGCCGACCGAGGCCGGCACCTTCCCCGTCTTCTGCGCCGAGTACTGCGGCAACGACCACTCGATCATGCAGACCCAGGTCGTGATCCACCCCGATCTGGCCTCCTACGACGCCTGGAAGAACGAGAAGATCGACGAGTCGGTCCCGCTCGTGAAGGTCGGCGAGATGCTGTACCAGAAGAACTGCCTGAGCTGTCACAGCCTGGACGGCACCCGCAAGGTGGGCCCGACGTTCAAGGGCCTGTGGGGCTCGAGCCAGACGATGGAGGGCGGGGAGGTCGTCACCGTCGACGAGAACTTCGTACGCGAGTCGATCGTCGAGCCGAAGAAGCGCGTCGCCCAGGGCTACCCGCCCGCGATGCCACCGCAATCGCTCGGCGAGCGCGAGATGCAGGGCATCATCGAGTACATCCGCAGCGTGAAGTAGAGGAAGAGAGCCACCGATGGTTGCCGCCACGAGGACCGCCGAACTGCACCCGAGCCACGAGGCAACGAGCGCGCACGACAACTACCTGACGCACGCGCACGGGTGGAAGTCGTGGATCTTCAGCCTCGACCACAAGCGCATCGGCATCATGTACCTGTGCGCGATTCTGCTCTCGCTCCTGCTCGGGGGCGTGTTCGCGCTCGTGATTCGCATCCACCTGTGGGCGCCCGAGGGCGCGCTGGTCTCGAACCCCACCTACAACAACTTCTTCACGCTGCACGGCGCGGTGATGATCTTCCTGTTCATCATCCCCGGCATCCCGGCGGCGCTCGGCAACTTCGTGCTGCCGATGCAGCTCGGCGCGAAGGACCTCGCCTTCCCACGCCTCAACCTCCTGTCTTTCTACCTCTATTCCATCGGCGCGGTCCTGTTCATCATCGTGCTGGCGGTGGGGGGGCTCGACACCGGCTGGACGCTCTACCCGCCCTACAGCCTCGAGGGCACGCGCGGCCTCGGCGTCTTGCTCGCGCTGACCGCCACCTTCATCGTCGGCTTCAGCTCCATCCTCACCGGCCTCAACTTCATGGCCACGGTGCACTCGATGCGCCCCAAGGGGATGGGCTGGTTCGACATGCCGCTCTTCCTCTGGGCCCTGTTCGCGACCGGCATCATCCAGGTCGTCGCGACCCCGGTGCTCGGCATCACCGTGGCGCTCGGCTTTCTCGAGCGCATGTTCCACCTCGGCATCTTCATGCCGGAGTACGGCGGCGACCCGGTGCTGTTCCAGCACTTCTTCTGGTTCTACTCGCACCCGGCCGTGTACGTGATGATCCTGCCGGCGATGGGGATCGTGTCCGAGGTGGTGAGCGTGTTCAGCCGCAAGGCCATCTTCGGCTACCGCTTCATCGCCATGAGCTCGATCGCCATCGCGGTCGTCGGGTTCCTCGTGTGGGGCCACCACATGTTCACCTCGGGCCAGTCGAAGTGGACGAACATCATCTTCAGCTTCCTCACCTTCTTCGTCGCGGTGCCCTCGGCCATCAAGGTCTTCAACTGGCTCGCGACGATGTACAAGGGCGACATACGCCTGAAGACGCCGATGGTGTACGTGCTCGGCTTCTTCGCGCTCTTCGGCGTCGGCGGCCTCACCGGGATCTTCCTCGGGTCGCTCGCGACCGACGTCGCCCTGCACGACACCTATTTCGTCGTGGCGCACTTCCACTTCGTCATGGTGGGCTCGGTGCTGACCGCCTTCCTCGCGGGGCTGCACTACTGGTGGCCCAAGATCACGGGCAAGATGTACGACGAGCGCTGGGCCCGCATCGCCGCGATCCTCGTGATGGTGGGCTTCTTCATCACCTTCCTGCCGCAGTTCCTGTCGGGCCTGCAGGGCATGCCGCGGCGCTACGCGACCTACCTGCCGGTGTTCAAGCCCCTGCACCAGCTGTCGACCATCGGCGCCATCGTGCTCGCCTCGGGCATGTTCCTCGACGCCTGGGTGCTGTGGGTCTCTCTCCGCCGGGGCAAGCAGGCGCCGGCGAACCCGTGGGGCGCGGCCTCGCTCGAGTGGGCGACGCCCTCACCCCCGACGCACCACAACTTCGAACAGACGCCGCCCATCACCGGTCCCTACAACTACGACGTGCTCGAGGAGGTCTCCGAGGAGGCCGGCTGGGTGCGCAACGACGGGTGGAACCCGTGACGCGGCCGAGGGCGACGACGACACGGCGTTCTTCGCGGAGAGCACGGGCATGAGCAGCCACGCCAAACCGAGCGGCGAGCGCCGCTTTCTCCAGGTCCACTTCGAGACCATGGGCGCCCAGCTCGCGGCGTCGAAGAGCGGCATGTGGCTCTTCCTGGCGAGCGAGCTGCTGTTCTTCGGCGGCCTCTTCACCGCCTACGCCGTGTACCGGGCGAACCACCCGGACATGTACCACTACGGCCAGTACTTCCTCGACTGGCGCATGGGCGCCATCAACACGGCCGTCCTCATCAGCTCGAGCCTCTCGGCCGCGTGGTCGGTGCGCGCGGCGCAGCTCGGCGACACGAAGACGCTGAAGGCGACGCTGTGGCTCACGCTGCTGCTCGCGGGCGCGTTCCTGGTCGTGAAGTACTTCGAGTACGCGCACAAGATCGAGGCCGGCTACATCTGGGGCGGCGAGCACTGCGTCGACAACCTGAAGGTCGCCGGCAAGCTCACCGAGCACCAGATCGAGCACTGCCTCTCGGCCCTGCCGCCCGAGGTGGCGCACCTGCCCATCCCCGAGCACATGGGGCGCTTCTTCTCGATCTACTTCGTGATGACCGGCCTGCACGGCCTGCACGTGCTCATCGGCATGGCGCTCTACGTGTGGCTGCTGCGCCGCGCGGGGCGCGGGGACTTCGGACCCAAGTACTTCGGGCCGGTCGACATGGTCGCCCTCTACTGGCACATCGTCGACATGATCTGGATCTTCCTCTTCCCGCTGCTCTACCTCATCGGCTGAGGCCCCTCCGACATGAAGCAACAGGCGATCTCTCGCGGCAAGGCCGGAGCCCACGGCCACGGCGACGACCACCCCCACGTGCTCTCGGCGGGCGTGCTGCTCGGGACCGGCGGCACGCTGCTCGTCCTGACGGTCGTGACGGTGGTGGCGGCGCGGCAGGACTTCGGCCGACTCAACCTCGTCATCGCGCTCGCCATCGCGACCCTGAAGGCCTCGCTCGTCGCGGCCTTCTTCATGCACCTCAAGTACGAGAACCGCTTCTACCTCCTGGTGCTCGCGAGCTCGCTCGTCTTCCTCGCCGTCATGGTGGGGCTCATCGTGTTCGCCACGACCCACTACCAGCAGGACATCCGGGCCTACGAGGAGCGCGCGGTGGCGGCCGCGACGGCGGCGCCGCCCCCCGCGGCGAGTGCGGGGGCGGGGGCGGGGGCGAGTGCGAGTGCGGGGGCGAGTGCGGGGGCGAGTGCGAGTGCGGAGGCGAGTGCGAGGGCGAGTGCGAGTGCGTCGGCCGCACCGGCCGCGAGCGCCGCGCCCGTCGCGCCGGGCGCCCCCTCGGCCGTCCCGGCGCCGCCCGCCAAGATCCCGGCGCCGCCCGCTCCGCCGAAGGCGCCCGCCCCGCCCGTGAAGGCGCCGGGCGAGTACGCGGACTGAGAGCCTGAGCACGAATCGGCAAGCGACCGTGCGATGCGAGATCGGGGGTCG
>JACRDA010000213.1 GCA_016212965.1 Myxococcales bacterium
CACGCCGCGCCGCGCCGCGCCCCCCTCGCCTCGGGCGACCCCACCCACGGGGGGCTTGACGCCCGGGCCTGGCGTCTCGACTCTGGAGCCGTGGATGCGGCAGCGGCCCTGCACGTGCTGCTCGAGCTCACGCGGCGGCTCACCGACGAGCGCTCGCTCCCGGCGGCGCTCCGCCTCGTCACCGACGCCGCCCTGCGCCTGTTGCCCGGCGACCACGCCTCGATCCGCGTGCTCGACCACACCTGCACCGAGCTCCTGTGCGGGGCGCGCTCGGGCACCGGTCGCGACAACAAGCCCCAGAGCTTCCGGCTCGGCGAGGGCGTCGCGGGCTGGGTCGTGGATCACCGCGAGCTCGTGCGCATCGACGAAGTGACGCGCGACGCGCGCTTCGTGGCGCTGCCGGCGCAGGGATTCCAAATCGCCTCGATGCTGGCGGTCCCGCTGTGGTCGGCGGGCGAGGTCATCGGCGTGCTCGCGGCGTCCCACCCCGACCCGGACCGCTTCTCGGCCGACGACGAGGCGCTTGCCAGCCTGCTCGCCAACTGCGCCGTGCCCCCCATCGAGAAGGCGCGTCTCGCGCGCCTCGCCATCACCGACCCCCACACCATGGCCTTCAACCAGGCCTTCCTCATGCCGGGGCTGCAGGGCGAGATGGACCGCACACGGGGGGCGAGCGAGGAGTCGCCCGGGCCGCTGTCGATGCTGCTCATGGACCTCGACCAGTTCAAGCGCGTCAACGACAGCTACGGCCACGCCGCCGGCGACGCCGTGCTCCGCGCGTTCGCGGACCGCGTGCGCCAAGCGACGCGCGAGCACGACAAGCTCGTGCGCCGTGGCGGCGACGAGTTCGTCCTCATCATGCCGGGGGCGCCGCCCGAGCGCGCCGCCGCGGTCGGCGAGCGCATTCGCGAGCGCATCGCCCGCGAGCCGTTCGACCTCGGTGGCGGCGTGCTCGGTTCCGTCACCGTGTCGGTGGGCGTCGCCACGTGGGATGGCCGCGAGAGCCCGGAGGACTTCGAGAAGCGGGCCGACGCGGCCATGTACGAAGCGAAGCTGCACGGGCGCAACCGCGTGTCGGCGGCTCCCGCCGCGGACGCCCCGGCGTCGGCCCCGAAATGACACGAGCCTCGCAGGCCAGATGGCCCGCGAGGCTGCTCTGCGTGACCGACTGACGGCGCGAAGCGCCGCTCAGCTCACTTCGGCGCCGCGGTGCCGCTCGCCGCCGCCGAACCGGACGCCGCCGCGCTGCCGCTCGCCGCCGCCGACGCGCTGCCGGTCGCGGAGCCCGTTGCCGAGGCCGTCTCCGTCGCCGTCGCACTCGCGCTCGGTGCTGCCGCGGAGCTCGTGGTCGGCTTGCTGCTCGTCGTAGCCTTCTTGGACCCCGTCGAGCTCGTCGAGCTCCCGCCGCCGCCCTCGCCGCAGCCCGCGGCCAGGACACCCACGAGAACCAACGCAATCTTCACAGTCTTCATGTTCGCTTGTTGCTCCCTGTCGTCTGGTTTGCTGCTCGGCGTCGAAAGTCGATAGGACCCGACCGCACGAGCGGCGCCGGCGCTCGCAGGTCGCAGCGAGCCGCACCAAGAAAGAAATCCGACATCGCACCGAGCGCCCGCTCCCGAAGGCGCGCCGCGCCCGGCGCATGTCATCGGTCGCACGCCCTCGGTTCGAGGGCGCGCGACTCATGCGGTCACTGGCAGGCAGCCTTGAGGCTGTCCGCAACGGCCTTGCAGGCCTGCTTCGCCGCGTCCGCCGCCATCGTGGCGCCCGGGCCGCTCGCGTTCGCCTTGTAGGCCTCTTCCGCCGCCGCGACGCCCTGCTCCCAGCCAGCCTTGCCAGCCTCGGCCGCCGGGCCCTTGCAGGCCTTGATCGCCGCGCGCGCGTCGTCGCACTCCTTCAGCGTGCCGCCGCCGGCAGCCTTGTCACCACCGCCCGAAGCTGCCGCCTTGGCGGTCCCGGAACCCGTGGCGTCGCCGCCTTCCTTCTTGTCGCACGCCGTCATGCCGAAAGCCGCCGCCGCGAGCAGAGCCACCAGGATCTTGGTCTTCATCTTCACTCCTCTTCCGTTTCCGAGCATTGCCAGTCGCGGGATTCTCATGGCGCCTCGAGTGGGCGCCGCCGCGTTTGACGAAGCGGAGCATGACACAAACCGCCCACCCACAAGATCTTTTTTTGGTCACCGGCGGGGTGTCGTCCAAATGCCTGGATTCTGGCGATTTTCCGCCGCGGCCGGGCGTTTCGTGGCACAGTCGGCGACGCGCGTGGGGGGAATGGCCCGCCCTACAATTGTCGCGAATTGTAAACGCTGTGTGCGCCTGTCGAGCGCCGCCATTCCTTGTCGCGTTTGTTGTCGGTTGTCCGCATTTCCCGAGGAGCACTGCGTTGAAGCCCACCCGAAGCCCGCACCTGGTTCCCTTCGACGGTTCCTTCAAGGTCGCGTCGGTGTCCACGAGCCCACCCGAGGGCGACGCCAAGAGCTGGGGCAAGAAGAAGCTGAAGAAGCTGGTCGAGGAGCTCGCCGAGCTGCAGGCGGCGCTCTATGCGGCGGACAGCTACTCGCTCCTGCTCGTGTTCCAGGCGCTCGATGCTGCCGGCAAGGACGGCGTGGTCCGCGCCGTGACCTCGGGCGTCAACCCGGCCGGCTTCCAGGTCTTCAGCTTCAAGAAGCCCTCGGCCGAGGAGCTGGACCACGATTTTCTGTGGCGCACCTCGCGCGCCCTGCCGGAGCGCGGGCGCATCGGCATTTTCAATCGCAGCTATTACGAGGACGTGCTGGTGGTGCGCGTGCACCCCGATTACCTCGCGGGCTCACAGTTGCCGAAGCCCATCGACTTCGAGACCGTGTGGCCCGACCGCTATGAATCGATCCGCGACCACGAGAAGCACCTCGTGCGCAATGGCACCGTCATCCTCAAATTCTGGCTCAACGTGTCGCGCGCCGAGCAGAAGCGGCGCTTCGTATCGCGCATCGACACGGCCGAGAAGAACTGGAAATTCTCGGTGCGCGACGTCGAGGAGAGCTGGCTCTATCCGGAGTACCTGAAGGCGTACGAGGCGTCGCTCGCCGCGACCTCGACGAAATGGGCGCCGTGGTACGCCATTCCGGCGGACGACAAGGAGTACGCGCGCTGGGCGGTCGCCGACGTCGTCGTGCGCACGCTCCGGGCGCTGCCCCTCGCGTTCCCCGAGCCCTCGGCGGACGACCGGAAGAAGATGAAGGAGCTGCGCAAGAAGCTCGCGAAGGACGACTGACGCGGCCGTCGGGCGCGGTCGGGTTGCGGTGCGAGTCGCGAGGTGGCAAGCCTCCGGGATGAGGTCGCGCCTGCTTCTCTCGGTGCTCGTGGTCGGCTTTGCCGGCGCTCTCGGCTGCGGCTCGCCCGACGACCCGGGCGGCGGCGCCCCCGTTCCCTACACGCCGACGCCGCTTTCGCCGCTCTCCCTGGCGCCGCTCGGCGACGAGCTCACCCTCGTCCCGAGCCACGCCGTGAGTGTGCCGGCCGAGAGTCGCAAGCCCTACGAGCCCGTCGCGCTCGCCGCGCTGCTCGCCGAGGGCTACGGCGACTTCGACCTCGGGCCGGGCGAGGGCCACGTCACGGTGGCACCGCCAGGCGCGACGCCGCCCGCCCCGGGACCCAACGCGCGGCTGCTCGTGCGCTTCGCGCACCTCGCCGACTTCCAGCTCGCGGACGACGAGTCGCCGGCGCGCCTCGCGCTCTTCGACGCTCCCGAGATCACGAACGCCGCCTTCCGGCCGCAGGAGGGGCACGGCTGTCGCATCGTCAACGCCATGGTGCGCACCGTCAACAAGGTCCACGACACGGCGCCGCTCGACTTCGTGCTGCTCGGCGGCGACAACGCGGACAACGCCGAGGGCGTCGAGCTCGACTGGGTCATGGCGATCCTCGGCGGCGACCCGCGCGTCGAGTGCGACACGGGCGCGGACGACGACCCACTCGCCGGCCAGGACAACGACCCCAAGGATCCCTTCGTGGCCGACGGGCTCGCGGTGCCCTGGTACTGGGTGACCGGCAACCACGACGTGCTGAAGCAGGGCAACATCCCCGTGAGCGATCTCTTGAGCGCCGAGGCCACGGGCGACTCCTCCGCCGGGGGGACGCGCGACTGGTCGCGCGCGGGCGGTCCCCTCTTCAAGGGGCCGGTCGTGCCCGACGCGGCCCGCGCGCTGCTCGAGCGGCCCGCGCTCATGGCGCGCATCGCCGCGGACGGCGACGGCCACGGCATCGGCGCGGCGCAGGTCGCGAGCGGCAAGGCCTACTACACCTTCGACGTGCCGGGCACGCCGCTGCGCTTCGTGGTGCTCGACACCGGAGCCGAGAGCGGTGGCTCGGACGGCCTCGTGCGCCAGGGCGACGTCGACGCCTTGCTCGTGCCGGCGCTCGACGCGGCGCAGGCGGAGGGCAAGTGGGTCGTGCTCGCCTCGCACCACTCGGTCGGCTCGCTGTCGAACGGCGTCGGCCTCGGCGGCAGCGAGCAGCCCGACGCCGTGCTCTCCGACGCCTACGCGGACGTCGTGGGGGCGTACCCGAACGTGCTCTACAGCATGGTCGGGCACTCGCACGAGCACCGCGTGCGGCAGATCGCTCCCGCTGCCGGGCACGCCTGGTGGGAGGTGATGACGAGTGCCGTGGCGGACTACCCGCACCAGGCGCGCATCGTGGAGATCTGGGACCAGGACGACGGCTGGGTGATGCTGCGCGCCACGACGCTCGACTACGCGACCGAGGGCGATCCGGTCGCCGCCGAGGGGCGCCGCCTCGGCCTCGTCGACTTCACGGCTGGGTGGTGCGACGACGGTCGCGCGCAAGCCGCGGACCGCAACGTCGAGCTCTGGATAGCGGCGCCTCCCTGACCCCGCGGCCCGGCGCGGAACTTGGCCGGGCCGGCCCGGGCGTGGCACCGCCTGCCCATGGCCACGCCTCCGCGGGAGCTCGCGCTCGGCATCGACATCGGCTCGACCAAGGTGTGCGCCGCGCTCGCCGGTCTACGCGCGGGCCGCGGCGCGCCGCGCGTCGCGCTCCTCGGCGCCGTCACGGTGTCTCGGCCCGCGCTCGAGGTCGGGGCCGACGCCGCCCACGCCGTCGGCGCCATCCACGAGGCCGTGGCGGTGCTCGAGCGGGCGACGGGTTTGCGCCCGGCGAGCGCGTGGCTCGCGCTCGGGGCCAGTCTCCGTACCGAGGTGACGGCGCGTGGCGCGCGGGACGGCGACGGCGCCGGCAGCTGGCGCGACGTGGCCGCGGTCCCCGACGCCGAGTCGGCGCGCGGGCGTGGCGCCGCGGCGCCCGGCTCGCGCATGGTCCTGCACGTGTACGAGCGCTGGTCCGGCGGCGGAGCAGCGTCGCCCCTGCGGCGGCCGCGTAGTGTCGAGACGGTGACCGTGAGCTGGCGCGAGCTGCGCGGCGCGGTCGGGGCGGTCGCGCGCGCCGGGCTCGCCCTCGAGGACGTGATGCTCGCGCCGAGCGCGCTCGGGACGCTCGTCCTCGACGAGCGCGAGCGTCGCTGCGGCGTGGCGCTCCTCGACATCGGCGGCTGCGTGAGCACGACCGCCGTCGTGGCGGGGTCGCTGCGCCACGCCGCGAGCACCGCGCTCGGCGGCGACTTCATCACGCGCGCCCTCGCGGCGGAGCTCGGCGTCACGCGCGGCGAGGCGGAGCGGCTCAAGCTGTGCGCCGCCGTGGTGCGCCCCGACGAGCCCCTGCAGGCCTGGACCGACGCGGGCGAGCGGCGCCTCGTGCCCGGTCGCGAGCTCGCGGCGGCGCTCGGGCGCGCGTGCGAGTGCTACTGCGCGGCCCTGCGGCGCGACATCGATCTGCGCGACGCCGCGAGCCTGGTGCTCACGGGTGGCGGCGCGCTCGCCCTCGGGCTCGAGCGTGCGGCGGCCGCGACCTTCGGCCTGCCGACGCGCCGGGCGCTTCCGCTCGGGAGCCCCGCGCCGTGCTGCGACGCCCGGCAGGCGGTCGCGGCGGGCGTCGCGCTCGAGGCCGTGCGGCGCACGGCCCCGCTCGCGGCCGAGAGCCCGTGGCACGCGGCTGCGCATTGAAGAGCTTTCGTCTGGGCCGAGAGCCGACGACTGACCACGGGCGACTGCCCGGCGCGCGCGTCAGGCGCCCGGAGCGGCTGCGCCGAGCGGGGCGAGCTCCCCGCGCGCGAGGGCGTCGGCGACCGCACCGAGGCGCGCGCGCGCGAGCCCTGCGTCGAGGAGCGTGTCCGACGCGAGCGCGGCGAGGAGCGCGCGCGCGCCGCTCGCGTGGTGCCGCGCGGCCGGGAGCTTCCGCTCGCCGACCTTCACGCCCGCCGCGGCGAGCTTGACGAGCGCGTGCAGTAGCTGCTCGTCCGCCGCCGGGGCCGACGCACCTGCCCGACGCCGCGTCGCGCGCGCCGCGAGCCACAGCTCCTCCCACGCCTCGTGCGCTGCGAAGAAGCGCCCGGCGTCGAAGAGCGCGAGCGCCTCCTGGTGGCGCGGGTGCGCGCCGAGCCGCGACGCAGCCGGCCGGGATGCAGCGGCGCTGCCGGCGACCCGAGGATGCTTGCTCACGCTCTCAGTCGTAGCTCTTGCAGTCCGCGGCACAGCCGTCGCCCGGGGCGGCGTTGCCGTCGTCGCACACCTCGCCGCCGTCGAGGATGGCGTCGCCGCAGCGCGGGATCGTGCAGTCGGTGCGGCACGCCGAGGGGGACTCGAACGCCGTGAGCGTGGCCCGCGCGCCGAGCTCGAGCGGCTCGGCCGGCGTGTCGACGTCGACGTAGCGCCAGCTCGTCACGCCCGCGGAGAAGCCCGGCACGAGATCGATCGACCAGGAGGCGGGGTAGGGCAGGGCGCCGAGCACGCCGCCGTCGGTGTTGCCCTTGAAGTGCCACACGCCCTCGGCCGCGTCGGCGCCGAGCATGTGGAGCTCGTCGGCGTCGTCGTCGCTCAGCGTGACCCCGACGCCGGTCGGCAGGTACAGGAACTCCATCGACACGTCGCTCGGGGGCTGCTCCTGTCCGGTCGAGTCGACGTCGATGCCATGGTGGACGACGAGGCTGAGGACGCCGACGCCGCCGCCTAGCGGCCGCTCGCGATAGAGGTAGAAGCGGCTCGCGAGCAGCTCCTCGAAGCCCGTGTGGGCGCTGGCGGAGTGGTAGTCGTAGAACGCGTGCGCGGGCACGTCCCGAGCGACGGTCCCGACCGATCGCGCGTACGCCTGCTGGGTCAGGAGGAAGGCCGGCCGGTCCTGGTTCGCCGGCCCGAAGTCGCACTGCTCGACCCCGACGTGGGTGAAGCCGTCGCCGCACTGGGCCGGGAAGCAGTTGCCCGGGCAGTCGTCGCCGTCGTCGCCGTTGCCGTCGTCGCACACCTCGCCCGCGTCGACGATGCCGTTGCCACAGGTCGGCAGGCTGCAGTTGCCCTCGCAGCCGTCGCCGTCGCTGCGATTGCCGTCGTCGCAGCCCTCCACGCCGCCGAAGAGGATCCCGTCCCCGCAGCGCGCGTAGCGGCAGGCACGCGTGCAGGCGTCACCGCTGTCGAGGTCGCCGTCGTCGCACTCCTCGCTGCCGGAGATCACGTGGTCGCCGCACACCGTGGGACGTGCGCCGAGCACGAGCAGATCCGCCCGGCTGCAGCTCTGTGCGCCCAGCCCGCCGAGGAGCAGGGCGCCGACGGTCAGGATGCGCGCGTCGCGCAGCACGTACGCCATGGCGCCATCTTGGGGGAGGTGCCCCACCGAGCGCAACCGTGCCGCTCGGCCCGGGACCGATCAGCGCGGCGCCGCGGTCGTCGCGTCGGGCGTGCCGGGGGCCGGCGCTCCGGGCTCGGCCGGCACCGCGCGCCGGTAGAGCACGAACCCGAGCAGGCCGAGCGCTCCGCCCACCGCCACCGCGAGCAGCACGGCGATGGCGGGCGAGCGCCCGTCGCGCGCCGCCCGGTGTGGCGCGCGGCCGCCCGGGCGCGCACCCGC
>JACRDA010000214.1 GCA_016212965.1 Myxococcales bacterium
GCCGCTGCCGAGGTCACGGCGGGCCGGGCCGGGGCGGCGCCCACGGTGCCGGAGGGCGCCGGGCGGCTGCTCGCCGACGCGGGTCAGCTGCTCGGCGCCGCCGCGGACGCCGCCGCGAGTGCCCGTCGCGCGGCCGACGCCGCGCAGGCCGCCTCGGAAGCGGTGAGCGTCGCGTGCGAGGCCGTGCTGCTCGCCTCGCGCGGCGAACGGCTCGCCGCCCTCGAGAAGCTCGCCGCGGCGCAGGCACAGATCGACGCGCTCCGGCGCGGCGAGGTGCCCGCTCGTCCGGTGCACCCGGCGCCCGCGGGCCCGGCGCTCTTGCCAGCCGCCGATCGGGCCGAGCTCCGGGTGCGCGGGCTCGCGGCCCATCCCCGCGCCGGCTGGCTGCTCGTCGCCGCGCTCGGGCTCGGTCTGCTCGCCCTCGTGCTCGCGCTCGTGAAGTAGCGGAGTGCGCGGGCGCGCCGCACCTACGCCCTTCGCCGGCGCGCACGCGGTCAGGGCCAGAGCCTGGTCGGCAGCCCTTGGTTGTGCGCGATCGCGAGCGTGTCCATGAGGAGCGCCACCGAGACGTGCACGAGGAAGCCGAAGTAGATGCTGCGCGTCTTCATGGCGAGCGAGCCGAGTGCCACGCCCGCCACCATGGCACCGCACGCCTCGAAGAACGGCTTGCCGAAGTGGATCATGACGTACGGCACGCACATCGCGAAGATGGCACCGCTGCCGAGGCTCTTGCGCAGCGGCGCCAGCAAGAGCCCGCGAAAGAAGAACTCGAGCGCGAAGAACTGCGCGAAGTACAGGGCCTCCCAGCTGAGGAAGTCGAACCACGAGCGCGAGCACTGCTTGTAGAAGGGGTAGTAGTTCTTGAACTCCGGCAGGTACGAGACGGCGATGACGAAGGGCACGACGACGGCGAGACAGGCGCCGTAGATCCAGGCGTGGCGCGTGAACCCCCGCAGCCGCAGCCCGAGGTCGAGCACGCTATCCTTGGGGAAGAGCAGCTTGTAGGCCGTGACCGGCACCACGAAGTAGCCGAGCACGCGCGTGAGCGACCACCAGCCGAAGCTGTAGAGCTCGCCGTAGCGCGAGACGCTGACGAGGCCCTTGCCCCCCGAGGCCCGCTCGAGCTCGCGCAGCCACGGCTCGACGTCGTACATGTAGAAGCGCAGGCTGCCGTAGTACTCCTGCAAGGTGAGACACAGCGCCGCGATCGCGAAGAGCGCCGCCGGCCGCCGGTCGAAGCCCGCGCTCGCGGCCAGGCGCTCGCGCTCGGCGAGCGCCTCGGCATCGATCTCGCGCCAGGTGGTCCGGAAGAAGCGCCACAGGACGGGCGCCACGGCGAAGTAGGCCAGGATCGGCAGCAGGATCGCGACGATCGTGCCGGAGAGGCCGCCCCAGAGGGACAGCCCCGGCGTCGCGGCGCTCGCGACGAGCGGCGTCATGCGCGCCGTCGACTCCGGCTCACGTGGCCGGCGCCGCGAGCGCTGCGCCGCGCTCGAGGCGCTCGAGCGTGCGCTCGCGCCCGAGCAAGGCCATGACCTCGTACAGGCCGGGCGAGGCGGCGCGCCCGGTGACGGCGACGCGCGCCGGCTGGGCGACCTCGCCGATCGGGGCGCCCGTCTCCTCGAGGTACGCCTTCGCCACGCGCTCGATCTCGGCCGTGGTGAAGGACTCGAGCTCGGCCAGGCGCGCCGCCAGGGCGCGCAGGTGCGGCGCCCGCTCGGGCAGGAGGAACTTCTTCTGCGCCTTGTCGTCCATGGCGGGTGGGTCGCGGAACACCCAGTCGAGCCAGTCCGCTGCCGAGGCGAGCGTCTCGGCGCGCTGCCGGATGAGCGGGACCGCGCGCTGGCAGAGGTCGCGGTCCCGGACCTCGAGCCCCCGCGCCTCGACGAAGGGCGTGACGAGCTCGACGTAGCGCGCGTCGCTCGTGAGCTCGGGGCGCTTCAGGTGCTCGAAGGCGATGGCGCCGAGCTTCTTCAGGTCGAACTTGCCGTCGCCGCGCCCGCAGCGCTCCCAGTCGAACTTCGCCACGAGGTCGGTGACCGAGAACACCTCCTCGTCGCCGAAGGACCAGCCGAAGCGCGCGAGGTAGTTCAAGAGGGCCGTCGCCGGCACGCCGCGGTCGCGGTACTCGGCCACGCTCACCGCGCCGTGGCGCTTGCTCAGCTTCTGCCCGTCCTGCGCCAGCATCATCGGCAGGTGGGCGAACGCCGGCGGGGTGCGTCCGAGCGCCGTGTAGAGCAAGAGTTGGAGCGGCGTGTTGATCATGTGGTCCCGCCCGCGCGCCACGAGCGTGATGCCCATCGTGAGGTCGTCGACCACGCAACCGAAGTTGTAGAGCGGGATGCCGTCCGAGCGCACCAGCACCACGTCCTGTTGCGCGCTGTTCGGCGTCGTGACCTCGCCGAACACGAGGTCGCGGTACGCGACGGCGCCGTCGCTCGGGGCGCGCAGCCGCACCACGCTCGGTCGGTCGGTCGGGCTCTTCCTGTCGCGGCAGGTGCCGGGGTAGCGGAACTGCTGCTTCGGGTTGTCCTTCTTCAGGGCCTCGCGGGCCGCGTCGAGCTCCTCCTTCGTGCAGTAGCAGCGGTAGGCCGCGCCCGCGGCGATGAGCTTGTCGGCGTACTCGCGGTAGAGCGGGAGCCGCTCCATCTGCCGGTACGGTCCGAAGGCGCCCCCCGTGTCGGGCCCCTCGTCCCAATCGAGACCGAGCCAGCGGAGATCGCGCAGGATGATGGCCTCGTTCTCGGGGGTACTGCGCTCGCGATCCGTGTCCTCGATGCGCAGCACGAACGTCCCCCCGGTCTTGCGCGCCCAGAGCCAGTTGAAGAGCGCGGTGCGCACCCCGCCGATGTGGAGCATGCCGGTCGGGGAGGGCGCGAAGCGGAGCCGAGGTTGCGGCATGCCGGGCCGAATAGCGTGGGCGCGACCCGTCGTCGAGGGGCGCGGCGTGCGCCGCGCGCTCGGCGCGCGTGCCGGAGCCTGCGACGCTCCGGCGCGGGCGCTCGCGAGCCCGGATTTGGCGCGGGCGCTTCCGGCGTCGTACGCTGACGGGAAGTCGATGCGTGCACGCCGTCTGCGACCGCTCTTCGTGGTGCTCGGCGCGAGCTCGTTGCTTGCGCTCGCTCCGCTCGCCGCGCGCGCCGACATCTACAGCTACACCGACGCCGAGGGCGTCGTGCACTTCACGAACCGCCCCGGCGGCGACACGCGCTACAAGCTCTACGCTCGCACGGCGCCCGCGAAGCGCAAGAAGACCCGGCCCGCCGCCGAGCCCTCGGCCCCGAGCGACCGCACCGTCGAGCGCTTCACCCGCTTCGACGCCACGATCCGCCAGGCTGCGACCCTCTACCAGATCCCGGAGGCCTTGATCCGCGCGGTCATGAAGGTCGAGAGCGACTACGACGCGCGTGCCGTCTCGCACGCCGGCGCGTGCGGCCTGATGCAGCTCATGCCCCAGACGGCCGGACGCATGCAGGTGCGCGACATCTTCGACCCGCAGCAGAACATCCTCGGCGGCACGCGCTACCTCCGCATCCTCGCCAATACCTTCAACGGCGACCTCGAGCTCACCATCGCGGGCTACAACGCCGGCGAGGGGGCGGTCACGCGCTACGGTGGCATCCCGCCCTACGAGGAGACGCAGGACTACGTGCTCAGGGTGCTGCACTACTACCACCGCTACCGGACGGTGCCCGACGTGATGGCGGCCTCGAGCTCGCCCGTGCCGGGCTACTGAGGTCGCCCCGGCTCTCAGGTCCGGGGTGTGCGCCGGGGCTTGCGCGGCGCCCGCGCCGGGGGTGTCGGCGCCGGGGGTGCGCCGGGCACCGGGGCGTCGGCGTAGGCGGCGACGGCGCGCCCGAGCTCCTCGAGCACGCGGCTGCGCAGCTCGGGCGGCGCGACGACGCGCGCCAGCGCACCGAAGCCGAGCACCCAGGTCGTGAGCTCCGCGAGCCCCCCCATGCGCAGGTGCAGGCGCACGCCCCCGCCGCCGAGCGGCTCCACGCGCTGCGACGGGTGCAGCCGGCGCGAGCGCACGTAGTCGGCCACCCGCGGGTCGAAGTCGATCGCGACCACGTGCTCCTCGCGCGCCCGCCACAGCCCGAACTGCCCCTGGCAGTAGCTCTCGAGCGAGAATCGGCGCGGAAGCTCGAACGGGGGGTCGTCCGTCGGCGCCACGTCGCGCATGCGGTCGAGCGCGAGGGCCTGCACCTCGCCGGCTCCGACGTTGCGCCCCAGGCAGAACACCTCGTCCTTGTAGAGCACCATCGCGTACGGGTGCACGACCAGGCGCTCGAGCGCGCCGTCCTCCGCGCGGGGGTAGCGACAGCCGAGCGGGCGGTTGTTGGCGACCGCCTGGAAGAGCTCGTCGACCGCGTCGACCTGATCGCCGTAGTCCTTCGGCGCGAAGGGTAGGTACAGGAACCGGTCCTCGAGCCCGGCATCGCCGAGCCCTGCGTTGGGTCCCCGCCCCGGCAGGCGCGCCACGCCGAGCAGACGCTGCACCACGAGATCGATCTCCTCGTAGAGCGAGGAGCCACGCAGCGGCTCGAAGAGCCGGCGCGCCCCGAGCAGGGCGTACGCCTGCGTGCGACGCAGCGCGACCCGGCGCGGCATCTCGGAGGGGGCGACGCGCCACCGCGTCGGGCCACTGCCGCGTTCCCGGGTGGGCTCGAGGTCGAGCCCACGGCGCACCTCGGACAGGTAGCGGCGCAGCGACCGGGGCGTGACGCGCAGCCGCTCGCTGAGCTCGTAGAGCGTGAGCCCCTTGGGGTGCTGCAGGAGCAGCTGGCGCATCACGTCGATGCGCCGGTGCTGGGTGAACTTGCCCCCGGGGCGGCCCGGCAGGTTGCCGCGCAGGCTCGGCCGGTCGGGCGGCGCGCGGCTCGGCCGGTCGGGAAGTGCGCGCTCGCCGAACGGCTCCACCGACCGCTGGCTCGCAGGCCCGCGGTCGGGGGCCCGGTCGGCGGGCCACGCGATGCGCGTGCTCGGGCGCCCGCTCGCCGACGACGGCGCCGGCACATCCTCGACTTCGCGCCGCGTCCCGACTCCGGCACGCCGCCCCTGCGGTCCGCGTGGCGACGCCATGCGCCTTCATGTCACGAGGCGCGCCGAGGGTCGAGCTTGCCGTCGTGCGCCGCCTCCAGGGCGAGCCGTCCGCGGGTCTTTGTGGTATTCGCCGCCAGGCCGGGCTGCGGGGTGCCGCCCGGGCGAGGAGGGTGCGCGCGCCGTGAAGCTCGCTTGGGTGTTTCCGGGTCAAGGGTCGCAGGTGGTCGGGATGGGGAAGGCGGTCGCCGACGCCTACCCCGCTGCGCGGGCCGTCTTCGCCGAGGCCGACCGCGCGCTCGGCGAGGCCCTCTCGCGCCTGTGCTTCGAGGGCCCCCTCGACGCGCTGACCCTCACGCGCAACACCCAGCCCGCCCTCGTGACCACGAGCATGGCGATCCTGGCCGCCCTGCGCGCGCGGGTGCCGGGGCTGCCGGCGCCGGTCTGTGCGGCCGGGCACTCGCTCGGCGAGTACAGCGCCCTCTGCGCCGCCGGGTCGCTCGACCTCGGGGACGCGGTCCGCCTGTGCCGACGCCGCGGCGAGGCGATGCAGGGGGCCGTCCCCGAGGGCCTGGGTGCGATGGGCGCGGTCATGGGCGTCGACCCCGCCGCGCTGGCGGCGCTCTGCGCCGAGGCGGCCCAGGGGGAGATCGTGAGCCCGGCGAACTTCAACGCGCCCGGTCAGGTGGTCATCGCGGGCCACGCCGGCGCGGTCGCCCGAGCCGCGGAGCTCGTCCGGGCGCGCGGCGGCAAGCTCATCCCGCTCAAGGTGAGCGCCCCGTTCCACTGTGCGCTGATGGCGCCCGTCCGCGACGCCATGCGCCGCGCCCTCGCCGAGACGACCGTCCGCGCTCCGGCGTTCCCCGTGATCGCCAACGTGGACGCGGCGCCCGAGACGTCACCCGCCGAGGTGCGCGACCGGCTGGAGCGACAGGTGGACAGCGCCGTCGAGTGGCAGCGCACCGTCGAGCACATGCGCGCCGAGGGCGTGACGCACGTGCTCGAGATCGGGCCCGGCAAGGTCCTCGCAGGGCTCGTGCGCCGCACGGCCAAGGAGCTCGAGACCCTGAGCCTGTCCGAGCCTGCTGATCTAGAAAAAGTCAGTCAATTCATTGGCACGTGAGGTAAAAGCGAATGTTCGACCTGAACGGCAAGATCGCCCTCGTGACCGGCGGCTCGCGCGGCATCGGCCGCGCGGTGGCCGAGGCGCTCGCGGAGCGCGGAGCCCACGTGGTGGTCGGCTACGTGCGCGGCGAGGACCAGGCGCGCGAGGTCGTTGCCGGCATCGCTGCCCGCGGTGGCAAGGCGGAGCTCGTGGGCTTCGACGTCTCGGACATGACGCGCGCCGAGGAGGCGGTGACCGGCATCGCGAAGCGCCTCGGTCGCCTCGACATCCTCGTCGCGAACGCCGGCATCGCGATCGACGCCCTGCTCCTGCGCGTGAAGGAGGAGGACATCGACCAGGTGTTCTCGGTCAACGTGAAGGGGGCGCTCGGATGTGCGCGCGGGGCCATCAAGGCCATGATGCGCGCGCGCTACGGGCGCGTGATCTTCCTGTCGAGCGTGGTCGGAGAGACCGGCAACGCGGGCCAGGCTGCGTACTCGGCCTCGAAGGCCGCGATCATCGGGCTCAGCAAGACCCTCGCCCGCGAGTACGCGAGCCGAAACGTCACCGTGAACGCCGTGGCCCCGGGATTCATCGACACGGACATGACCCGCGCCATCAGCGACGCGGCGCGCGCCGAGCTCCTGAAGGGCATCCCCCTCGGGCGGGTGGGCAGCGGTGCCGACGTGGCCGCGGCCGTCGTGTACCTGGCCTCGGACGAGGCCGCCTACGTCACCGGCCAGGTGCTGCGCGTCAACGGCGGCATGTACGCCTGAGCGCCGAGCGCGGTCGGCCTGCGAGCCCGGGCCGGTGCTGGGGCCACCGGGCGGGCGGCGCAAGATGATGGCAACCCGCTGCACGATGGGCTAGTGAGGGGTACTTTTTTTCTGGGAGGACGCTCCATGGCGGAAGGTCGCGACATTGAGGCCGAGGTCAAGCGCATCATCACCGAGCAGCTCGACGTCGGCGAGAAGGACATCACCCCGGAGTCGACGTTCATCGACGACCTCGGCGCCGATTCGCTCGGCTTGGTGGAGCTGGTGCTCGCCTTCGAGGAAGCCTTCGAGATCGACGTGCCGGACGAGGACACCGAGAAGCTCCGCACCGTCCAGGACGCCATCGACTACATCAAGAAGCACGCCAAGAACTGAGCCTTCTCGACCAGTTGCGCTGCGCTGCGGGGCTCGAGGCGGCGCCGCGCGCGGGGTCGGCGGCGGCTGCGGAGTGGAACAGTGGAACGCGTGGTGGTGACCGGTATCGGCATGCTCTCGCCCTGTGGACACGGGGCGCGCGAGTCCTGGCACGCCGTGCTCGAGGGTCACAGCGGAGTCGGGCCGATCAGCCAGTTCGACGCCGCGGCCTACCCGGTGCGCATCGCCGGCGAGGTCAAGGGCTTCGACCCCTTGGCCTACATGGGCAAGGCCCGGGTGAAGGAGATGGGCCGCTTCGCCCAGCTCTCCATCGCCGCCTCCCAGAAGTGCATCGCGGACTCGGGCCTCGAGCTCACCGACGAGCTGCGCGACCAGTGCGGCACCTTCATCGGCGTCGGGCTCGGCGGCATCGAGTTTCTCTACAAGCACGCCGTCACGCTGAACGACAAGGGGCCGAGCAAGGTCAGCCCGTATTTCATCCCCTGCGTCATCGGCAACCTCGCTGCCGGGCAGGTGGCCATCGACCTCGGTCTGCGCGGCCCGAGCTACTGCACGACGAGTGCCTGCGCCTCGAGCGCCCACGCCATCGGCGACGCCTGCGACTGGATCCGCCTCGGCCGCACGCCCGTGATGCTGGCGGGGGGCGCCGAGGCCACGATCACGGGCCTCGGCATCGCCGGGTTCGCCGCCATGTTCGCCCTGTCGCGCCGCAACGACGACCCCGCCAAGGCGAGCCGCCCCTGGGACCGCGACCGCGACGGCTTCGTGTGCGCCGAGGGGGCCGTGTCCCTGCTGCTCGAGTCGCTGACCCACGCGCGTGCGCGCGGCGCCCGCATCTACGCCGAGGTGACCGGCTACGGCGCCAGCTGCGACGCCTACCACGTCACCAAGCCGAGCGGCGAGGGCGCCGTGAAGGCCATGCGCCAAGCGCTCGGCGACGCGCGCCTAGATCCGACCGACGTCGACTACGTCAACGCCCATGGCACCTCCACGCCGCAGGGCGACATCGAGGAGGCCAAGGCCGTCCAGACGTTGTTCGGAGACCACGCTCTGTCCGGCAAGCTCTGGATGAGCTCCACCAAGAGCGCGACCGGGCACCTGCTCGGGGCAGCGGGCGCCATCGAGGCGGCGTTTTGCGCTCTGGCGCTCGCCGATGGCAAGGTGCCTCCCACCCTGAACCTCGAGCACCAGGATCCCGAGGTGTTGGTCGACTGCGTGCCGCACGCGGCGCGCGACCGGCGGCTGCGCCACGCGATGAGCAACTCTTTCGGTTTCGGGGGCACGAACGCGACGCTCGTCTTGTCTCGTTACGAGGGATAGCGACGGGCCATGAGCGACAAAGCCTTCGACCAGCAGATGATGCGCAAGGCGCTCGAGCGAGCGCGGCGCGCGCGTCCGTCACCGAACCCGCCGGTGGGGGCGGTGGTCGTGGGCGCCGACGGCCAGCTGGTTGCCGCCGCTCACCACCTCGAGGCCGGCAGCCCGCACGCCGAGATGGCCGCGCTGCAGGAGGCGCGCGAGGCTGCCCGCGGAGGCACGCTCTACGTCACGCTCGAGCCCTGCAACCACGAGGGCCGCACGCCCCCCTGCGTCGACGCGATTCTCACCTCCGGCCTCACGCGCGTCGTGGTCGGCTGCCTCGACCCGAACCCGCACGTCGCCGGCGGCGGTGCGGAGCGGCTCCGGGCCGCGGGGATCACCGTCGACATCGGCGTCGCGGCCGTCGAGTCCCGGACGCTCATCGCCCCGTGGGCGAAGTTCATCACGACCGGCATGCCCCACGTGGCGCTCAAGCTCGCGCTGTCGCTCGACGGGCGCATCGCGTCGCGCAGTGGCGCCTCGAAGTGGGTGACCGGGCCCGAGGCGCGCGCGAAAGTGCAGGAGCTCCGGGCGCGGTGCGACGCCGTGGCGGTCGGTATCGGCACGGCCGTGCAGGACGACCCGAGGCTCACGGTGCGCGACCGCACGCTCCTGCCCGAGGGCAAGAACCCGGTGCGCGTCGTGCTCGACAGCCAGCTCCGCCTGCCGCTCGGCTCGCGGCTCGTCACGACGGCGCCGCAGGTGCCCACCTGGGTGCTCACGACCGAGCAGGGCAGCGCCGAGGCCGAGGCGGCGCTCGTCGACGCCGGCTGCACGGTGATGCGCGTGGCGGCGAGCGCCGAGGGGCGCGTCGATGTCCCGGCCGCCCTGCGCGCGATCGCGGAGCGGGGCGTCGTCTCGGCGCTCTTCGAGGGCGGCGCCGAGCTCATCGGCAGCCTGCTCGCCGGACAGCTCGCGGACGAGCTCCACGCCTTCGTGGCGCCGCTGCTGCTCGGACCGCGTGGTCGCTCGGGGGTGGTCGACTGGGCCGGGCCCGAGACTCCCGCCGAGGCCCCGCGCATCGAGAGCCCGAGCTGGGAGGTCTGCGGCAAGGACGCCTACGCCTTCGGCGTGATCCACTACCCGGACCGCGAGTCCCAGAGCTGACGGGCATCGCCGCCTTTGCGCGCGCATCGGCGCGTGCGTCAGTCCTCGCGCCGCAGCATCTTGCGGTGCACGATGCGGCGCTTGATCGGCCCGAGGTGGTCGATCATGAGCACGCCGTCGAGGTGGTCGTGCTCGTGCTGGATCGCGACGGCGAGCAGGCCGTCCGCCTCGAGCTCGAAGCGTTGCCCCTCGAGCCCGGTGGCGCGCACGACCACCCGCGCCGCTCGCTCCACGTCCTCGGAGACCTTGGGAAAGGAGAGGCAGCCCTCGCGGAACACCTGCGTGCCCTCGCGCAGGGCGATCTCGGGGTTGATGAAGACGTGCAGGTCGCTCGGCTCGTCGTCACCGGCCACGTCCACGAGAAAGACACGGTAGAGCTCGCCTATCTGCGGTGCCGCCAGCCCGACACCGGGCGCCGCGTACATCGTCTCGGCCATGTCGTCGACGAGGCGGCGGATCTCCGGGGTGATGGTCGTGACGGGCTCGGCCTTCTGGCGGAGGCGGGGGTCGGGGTAGTGCAGAATGCTGCGGATGGCCATGGCAGACGAGAACGATGCGAGCTGCGGAGACGAGACCGCCCGATGACGATACGTTACTTATGCGGCCGATGCCCGAAAAGTCCAGAGGGTACGCGCATCAGCCGCCCGTCGGCCGCCCATCAGCCGGAAGGGTGGCGACGGAAGATGGAGGTGTCCATCGGCATGCCGCGCCCGGCGAGCTCCTCCACGATGCTCGGAATCGCACCGGATGCGACGAAGGAGCCCTCGATGGACCCGCCGGCCGCGGTGCGGTGGTAGCTGAAGCTGAAGATGTCGGTGATGTGGATGCCGCCGGCGACCCCAGCGCGGAGCTCCGCGAGCCGCAGCACCCGCAACCGTCCGTCGCGCAGCCGGGCCACCTCGAGGACGATGTCGAAGGCCGACAGCAGCCGCTCGCGTGCCGCCTCGGTGCTGCCCCCCGCCGTGCAGCTCGCGAGGTCGGCGCTCAGGCGCGCGATCGCCTGGCGCAGCGTCGGCGCGGACGCGCGCATGACCACGCCTTCGAGGCCTTCGGCGACCGCATCGACGAGGATGCCGATCTCGGGGGCCGTCAGGGCGGGCACGACGAGGTGGGCCGGCCCGAGGCGACAGGCGATCTCGAGGGCGCGCAGGCGCTCGCCGGCGGAGCGTCCCATTTCGATCGAGGCCGCCGGGGCAGGGGGCACCTGGCGCCCGTCGAGGAGCCACACGACGCGCCCGCCCGAGAGGCTTGCGGCATCGGCGAGCGCGCCGAGCAGCTCCTCGGCACCCGCCCCCGGAGCGCTCGTGACGAGCACGTTGGCGCGCGCGATGGCGGAGTGACCGAGCAGGGTCGCCATGCCGCGCGAGATGGCTCCGCTGCGCACGAGGCCGTTCAGCGTGCCCTCGCAGCGCAGAGCCTTGCGCAGCGAGACGAGGTGACCGGTCGGAGACGCGGGCGGCCGCACGACGCAGAGCTCGACGCCGGTGTCGAGCAGAACGTGCAGGCTCGTCTCGCGCGGGTCGAGGGTGACCCCGCTGCGGGCCGCGAGCCGGTCGAGCGCCCGCGCGAGGGCGCGGTCGGTCGAGAAGCCGAGCCCCCGGTGGAGCGTCCGCCGACCGCGTCGCACCACGCTGATCTCGGTGCCGAGCACGTGGAGCTCGGACACGCTCGCATCCTCGATGAGCGCCGCGAGCGGGCCCAGGTCGACCAGCTCCCGGCGCGCCGCGTCGCACAGGGCGCCGAGGTCGATCTCCCCGCCGGCCGCCTGGGCGATGCGGGCGGCTTCGGTCTCGAGCGCGGCCACCCGCTCGGACTCCGGGACCGCGCTGTCGTCGCTCCACGCCCCGGACGCCTCGAGCGCTGCCACCAGCTCGTCGAGACAGCGCTGCAGGAGCGCCAGTCGGTCGCCGTCGGGCTGCGGACTGGAGCTCGAGTGCGCCTGCCCCGGCGCGGGCTCGGAGCTCTGGTGGGGGGGTGGTGCGTACGGCTCCGCGGTGCTCGGCGCGTCGCCGGGCGCGGGCGCCGCCGTCGCGGGGATCGGTCGGAGACCGGCCGGTACCCTCGGTGGGCCCGGGACCTCGAGCAGCGGCGACGACTCGTCGGGGTCGTGCTCGATGGGGAAGTGGCTCACGACCTCGGGCGTCGCCGGCCCGGTCGACGCGATCGCCGGCGCGATCATGCGCTGGGCGCGGCTCGAGATGCTCGGCTCCGACGGGGCGTCGAGCCCGCCGAGCGTCGTCCGACTGAGATCGTGACCCGCCGTGGGCTCGCCCTCGACGCGCACCACGAAGTCGCCGATGTAGATGCGGTCTCCGTCGCGCACCAGCGTCGCATGCGTGATGCGGCGGTGGTTGACGTACGTGCCGTTCGTGCTCTTCAGGTCCGTGACGATGCACCGCCCGTCGCGGAAGATGAGCCGAGCGTGGCGCTTCGAGACGTTGCCCTTCGGCAACAGGATGTCGTTGCCCTTGACGCGCCCGATGCTCACTTCGGGCTGGTCGTAGAGCTCACGCCGCTCGGCCCCGCCCTTCTCGCTGATGATGATCGAGACCGCCACGAAACCAGGGTGGCCCGGGAGGCGACCGCACGTCGCGCGCGCAAGGCCGAGCCAGTATGACCCATCCGCGCGGCGCGAGGGCGAGAACGCCCGAGCCGCCACAGCCTACTACGGCGCGCCCGGCCGCCAAAGGGCGTTGCGCACGCGCGCGGGCGCCGTTCGGGGGATGAAGCTCAGGTGCGCGACGTCGGGCCGCCCTGCGCGGCCTCGGTGCCCTTCATGCCGCTCGCCACGAGGCCGATCATCTCCGCCGCGAACGCGATGAGATCTTCGTGCCGGAGCCCGTTCTGGCGGAGCTCCCGGTACACGGTCTTCGCGAGGATGCGGGCGCCGCGTGCGTCCGGGGAGGGGGCGGAGGGGGATGCCCAGGTGCTTGCCATGATGGGCGGACCGCATGCGACTTGCGTGCCGAAGTTCGCGGTCATGAATGTCGAATATTTAGCACCCCGGGCGCGTAACCGCCTTCGCACTTTCGGGCCGTGCGTTACGCGCCTCTGCGCCCGGCGTACTCAGGCGCTGGGCAGGGCCGTCTCCTCGAACGCCCTGGCCGCATCCGCGCTCGCCGCGTCACGGGCGGCGGTTGCGGCGACGAACGAGCGCGCCTCGACGAGTGCTCCCGCGGCGTCGAGGACGTACAGGTTGAAGCCGCTCCGGCGCGCCGCGTCGGCGTGTGCGAGCGAGGCGCTCGTGGCACCGTACGCGTCGAGCCCGCCGGCCGGCGTCGCGAGGTAGCGGTGCACGCGGCGGTGCAGATGCCCGTGGAGCAGGAGCCCACTCGCGACCTCCGCGAGCGCGCGCGCCTCGCGCCGTCGATCGCGCAGGCCCTCGAGGAGCTGTCGCAGCACCCCGTCGCGGCCGTGCCACGGATGGTGCTGGAGCAGCACGGGCGTGCGGCTCCTCACTTCGGGGTGCCGCAGCACGGCCTCGAGGGCGCGCGCCTGGGCCTCCCCGATGGCTCCCGCCGCCACGAAAGGCACGCGCGGCAGCGCGCTCGAGAGGCCGATGAGGGCGAGCGGGCCGCGCAGGCGCACGAAGGGGAAGCCGCGCCCGTCCGCGACGGCGAGCGCGGGCAGATCGCTCGTCATGCACGGCGCGAAGTAGCGCTCGAACCGGCGGCCGACGTAGGCACCACGCGTGTACACGTCGTGGTTGCCGGGCACGACGCTCAGCGCGTCGCAGGCGACGCCGAGCTCCTCGGCCAGGAGCTCGTGCACCCGCTGGAACTCCACCTCGAGCGCGAGGTTCGTGAGGTCGCCGGTGACGACCACGTGGTCGACCGCGTGCCGGCGCACGGCCGCGGCGGCTGCCCGCAAGAGGTCCGGCCGATGGATCGCGCCGCGCCGGAGCCGGAGATTCGCGTAACCCGTGAGGCGCTTGTTGAAGAGCCGCCACGGCACGGCGCCGTCGAGGCAGAGCAGGTGCAGATCGGAGAGGTGGGCGATACGCATGGTCCGGGGAGCGACGAGCCGCGGCGCCGACCCACTCTAGCGGCGGAGGGGGCGCCATGCACCCGGCACGCCGCGCGACCGTGGGGATGCGTCAGCGCGCGGCGTCCCGGGCGCAGCGGAAGCCGCGCCAGGCGCGGCGCGCGCTCGGGATGTCGTGGTCGCGCGCCGCTGCGCGCAGCCAGGCGCGACCGGACTGGAAGCTGCCGCCGCGCACCACGCGGTGGTCACCGCTGTCCGGGCCGCGTGGATCGTGCTGCTCGCCCTCGAGGTAGCCGGGGGTGTACCAGTCCGCCACCCACTCCTCGACGTTCCCGGCGAGGTCGTCGATGCCTTCGGGGGTGCGCCCGGCCGGAAACGAGCCAACGGGCGCGAGCTCCGCGAACCCGTCGCCGTCATCGAGCGACGCCGTGCCGAACGCATAGCGGCCGTGGTTGCAGAGCATCGGGTTCCAGACGTCGCCCCAGGGGTAGCGGCGGTGGGTCCACCCGACGGCGGCCCGCTCCCACTCCGCCTCCGTCGGCAGTCTGCGGCCCGCCCAGCGACAGTAGGTCGCGGCCTCCGACCACGACACGAGGGTCGCCGGCTCGTCGTCGCGGCGCGTCCAGGTGAGGGCGCCGGCGCTCGAGGGCGCCGGGCACGCGCCGGCCTCCACGCAGCGGCGATAGGCCCGGTTCGGTACCTCCGTGCGGTCGAGCCAGTAGTCGCTGAGGGTCACGCGGTGCGCGCTGAGCTCGTCGGCGAACATGTTCTGCAGACACTGCTCCCGGCGCGGCTCGAGCGCGCAGAGCTCGTAGGCCCCGATCACCGCCGGGACGTCCGAGCCCATGACGAAGGAGCCCCCGCGGACGAGGAGCTCGCTCGGTCCCTCGGTGCGCAGCACGACGACGCCGTCGCCGATGTCGGCCTCGGCGCGGGGTTGTGCTCCCCGCGCCACGCCCGGGGCGGGCGCGAGCAGCAGGAGCCCCCACGCAAGCGCGCACGCATGCCGCATCCGGCAAGGGTACTACAGCGCGGCCCGCGGGCCCGCGACGAGCCGGCTCCTGCGGCGTGACTCAGTGGCGCCGCCGTCGACGCCGGAGCGCCGTCGCGCCGGCCATCGCCAGGCCGAGCGCGCCGAATGCGACGAGGTCGCTCCGGGCGGCGTCGGCGCCCGGCAGCCCGCTCGAGCACAGGCCCCCGCGGAGCGCGAGCTCGGGCGCCTCGCCGACGGCGGCGTCGACCGGGGGCGGGCCGCCGTCGCCGACGGGCACGCAGGCACCCGCCTGGCACACCGAGCCCTCCGCGCAGAGCCGCGGCGCTCCGCTCTGCTGGTCGTCGGTCGAGCCATTGCAGTCGTCGTCGACGTCGTTGCAGACCTCGTCCGCGTCCGGGCTCACGGCCGGGTCGGAGTCGTCGCAGTCGTCGCCCACCCCGCCCGGACACTGACTGCTGCCGTGGCTGGCGCCGTCGGCGTCGAGGCAGCCCGGCAGCGGGTCGAGCTCCTCGAGGCCGGCCGAGCCGCCGGTCGCGGTGCAACCCGACTGGCTGGGGGCGCCGATGGGGTCGCCGCCGCTCGCGTCGACCTTGTCGAGCAGGGTGACGTCGTTCTGCGTCTGCAGGAGCACGCGACCACCGCCACCAGCCCCGCCGAGGCTGTTGCCGATGGCCCCGGCCGCCCCCCGCGCGGAGAGGGTCGCGGCGGCGCCGAGCGTGAGCCCGTTGGAGCGGATGACGATGGTGCCGCCGGCACCACCGCCGGCGCCCGTCCCGAGCACCGGAGCAGGGCTGCGCCCCTCGGCGCGCACCTGACCGTCGATCACGATGACGGCAGCCTCGAGGATGATGACCCCGCCGCCTGCCCCACCGGGCTGAACCGCGGGGTTGTTGACGGTGTTGCTGCCGCCGCCCGCGCTGCCGAGACCGGTGAGCGGGGCGACCAGGGCGGCCGGCGCGAGGGCCGTGGCGTCGTACACGACGCCGGGTCCCGCCGGGAACACGATGCAGGGCTGGCCGGCCAGGAACTGGAACCCCGTGCCGCCGAGGCCGGTGTGCGAGCCCCCACCGCCGGGCTCGTTGGCGGCAGCCGGGGCGGGCGTCGTCCCCACACCTTGCCCGCCGGAGCTCACGGTGAATCCGAAGCCCGCGCCCGTGGCCGAGACCACACCGGTCGTCTGCACGGTGATGGTGTTCGCCCGCAGGTGCAGGTAGCCGGTGTTGGACACGTTCGGGTTGTAGGCCGGGACGAGGATCGTCCCGGCGATGTCGTACACGTCGTCTACCCTGTCGCCCCCGAGGGTGACGGTCGAGCCCGCGGGGATCGTCTCGGCCCAGGCCGTGCGCGCCGCGAGGAGCGGCGCCGCGGCCGCCACAAGTGTCAAGCAAACGACGAATCGACGCATCGTCCGTTCATGTTAGCCCAAGGCGCTCGTCGGTCGAAGGACTCTTCGCACCTCGTCACGGCACGAGCCGGTCGGAGGCGTCGACGAGGTGCGTCGGGACGATGCCGTGCCAGCCGAGCGTCAGCCCGAGCATGCCGTCGAGCGCGACGTGCTCCTGCTCGCTCCAGCGCAGCGACGTGCGCAGGGCGAGGAAGGGGCCGTCGATCTGCGGTAGCAGCGGCAGCTCGATGCTGGCGGCGGCGACGAGGCCGGTGTCGAGGCAACGGACCGGGGGCTCGCACGCGCTCGTGGGCAGTTGGGCGAGGTAGCCCCCGAGGGCGAGCGCGAACGAGTCGGCGAAGAGGTCGAGCAGAGCCGGCCCGTGCTCGAAGTCGGTCGCGAAGCGCGCGAGGAACAGCGGTCGCAGCTCGACGCCGCCCGCAAACGCGCGCCACACGGGCTGGGCCGCCAGACCAAAGCTCTCGTCGTACGCCGCGAACACGCCCGCCGTGGCCAGGTAGTGGAGCCCGAGGCGCACGCTCAGCGCCTCGCCCGGGAAGGACTCGGTGGGGCCAGCCTCCGCGCTCAGCATGAGGTCACCGTCGAAGCGCCCGTAGAGCCCGTCGTCGGCGCCGCGCGCCGCGCGCGCAGGCGCGAGGCACGCGGTGGCCACGACGGCCGCGACGACCCCGGGGAGCGCGGTCGGGCGAGCCCCGCGCGCCGTCATGACTGCATGACCGCGTGCACCGCTTCCCGGAGCTCACTGGCGAAGATGAGCCGCACGCGGCGGAGCGGCTCGTCCTTGAGGCGCCCGAGCACGAACGACACCTCCGAGGGACGCCGCGTGGCGCCGCGCGGGAAGACGATGTCGAGCGACCCGTCCTCTCCGTAGGGGAGGTCCTCCGCGACATCGAGCCCCACGTACACCTCCGGGTCGAGACCGCGCGCGACCGCCACGTCGCGCGCGAGCGCCAGCCGCTGTGCGGCGGCAGTCGGCGCACCGGTCTCGCCGAGCAGCTCGTAGGTTTTGAAGAGCTCGCGCGCGCGCAGGCGACGGCACAGATCCGCGAGGATCGGGTCGACCGCCCCCTGCCACGCGTCGATCGCCGTGAGCAGCGTGAGATCGTCGAGCGCCAGGTACTCGCCGAGCGTGGGCTGGTTCCCGACGGCAAAGGCATAGAATGCGGGTGGCACCGCCTCGAGGCGGGTACCGTCGCACAGCAGCGCGAGCGCGCGGCGCAGGATCACCTGCAGCATCCACTCCGCGGCGCGCGTCGCCTTGTGGAAGTAGACCTGCTGGAACATGAAGAGGCGCGCCATCACGAAGGCCTCGATCGCCGCGAGGCCCTTGAGCCCGTCGATGCCGAGCCCGGGCGCCTCGCCGTGCCGCGACGCGGAGAAGCACAGGCTGCGCAGCAGCCACGGCAGATCGAGCTCGCCGTAGCGCACCCCCGTGGCGTGGGCGTCGCGCAGCAGGTAGTCGCAGCGGTCCACGTCGAAGGTTCCGCTCACGGCGCGCGCGAGGTACGGAAGCTCGTGCCGACCGCGGATGAGGCCCGCGACGCGCCGCGGCAGCTCGGAGTCCTCGGCGCGGAGCACGCGCCCGACGCCGGTCGAGGGGTCGAGGAGAATCGCCTCGGTCCAGTCCTCGTGATGCGCGCGCTCGGGCGGTGGGACGGCCTCGGTCGAGCCCGGCGCCTGCGGCTGGCCGGGCTCGGGCGACTGCGAGCCGGGTGCGCGCACGGGCCTCGCGTAGGCGAGCGCCTCCTCGAAGAGGTGCGAGAGCGGACCGTGCCCGAGGTCGTGGAGCAGCGCTGCGGCGATGGCGTCGCGCGCGCGCTCGCTCGTGAGCCGCTGCCAGAACGGCAGCTCGCCGTCGATGCGTCGCAGCCGGGCGACGAAGAGCTGCATCACGTGAGCGGCGCCGATGGCGTGCGCGAAGCGCGTATGCTCGGCGCCGGGATAGGCGAGGCTCGTGAGCCCGAGCTGCCGGATGCGCCGTAGGCGCTGCACCTCGGGCGTGCCGAGCAACCGGACGACGCACCGCTCCTCCTCGCCTTCGAAGGTCACGAGGCCGTGGACCGGGTCGCGGAGGATCACGGCGGGAGTCTATCCGAGGCTGCGTGCTCCGGGACGCGAAAGGAGGGAGCGCAGCCCGACGACGCCACGCGGCCCGCGTCTTTTCTGCTGTTCTCGTCCACCCTTGGCGGTACTATCGCTTGGTTTCATGATGGGCAAGCCTTGGGCTTGCCCCCACGAGGCAAGCACGCGGTGAAGCGCACTCGAAAGTCCACGGCTGGCGACCGACCGGCGTCGGGCGGCACGGTGAGCGGGGTTGCGCCCGCCCAGGCGTCCAGCCCGGCCGAGCGGCGTCTCGAGTCCGTGCTCCGCAGCCTGCCCGCCGAGGAGCTCGCCGGGCTGATGGAACGCATGGGCGTGCGGGTCGACGCGCAGAAGCGCATCGACGCGCCGGCGCAGGCTGCTCGGGCGCTCGTGCGCCTGCCGGAGATCCGCGAGCCTTCGCGGCTGCCGGCCGCGAGCGAGGAGCTGCTGCGGCGGGTGGCCGAGGCGGGGGGCTCGCTCGTCGTCGACGCGCTGCCCACCGGCGTCGAGCTGCTCGTGCGCCGTGGCTTGCTCTTCGCGCGCATCCTCGGCGACAGCGTGGAGCTCGTGCTGCCGACGGCCTTCGTCGTGCAGCTGCGCGGCTGGGACGGCGAGGATCCGCGCTCGCTGCGCGCGTTGCTGTCCGAGGCGCCGTTCGAGACCGCGAGCGCGATTGCGAGCCACTACCTGGGCCGCCCCAGCACCCCACCGCTGGCGCTGTCGCTCGAGGCTGCGTGGGAGGTCCTGGGCGACCCGGAGGTCCTGCGGCTCGAGCTCGACCGCATCGCGCACCAGGAGCGACGCCTGCTCGAGGCGGTCGAGCAGGTGGGCGGCGAGGTCGACACCCAGGAGCTCATGGAGCTCGAGCGCGAGCCCATGCGAGTGCGCGGCGTGTACGGGATCGCGGCCGGGCGCAGGGGCGCGGCCTTCTCGCTCGAGAAGCGCGGCCTCTTGTTTCCCCTGCACCCGAATCGCTACGTCATCCCCACCGAGGTCGCGGTGCTGGTCGGCGAGGCCCGGCGCAGCGAGCAGGAGCAGCGACGCCGCACCATCCGCTCGGCGGTGCTCGCCGAGGACCACCTGCCGCGCCGCGCGCGCTTCTCGACGCCGGTCGCTCCCTTCGCGCTCGGGCTGGCCCTCGCCGTGCGCGAGCTCTCCGCCGAGCTCCGGCCCGGCGTGGGCACACCGCGCTCGCTGGTGGCACGCCTCGCCCAGCGCTTCGGTCGCGACGTGGAGTCCACGGCGCTCGTGGGCGCCTTGTCACGCGCCGTCGGGCTCTGGGAACCGGCCGGCATCGCGCGCGCGACGCCCCCGGGCTCGCTCGAGCTGCGCGAGCTCGCGCAGGTGCTCTTCGACACGTGGCGGCGGGGTGGCGCCTGGGACGAGGCGCGCTCCGACGCGGAGACCTTGCGGGTAGCCGCCGACCACCGCGACCCGAGCCCCGCCACGGCGGTGCGCGAGATGGTGCTGGGGGCGCTGCGAGACCTGGGCGAGGGCCTGTGGGTGCCGTGCTCGGCCTTCGAGAGCTACCTCGCCGCGGACGGGCGCGTGGCAGCCCTCGAGCGGCTCTTCGCGCGCTGGGCCCAGCGCACGGGGCAGCCGCTGCCCGCGGTGCAGCAGGTCGCGCGGCGCGTTCTGCTCGAGTCTCTGCCGGCGCTCGGCGTCGTCGATGTCGGCGACGAGGAGGTGGGGAGCCGGACCGCGACCGGAAGCGGCGCCTTTGCTGCGGCGTCGACCGACGCGCTCAGCGTGCGCCTGACCGGGCGCGGGCGCGCCCTGCTCGCGGCCGTCCCCCTCGAGACGCCCCCCTTCGTGGCGGAGTTCACGGGCGGGCGCACCCTGGCTGTCGGCGAGGGTGCGCGGTGCTACCAGGTGCTCGACCTGTGCGCCTTTTCCGACGTCGGCGCCGTGGGCACCACGCTCGAGCTCTGCTTCGCTGCCCCCGCGGTGTCGCGTGGTCTGGCTGCGGGGGTCGAAGCGAGCGCCATGCGCGAGCGCATCGCCGCGCTTGCTCCCCTCGCGGCGGAGCTCGCCGAAGCGCTCACGCAGGCCGGCGAGGTCGTGGGGCGCGCGACGCTCGTGGGCGCCTCCGGCTTCCTCTGGGTCGACGACCCCGAGGTGCGCGAGCTGCTGCGCACGAGGCAGCCCACTGCAGAGCTGTTCGTCGATCCGTCGCCGCCCGCGGGCCTGCTGCTCGGCCACGGCGTCGACCTCGAGCGGCTGGTGCGCCGCTGTCGTGCCCTCGGGGTGGAGGTCCAGCTCGAGGAGGGACGACAGCGCGCCCGACCGGCGAGCATGCCGCCGCCGAAACGCAGCGAGACCAACCGTCGCGTGTCTTGGCGTCCCTCCGACATCCGCAACAACCGCTCGCGGTCCTGACGGACGATCAAAGCGGTGGCGAGGGCACGTCGACGCGCGAGCGCACCCAGTCGGCGGCGCTCCCCGTCCGGCCGACGCTGAGCGTGCCGCCCCGGCCGACGAAGATCTCCGCGGGCAGCGCACGGCCGTTGTAGTGGCTCGCCATCGTGTAGCCGTACGCGCCCGCGTCCCGCAGGAGCACGCGCTCGGGGGGCGGATCGGGTAGCTCGAAGGCACCGAAATCGTCGGCGCTTTCGCACACCGGACCGACCACGCGGTACGTCGCTCGGGCGTTGCCCGTCGCGGTGTCGAGCGCCTCGACCCGGTGGCGCGCGCCGTAGAGCGCGGGGCGCAAGAGGTCGTTCATGCCGGCGTCGATCATGAGCCAGCGCTGCGCGTAGGAGCGCTTGGTCCCGAGCACCCCGGCGACGAGGACGCCGAACGGCCCGACGAGGGCGCGGCCCGGCTCGACCACGAGCCTCCGGCGGCCCATGCCCATGCGGGCGGCCAGGAGGCGGATTCCGCGCGCGAAATCCGCGGGCCGCACGGGGCACCCCTGCCCGTAGTCGATGCCGAAGCCGCCCCCGAGATCGACGAGCTCGAGCGGCCCGTGCTCCCGCTCGCGCTCGCGCACCAGCTCGAAGAGCCGCTCCGCGGCCCGCAGGTACGCGTCGGTGCTCACGAGCTGCGAGCCCACGTGGCCGCCGAGCCCGCAGAGCGCGAGCTCGGGAGCGCGCGCGAGCTCCGCCCACGCCTCGGGCAGGTCGTCGAGCGCGATGCCGAACTTGGCCTCGCCGTGGCCGGTCGCGATGTGGGCGTGGGTGTCGGCCTCGACGTCCGGGTTCACGCGCAGGGTCACGCGAGCTCGCCGGCCGGCGGCGACGGCGCGCGCGCGTACGCGCGCCACCTCGCTCACCGAGTCGAGCTGGATGGCGAGGATATCGGCGCCGATGGCGCGGTCGATCTCGGCGTCGCTCTTGGCGACCCCGCTCAGCAGGATGGCGCGCGGCGCGACGCCGCTCGCGAGCGCGAGCTCGAGCTCCGCCGCCGAGCCCACCTCGCAGCCGCAGCCGGCAGCCGCGAGCGCACGCACGACCGGTCCCGCGCTGTTCGCCTTGACCGCGTAGGCGACGAGGTGCGGGGCGTCCTCGAAGCCCGCGGCGAGGGCGCGTGCCTCGGCGGCCATGGCCCCGAGGTCGTACACGTAGCAGGGGGTGGGGCAACCGGCGCGTCCGAGGAGGTCCACGAGCGGCTCACCCGCGAACACGGCGCGTCCCAGGGGGTCTCGTTGCAGCATGGCGAGGCAGGGCGCGGTGAGCGCGCTCGAGGCGGCCACGTATCAGAGCCGCGGGCGCGCCGGAAGCGTCCCCTTTTGCCCGGCGGGCATGCCATGTCATGCTCACGCTCGTGCTCGGTGGTCGCGCCAGGGCGGGAGCAAGCCGCATCGGTCTCGGTGGCGTGCCCCCATGCCCACCCGATCCGGGTCGCCCGTCATGAGTGCGTCGTCCAGCCCCACCGGCTCGCTGCCGCACATCGAGAAGTACGAGCTGGCCGAGGAGATCGGCCACGGCGGCATGGCGACGGTCTACCGGGCGCGCGATCTGCGGCTCCACCGCGACGTCGCCGTCAAGATCATCCACAAGCACCTGCGCGAGAACCCCGAGGTGCGCCGGCGCTTCGTGGCCGAGGCGCGCGCCGTCGCCAAGCTTCGCCACCCCTGCATCGTGGAGGTCTACGACGTCTCCGACGAGGCGGACGCCGAGCGCTTCCTCGTCGTGGAGCTCATCCGTGGCACGACGCTCCGGGACCTGCTGAGGCAGCACCCGGAGCTGCCGGCCGAGGTGGGGGCCTGCATCACCGCCCTGCTCTGCGATGCCGTCGATCACGCACACCAGTGCGGCGTGATCCACCGCGACATCAAGCCGGAGAACGTGCTCATCGAGCTCCCGCCTGCGACTGCCGAGACCCCCAAACCGCCCGTCGCGCGCTCCGCCTCCGACCCGCCGCCGGCGGGCTCGAGCGGCAGCGGCTCGGGTCGGCGCGACTCGTCGCGCCGCTCCGACGGCGAGAAGCTGCGGGTGAAGCTCACCGACTTCGGCATCGCGAAGGTGCTGGACGCACAGGGCGTGACCTCGACGGGCCAGATCCTGGGCTCCCCGGCACACATGGCGCCCGAGCAGATCGAGGGCGGCGCCGTGGTGCCCGCGACGGACGTGTTCGCCCTCGGCGTCCTGTTCTACGAGTGCATGGTCGGGCACCTGCCGTTCGAGGGGAAGAACCCCGCGCAGGTGCTGCGGCGCGTGATCGAGGGCAAGTACGAGCCGGCCGACGCCGAGCGCCCGGTCGTCGGCGGTCGCTGGGGCCGCATCGTCGGCCGCGCGCGCGAGCGCGATGTCGCCGCGCGGCTCGCGTCCGCGGCCGCCTTCGCCGAGCTCGTGCGCGCGGAGCTCGCGGCGCTCGGTGTCACGGACCTGCGCGGCGAGGTGGCGGAGTACTTCGCGGACCCGGTGGCGTACCGCGCGCGCCAGGCGGCGGAGCTGCCCGCGCGCCTGCTCGAGCGCGGCGAGTCCGCGCGCCGCAAGGGCATGGTCCACGCGGCGGCTGCGGACTTCAACCGTGCGCTGGCCTATCGCCCCGACGACCTCGTCATCATGCGGCGCGTGAGCGCCCTCTCGGCCGAGGCCGCGTGGCGGCGGCGCGCGCTGCGGCTTGGCGCGGTCTCGCTCTTCTCGGCGGCACTCGGTCTCGGGGCGTTCGGCATGACGCGCTGGTTGCGCACGAGCGAGGGAGCAGCCAGTCCGAGCGCTCCCGCCACGGGCGAGCGGGCGACCACGGGCCCCGGCAGTGAGCCCGAGGAGCCGCCGGCGAGCGCGACCGCCCCGGTCCCAGCGAGCGCCGCGACGGCGCCGCCGAGCGCGTCCGCGGCCCCGAGCTCGGCCGCGTCGACGTCACCGAGCGCGAGCGCGTCGGCGAGCGCCCCATCGTCGGCCGGGATCACTGCGACGGCGCCCCCGACCACGAGCGGGGAGCCGCCGCCGCGCGGGCCCGACACGCGGCGGGTGACCTTCGTCGTGGCCCCGCCCGGCGCCGTGTTCGTGCTCGACGACAAGACCGAGAAGTGGCAAGGGCGCGAGTTCCCGCTGCGGGTCGGCTCGAGCCACACGGTGCGAATCACGATGCCGGCCAACGCCAAGTGCTGCGAGAACCTCGAGACGGGCTTTACCGTCGCGGCGCCGCCCGCCGACAGCCCCGACGCGCCCCTGCCGCTCATCTTCAAGCTGAAGACGAAGCCCGGCACGGCGAGCGTCTCGGGCGGTCCGCCTGGAAGCGCGATGACCTGCCTCCGCGCCGGCTTCACCGCCGGTGCCATGCCCGTGCCGATCGTGCTGCCGGAAGCGAGCCTCACGGACACCTGCACCTTCACGCCCGGTCGCAAGACGAGCACCTGGACCTTCCTCGCGGGGGAGGCCAACGTCGTGCCGTGGCCGGGCGAGTGACGGGGCGGCGGCGAAATCTCCCCGCGCGGGCGGATTTCCGATACACCAGGGCGGTCGTGCCGAAACGAGGCGCCGCCATCCTGCTCGCGCTCGCCCTTGCCGGGGGGCTCGGGCTCGCGCCGGTGGGGAGCGCGCGCGCCGACGAGCTCGCGGACTACGAGCTCGCCAAGAGCCGCTTCGACCAAGGCAAGTGGGGCGAGGCGGTTGCGCGCTTCACCCCGCTGCTCGACCCCGAGAGCGCGCACTACCTGCGCGACGAGCGCCTGCGCTTCGAGGCGAGCCAGATGAACGCGGCCTCGCTCGTCGCGCTCGAGCGCATCGACGAGGGCAAGATCGCCATCGCCACGCTCTTGCGCGCCGACCCGACCTACAGCCCGACCCCCGGCCTCTACCCCCAGGCGTACATCGACCGCGTCATCGAGGTGCGCGCCGAGCTGCGCGAGGAGCTCGAGCGCATCATGCGCGAGAAGATCGAGGCCCAGCGCGAGCGCGAGCGCAAGGCCCGCGAGGCCCGCGAACGCGAGAAGAAGCGGGTCGCGGCGCTCGAGGCGCTGGCGGCCGAGGAGACCGTCGTCGCGTCGCGCTCGCGGTGGATCGCCGCGATCCCGTTCGGCGTCGGGCAGTTCCAGAACGACGCGCCGGGGCTCGGGGCGTTCTTCGCGACGAGCGAGACGCTGACACTCGCCTCGACCGTGGTGTCGGCCGGGCTCGCTCTCCACTACGCGCAGGCCGTGTCGCAGCCACGCTGCAACGGCTCCGAGGTGGTGCCCTGCGAGGCGGCCACCGACGGCCAACTCGACCTCGTCAAGTTGGAGCGCAACTTCGAGGTCGCGCGAGCGGTCCAGTGGGTGTCCTTCGGCGGCACGCTCGCGCTCGTCGTGGCGGGGATCATCGAAGCGGAGGTCGCCTTCGAGGACGAGAGCAGCACCCAGCGCCCCCGTGAGCTGCCACCGGAGCTGCGCCCGGCCCCGACCGTGAGTCTGTCGCCGGACGGCGCGTTCGTCGGCCTGCGCGGCGTCTTCTAGCGACCGCGCGTGCTCACGCGTGCTTGCGCGCCGCCACGATCAGGAAACCGGCGTAGCGCGCGAGCACCGTGTCGCACAGGCGCTGCTCCGCGCGCCGCAGCGCGCTGCCCACCACCGGGAGCTCGAGCGCCCGGGCCGCCGGCGTGACGATGCGCACGCCGCGCCGGTCGATGATGCGGGCGGCCGCCGCGAAGAGGCCGGCCACCTCGGCGGGCGTGTCGAAGCGCGTGTAGACCTCGCTCTCGTCGCGGTCGTGCGCCACCGCCCCCGCGGGCCCGAGCCGCTTGACGAGCGCGCGCAGGCTGCGCGCGTTGTAGAACTCCGCGACGACCACCCCGCCGGGGCGCACGACCCGTAGCATCTCCCCGACGGCGCGACGCACGTCGCGCACGTGCGCCAGGACCTTGAAGGAGCACGCCACGTCGAACGAGGCATCCGGGAAGGGCAGGGAGGTCGCGCTCCCCTCGACGACATCGAGCCCGCGCGAGCGGGCGCGCTCGAGCATCCCGGGCGAGAGGTCGATGCCGCGCGCCTCACCGGCGAAGTCGCGCATCCGCTCGAGCAAGAGGCCCGTGCCGCAGCCCACTTCGAGCACCGATTTCCCACGCGCGTGACGCGACAGGAAGTCGAGCTCCAGGTCGTCGACGAGGTCGTGGTAGCCGCCCGGAACGCGCCCGCCGCGCGCCGCGTCGTAGCGCCGCGAGAAGGCGTCGTAGTAGCGCCGCGTGTGCTCGAGGTGTCCTTCGTCGTGCGTGACCACGTTGGCCCTGCTATGTGGAATTTCGTCTCGCCGCAGCCGCTCTGGTTCCGGCGCTCCGTGGTGCTCAACATGGTGCGCGCAGGGTCCGACCGCAAGCTGGACCCGGAGCGCGGGCGGCCGGCGCCGTCGTCCTACCGTGAAACCCGTAGAACATCCGGACTTCTTCCGCGTCGCCCCGCCGCCGGGTCAGAGTCGCGAGAGCCGCATCGTCCTCGACCGCCACGGGTGCTTCTGGCACGAGGGCGAGCGCGTGGAGCACGCCGCGCTCCGCGACGCACTCGGACGCTGGGTCGCCCGCCATCCCCTCGACCGGCGCTACATCCTCGCGAACGGCTACGACTGGTGCTACCTCACCGTCGAGGACACGCCGTTCTTCGTCGTGGCGCTGCGGTGCGACGACGACCGCGCCGAGCTCCAGCTTTCGGACGGGACGCGCGAGCCGTTCGACCCCGGCTCCCTCGCCGTCGGTGCGGAGGGAGAGCTGCGCGTACGGGTGAAGGGCGGTCACTTCGAGGCGCGGTTCTCGCGTCACGCCCAGCTGTCCATCGAGCCGCTGCTCTGCGAGGACGGCGAGGGCGTGCTCTGCCTCGCGCTCGCGGGACGTCGCCACGCCGTGCCCACGACCGAGTCGCCCGAGCGCCCGCGTGAGCGCGGCGTGTGAGGGGCGTCACGGCCCCCGCACGACAATGAGGGCTGCGGGCGCGAGTCGCTCGCGCAGGAAGCGCCGCCAGTCGGCGTAGCTCGGGACCGCTGCGGCGCCGGGTGACGTGCCCCGCCACAGGTCGCGCAGTCGCTCGCGCGGCTCGAGCCGGCGCTCGACCGCGCGGCGCGCCGCGCGCCGGAGGAGCTCTCCGAAGGCCCGCTCGTCGAGGGCGTCGAGCGACGCGAAGGAGCGCACGAGCGCGTCGCGCAGCGTCTCCAGCCGCCCGGGGCGCGCCCGCGCCAGGACGGTGAGCGCCGCGCCGAAGGTCCCCCCAGCGACCCGCACGTGCCAGCGCTCCGCGCTGTCCGCTGTCGCTCGTGCGACCGCGCCGCCGTCGCCGACGAGCGCGAGCTCGGCGAGCTCGGCGAGGGGCAGGGCGTCGCCGGGCACGAGCGCGCCCGCCGTGAGCCAGAGGTCGGGCATCTCGCTCGTCGCGAAGGTTCCGGCGCGCGGCGGGTCCGGCGTGGCGGGCGCGGGGCAGGCGCGCGC
>JACRDA010000210.1 GCA_016212965.1 Myxococcales bacterium
AGGACGACGCGGCGGCCAGGCGCTGGGGCATGTGCATGAGCGCGTCCTACTGTACGGCGGTGGCAGGGCTCTTGCCGGGTGGGTTGAGGTGCTTCGACGAGTACGGGCAGCAGGTGGCGCCCTGACTCACCACGACTCCGCAACGTCCGCAACGTCAGGCGCTCCTGCAGGGCGCCGTGCTGCCCCGGGATCCGGGCACGCAAGCGCCCGCCGCGGCGGCTCCGTGAGCCATCGCAAGCGCTCGCCGCGCTGCGCTCAGGGGCTCTTGGGTCTGGGCAGAAACAACCGCCCGACAGGCAGCTCGATCGCTTCGAACGGGGGCACGCGCGCGAGCGCAGCTTCGTCGAACGAGCCGGCGTCGACCCAGCGCCCGCTCGCGAGGACGAAGGCCTCGAGGGTGCGGGCCTCGGGGTCGACGATCCAGTAGTGGCGCACGCCGTGCTCCGCGTACAGGTGGCGCTCGTGGACCCGGTCGTGCGCCTCGTTCGACGGCGACAGGATCTCGCACACCCAGCCGGGCGTCACCGCGATGGGCCGTACATCCGGCTCCGGGAGCCGCTCGCGCCGCCAGCCCGAGAGGTCGGGCCGCACGACGTCCGCGCCGAGCCCGACGTCGACATCGGCGAAGATCCACCATCCACCCGGCCCGCCCGAGTCGTCGTCGTCGTCGAACGGCCCCCCGACGAAGCGCCGGATGGCACCTGCGCTCTTCGCATGGCGTGGCAACGGGGGCGGGCAAGAGCCTGATGTCCCCGGCGACGAGCTCGCCCCGGACCCCCTCGGGCAGCCCGAGGAGGTCGGCGTAGGTTGCCCGTCGTCGAGCCGGCTGCACCCCGCGAGTATACGCGAGGCGCGCGCCGATGACCGCCGCCCCGACGAGCTCCGTGCCGTGGAGATCGGCGTGGCGGTTGCCGGCTTCACCCGACGGGAAGCTCGTGCCGCGGCCGCCAGCCATCACGCCACCAACCGCGCCCGTGCCGACCGACCGCGACGTCACGGCGTGCGGGACGCGCGCGCCGGCTCGCCCAGGAACCCCGCAATCGCGCGGCCCGAGCGTCGCTTGTGGCGGAGCTCCGCTTCGAGCGCGCTCGAGAGCGCGGGCGCCGAGAGCGCGCGGCCGAGGATCCGCGCCTGGCGCGTCACGGCCGCGAAGTCGCCGGGGGTGAGACCGTCGAGGCCATCGACGGAGGCGCGCGACGCCGCGAGCTCCTCCGCCGATCCGAGCGCGCCGTGGGCGCGGAGCGAGGCGGTGAAGAGCTCCCAGCGCTGCTCGCGCGACAGGCCGTCGAAGCGGATCTTGAGCGCGAAGCGGCGCAGGGCCGCGGGATCGAGCGTGTCGAAGGCATTGGTCGCGCAGAAGAAGAGGCCCTCGAAGCCCTCGAGCTGTACGAGCAGCTCGTTCACTTGCGTGACCTCGAAGGTGCGGTCGGCGCCGCTGCGGTTGCGCAGAAAGCCGTCGGCCTCGTCGAGGAACAGGATCGCGCCGGCCTCGCTCGCGCGCGCGAACATGGCCGCGAGGTTCGCCTCGGTCTCGCCGACCCAGGGCGAGAGGATGTCGGAGGCACGCTTGACGACGAGCGGCAGACCGATGCGCTCGGCGACGTGATGCACGAGCGCGGTCTTGCCCGTCCCCGGCGGACCGTAGAGGCAGATCGCGCCCGACGGGTGGCGCGCGAGCGCCGTCACGAGCTCCGCCGGATCGTGGCTCGTGTTGAGGAAGCGCAGCTCGTAGGGCCCCTCGCCTCCCGCGTGCGCGCGGACGAGCCCCGCCCCTTGCGCGCGCGCCTGGTTCGCGAGCACACGCAGGACCGTCGTCTCGAACGTCGCCTCGGCGTCGCCGGCGACCATCGCGCCGACGCGCACCGCGCGCGCGAGGTGCGCCGGACCGAAGCGCTCGTCGGCCGCGAGGGTGGCGACGAAGCGCGCGCTCGACGTCCGCGCGCCCACGTGCTGTTCGACGATGCGACGGCGCGCCGCCGCCGGCGGCACCGCGAGCTCGAGCACGAAGTCGAAGCGCCGCACGAAGGCGGGATCGATGTGGCTCACGTGGTTCGAGATCCAGATGGCCGGGACGCGGTTGTGCTCCAGCAGGCGATTCGTGAAGCCCTTGTTCGCGCCCGAGCTCGCCGCGCGCGCCTCGGTCTTCGGGAAGACGTCTTCGATCTCGTCGAAGGCGACGAGCGCGGGCGCGCGCCGCCTGCCGAGGAGCGCCTGGCAGAGCCGGTAGTGGGCGAGGCGCCCCGCGGCGGTGAGCGGCGCGCCGCGCTCGGTCTCCACCTCGACCTCGACCAGCGCCGCCCCGAGCTCGCGCGCGAGGCAGCGCACGAGCTCCGTCTTGCCCGTGCCGGGGGCGCCGTAGAGCAGGACGTTCGCGCCCGGGAGGCGACCGGCAGCCGCGCTCGCGAGGTAACGCTGGAGGATGCACAGGTCGCGCTCGACGTGCGCGAAGTCGTCGACGCCGAGCGCCGACGGAGGCGCCGGCTTGCACAGGCGCGCGAGCAGCGCGTCCTCGTCGGCGTGCTCGGCGTAGAGGACGTCGGGCAGGTCGTCCATGGGCGCGAGCGGGCTGTCCCAGGCGCGCCGGGCGGCGTCCGCGACGAGCACGAGGCCCGTCGTCTGGAGCGCGCCCGAGGGCGCGAGCGCCCGGCGCAGCTCGTCGAGCGGCACGTCGAGCGTGGCCCCGATGCACGCCTCGATGCGGCGGAGCGACGCGCCAAGGAGCTCGTCGAAGCACGCGCGCAGGGCGGGCTCGAGCGACAGGAGCACCGCGAAGAGCAGGACCTCCTGCTCGACTGCCGAGAGCGCGAGGAGCGACCCGAGACGCGTGACGTTCGCGAAGAGCGGCCCCTCGCGAGGCGCGCCGCGCTCCACGAGCGCGTCGAGGCGGCGGACGAGCCGCTTCTTGACCTTGGGCGCGGGCATCCCGGCGCTCTTCAGCGACCCGAGGCCCGCAGCGTCGAGCGGCCCGCGGCCGAGCGACGGGCGCTGGGCGCCGTACGCGTCCGTCGCCAAGAGGGCGCGCAGAATCCAGATCGCGAGCAGCGGCTCGTGATCGTCTCGTGCCACCGTCCGTTCCGGCGTGGCCCTTCGTCTTCGTCCCATGCTTCGAACGCGCCCGTGCGCGCCTGCTCCGCGAGCGCGGAGACCCCAACCGACACGAATCCCTTGCGCGCCCCCCACGCGGAAGGCACGCGCCCGCACCTGCGCGCCACCCCAACGAGGGGGCGGCGCGCGAGCGCTAGGAGCTGGGTCGTCGGAAGAACATGGTGCCATCTCCTCTTGCCGCGGAGCGGCGCAGAGAGCGACGAAGGGCAGGAGGATGTATCAAGGCGAGGCGCTTGGCAAGGGCGCGCGAACCTCGCCGCGCAGACCGCGCTGCGGCACCGGGGTGCCTTCCGGGCCTACTCGTACATGCTGGATTGAAGGTCGTGGCGGCCGCGACCGACATGCTAGCCGAGATCCTTCGCCTCCCGGTGGCCGAGCGGGCAAGGCTCGCCCTCGAGCTGCTTCGCAGCCTCGACGGTGAGCCGGATGCCGATGCCGGTGCCGCGTGGCATGCCGAGATCGAGCGCCGCGCTGCCGAGGTCGAGGGGGGTACGGCCGAGACGCTGACGCTCGACGAGTATCGGGAGCACGTCCGCCGGCGCCGAGCCGCCCGCGCGCGTCGATGAACCTTCGCATCCATCGTGACGCGGCACGGCGGTGGCAGGGCTCTTGCCGGGTGGGTTGAGGTGCTTCGACGAGTATGGGCAGCAGGTGGCGCCCTGACTCACCACGACTCCGCAACGTCAGCGCTCCTGCAGGGCGCCTCGATCTGAAGTAGGCGGGCCGTACGCGGGCGCGCGTTCGCGCGCGCCCGCCCCCCTCGGTGCCGTGGCGCGTCCGCGCCAGGTGGTCCATACTGGTCCACATGCGTTCGACCTCGCTCGTGAGTGCGAAAGCCCACCTGTCCGAGCTCGTCGACGAGGCCGAGCATCGGGGTCGGCGGATCCTCATCCTGCGCCACGGCAAGCCCGCTGCGGCGATCGTCCCGGTCGCCGTGGCACGTGGGGGCCAGAGCGCGACCGAGGGACGCCAGGTGCTCACGGCCGCCGAGGCAGAACGACGGCTCGACGAGCTCGAGGCCGAGATGCGTGGCGACCCGGGCGTCTCGGCGGTGGAGGATCTCATCGAAGGGCGGCGATGAAGTACGTGCTCGACGCATCCGTGGCCGTGGCTGCGGTCCGGCCCACCGAGCCGCATCACCGCGCCGCCCGGCGGCGTCTCGCCGCGCTCCTCACGGGGCAGGATGAGATCGTCGTGCCCGCGATCTTCGAGGTCGAGGTGACGTCCGCCCTGGTGCGCGCAGGCGTCCCGCCGGTGGCCTGCGCAAGCTATCTCGCCACGGATCTCGCGTGTCGCCAGCAGGTCACGCTGGGGCCGCGCGCCGTTCGCGGGATCGTCGCGGTCGTCGCCACCCCGAGGCTGCGCGCCGCCGATGCCGCGTACGTGTGGGTCGCTTCTACGCGAGGTCTCCCGCTCGTCACCCTCGACCGAGAGATCGCACCCAAGGTCGCGGGACTCTGCAGGGTCGAGCCGCCGTGAGAGCCGTACCGGACGGCGCAGGGGCGCCCCGGCCGGTCTCACCGTGCCGCGCGTCCGTAGGCCGCGCGCGCCAGGCGCACGAGCTCGCCGCGAAGCGCCCGGGCCGAGGCCGCGAGCGAGGCCTGCGAACGTGCGCGCGCGAGATCGTGCGCCGGGCGCGAGGGGTAGCGGGTCGGGTCCCAGCCGAAGTAGCGGCCGAGGATGGCGTCGAGGAGGAAGCGCGCGGCGAGCTCGAGCGCGATGGTCTCGAGGCCGAGCGCGAGCGACTCGTCCTCGTCGGCGGTGAGCAGCTCCCCGGCCGTCGAGGCGTGACCCTCGAGCGCGGCGGCGTAGAGCGCGAGCTCGACGCGCGCGTCCTCGGCGTTCTCGCCGCCCGGGTTGCACCACGAGCGGAGCGCGTCGCCGAGCTCGACGGCGAGCGTGCCGTGCGCGAGCGTGTCGAGATCGAGAAGGGCGACGGCCTCGCCCGCGGCGTCGAAGAGCAGGTTCGTCACCTTGAGATCGCCGTGGATGATGCGCACCGGACGATCCGTGAGCGCGGGCAGGGCCGCGCCGTGCTCGAGGATCGCCTCGCCGACGGCGCGCACCTCGGCGCTGCCCTCGGGGAGCGCGGCCTCGAGCCGTGCGAGGTGCGCACGGGTGTCGTGCGCGCCCGGGCGGGTGAAGGCAAAGACGTGCTCGAGGTCGGCGACGGCCGCGTGGAAGCGGCCCACGAGCGCGGCGGCCGAGCGCGAGAGCGCGGGGCTCGACATGCGCTCGCGCACCTCGCCCGCGAGCCAGGTGAGGGCGCGCCACGGGCGCTCCCCGTGCGTGACGAAGGGTGCGCCCGCGCGCGTGCGCACGAGCTGCGGCGTCACGACACCCCGGCGGGCGACGTGGCGTGCGATGGCCTCGAGATCGAGGTTCACCTCGCCGCGGAATATGGGGTGCAGCTCCTGCAGGGCGAGCGCGGGCGCGCCCGCGCGCTCGACGCGGAAGGTGCGGTTGATGAGCCCGACCGTGACGGGCGTGACGCGCGCGCCCCGGAGCCCGTAGGCTTCGAGGACCTCGCCGGGGATGTCCGACACGCGCTCAATTAAGCACGAGGCGACGCGGCACTCCAGTGTCGGCCCTCCGGCAGCACGCGCGGGCGGCGGCCGCGCTGGCAGCCGCCTCTGCGCGCGCGCTAGGATGCGAGCGATGTCTCCGCCCGCCGCCCCGGCGGCGCTCGCTCCTGGCCAGCGCTTCGATCGCTACGTCGTCGTGCGCGCGCTCAGCCAGGGTGCGATGGGCGCCGTCTACGAGGTGGAGCACTCGGAGACGCGCGGTCGCGCGGCGCTCAAGGTGCTCCTGCCGAGCCTCGTCGGGTCGGAGGAGCTGCGCGCGCGCTTCAAGCGCGAGGCGATGATCGGCGCCAACATCCGCAGCGAGCACGTGGTGCGGACCTTCGACGCCGGCGTCGACCCGTCGACCCAGGCGCCTTGTCTCGTGATGGAGCTGCTCGAGGGCGAGGACCTCGAGCAGGCGCTCCTCGCGCGCCGGCGCTTTGCGCCGAGCGAGGTCGTGACCTTCCTCTACCACGCGGCGCTCGCGCTCGACCGTGCCCACGCGCTCGGCGTCGTGCACCGCGATCTCAAGCCCGGCAACCTGTTCCTCACGCGCGGGGACGACGGCTCGCCGCGCGTCAAGGTGCTCGACTTCGGCATCGCCAAGGTGGTCGCGGAAGAGGGCGCGGCCCTGCGCACGACGCACTCGGTCGGCACGCCGCTCTACATGTCGCCCGAGCAGATCCTCGGCGAGGGCACGCTCGGTCCCGCCGCCGATCGCTACGCCCTCGCCCAGGTCGCCTTCGCGCTGCTCGCGGGTCGACCCTACTGGGCGCCCGAGTCGAGCCGCACGACCTCGCTCCTGCCGCTGCTCGGCACGATGGCGCAGGGGCCGCGCGAGGCCGCGACCGAGCGCGCGCGCGCCGCGGGTGTGGAGCTGCCGGCGCCGCTCGACCCGTGGTTCGCACGCGCGTGCGCCGTCGACCCGGGCGCACGCTTCGGCTCGGCGCTCGAGCTCGTGCTCGATCTCGCCCGGGCGCTCGGCGTGAGCCCGCCGCAGGCCGTGCCGGTCGTCGCGGCCGCGAGCGGTGGCGGTCGGGTGCGCATCGGGTGGTGGCTCGCCGCGTCGGCCCTCGTGCTCGGCGCGGCTGCCGTCGCGATCGCGCTCGTCGTCTCGGGGGGCACGCGCGAGGAGTCACCGACGGCTGCCTCGGCCGAGCCAGCGCCACTCGCCGCCGCGCCGACGAGCCCACCGCCCGTGGCGCCACGGCCGACCGAGAGCGCCGCGCCACCGTCGGGCGCGAGCGCGAGCACGAGCTCGGGGGCGGGTCCGAGCGCGACCGCGTCCGTCGGGCCCCCGAGGCCGCTCGGCAAGCCAACCGGGCCGCGTCCGGGGTACGATCCCACCAAGATCCGATGACGGAGCGTCCCGGCTCGGTGCCGGTGGCTGGAGGTGATCGTGCGCTCGACTACGCTCTTGCTCGTGCTGCCCGCGCTGCTCGTCGCCCCGTACGCCGCGGCGCAGCCCGCGCCCGGCGAGCCACCGCCCCCGGGGGTCCTCGCCGGCGACCCACCGCCCGTGCCGTCTCCGGGCGGGGTGCGCGATCCCGTCGCCGCCGATGCGCTCTTCGCGCAGGCTCAGGAGGCGCTCACCGCGGGCGATTGGCCTGCCGCGTGCCACAAGTTCGCGGCCAGCATGGAGCTCGATCCAGCCGCCTCGACGCTCATCAACCTCGGCAAATGCTCGGACCACGACGGTCGCCTCGCCGAGGCGTGGGAGCGCTACCAGCGCGCGCGTGTGCAGAACCGCGAGACCGCCGGCGAGCAGCGCAGGCAGGAGCTCGACGACTACCTCGACACCGTGCTCGCGGCGCTCGAGCCGCGCCTGCCGCGCCTGCGCTTGCGCCTCGCGCATCGCCCCGCGGAGCTCCACGTCATCCGTGACGAGCGCGAGGTCGCGGCTGTCCTCTTCGGCGAGGCCGTGCCCATCGACCCGGGTGTGCACCGCATCGCGGCGACCGCACGCGGCCACGAGCGCTACGAGCGCGAGGTCGACGTGCCCGAGGGCAAGACCGTCGACGTGGACATCGACCTGCGGCCGAGCGTGGCGCCCGCACCGGAGCCGCTGCGCGTCGCGACCGAAGAGACCGGGACGCGCATCCTCGCTCCGCTCGCGTGGACCGCGACCGTCGAGGGGGTCTTGTTCGGAGGGTTGGCCGTCGGCTTCGCCCTCGACGCCAGCGCCGCGTCGCGCCGCATCGCGGACGGCTGCCCCGACGCGGGCAGCGGGCCCGTGTGCAGCCCGAACGAGTTCTCCGCGGACGACGTGGACGCCCTCAACGCGCGCAAGAACCGGGGTCTCGGGCTCGCGATCGGCTTCGGTTTCGCGGGCGCGGTCGCGCTCGGCTTCGGGGGCACCGTGCTCGCCACGACGCTCGGGCCGGACGCCGGCGCGGACACCGCGGCGTCGCTGCGCCTCCGCGTCGGTCCCGGCGGGCTCCGTCTGGAGGGCGCGCTATGCGCCGGGGCCGACGCGCGCGCGTGGCGGCGTCGCGCTCCGCCCCGCGCGTCGCCATCGTGACGGCGCTCGCCGCGAGCCTCGGCGCCGCATGCTCGCCCGACGCCAGGCTCGGCGTCGCGGCGCCCGAGCCCGGCGCGGGCGGCGGCTGGCCGAGCTGTGTCGAGCCTCCGCCCTCCCATGACGGCGACGGCGACGGCCTGCCCGACGCCATCGACGTGTGCCCCGACGCGCGCGACGCCGCCCAGCTCGACTCCGACGGCGACGGCGTGGGCGACGCATGCGACCCGTGCCCCCTGGACGATACGGATGGCTGTGTAGACGTGCTTCTGGCTCTCTACCGGCTGGACGAGTCTGCCGGAGCGACGGCCGTGGCGGACGCGGGACCGGCGGGCGCGCCCGGGGGTGCGGTCGTCGGGAGCGTGACCTTCGGAGCGCCCGGGCGCGTCGGCACCGCGGCACGCTTCGACGGCGCGGGCCGCGTCGAGCTGACGTCGGTCGGGACGGCGAGCGAGCTCAGCCTGTCGGCGCGCGTGCGCCTCGCGGCGGCCGGCAGCGGCACGCGCACCCTCGTCGCGAGCGCGGCCTACGCCATGAGCGTCGACGCGAGCGGGCGCCTGCGCTGCGCCTTCTTCGCGAACGGCCTGACGGCGGAGGTCACGGCCACTGCGCCGCTCGTCGCCGAGAGCTGGCACCACGTGGCGTGCGTGCGCCCGGTCGATCCCACCTCGCCGACGCCCCGCATCGGCGCCTTCGTCGACGGCGTGTTCGTGGCCGCGGCCGTCGCGCCGCCCGGTTTCGAGGGACCCGGGGCGCCCGGCACGGTCGTGCTCGGCGCGGCGCCGGACGGCACCGCCGGCCTCGTCGGGGAGCTCGACGACGTGCGCTTCGTCGCCTTCGGTGTGGCAGTCGACGCGGACCGCGACCGGGACGGCGTCGCGGACGTCGTCGACGTGTGCCCGGGCGTGCCGAACTTCGGCCAGCTCGACGCGAACGCCGATTTTGCCGGCGAGGCTTGCGCCCGCCGGTCGGGCTCGCTCTGCCAGGCGGACGCGGACTGCGACGACGCCAATCCCTGCACGAGCGATGCCTGCACGCCGTGCGGCTGCGTCTACCGCGCGGCGGCGGGGGCGTGCGACGACGGCGATGCCTTCACCGCCGGCGACGCGTGCCAGGACGGTCGCTGCTCGGGGAGTCACCGCGACTACGCGCCCGCGAGCGACGAGACCCTGCCCGCCGGCGACCATTTCTTCGCGCGCGTGTCGATCCCCGTCGGGGTGACCGTGACCTGCGCCGGCGCGACCGAGGGCGCTTTCTACGGTCGCGGCTGCGTTCTCCACGCCGCCGAGATCGACATCGCCGGCACCCTCACGGCGGACGGCATGGGGTATGGCCCCTCGCAGGGCCCTGGCGCGGGAAGTGACGGGGGGAGCCACGGTGGCGCCGGCTATGGAGCTGTCTGGGACGCCACCTACGGCGATCTCGGCGCCCCGTCTGCCCTCGGCTCGGGCGGCCTCGGCTCGGCGGGGGGCGGCTCGATTCGCATCGTCGCGACCGGTGCCGTGAGGATCGACGGCGCCCTCACGGCGCGCGGCGCGCCGCACGCCGGCTTCCACACCGGGGCGGGAGGCAGCCTCTGGATCCGCGCCGCCGCCCTCACGGGGACGGGCCTCGTCAGCGCCGCCGGCGGGCCCGCGAACGCCGACGGCGAGCACGGCGGCGGTGGAGGGCGCATCAAGCTCGAAGTGCTCGGGCTCGCCTTCGCCGGAGAGCGGTCGGTCGCGGGCGGCGGCAGCGCCGGTGTGGGGACGCTCGTCGAGTAGGCGCGCGCCACGGCGGGCGGGTGCGCACCGCGGGGCAGGCTCGGGCTCAGCCGCCGCCCGGCGGCACGTCCCCGACGCCGAGCTTCTTCGCCTGCTCGAGCAGGGCTTGGAGCTTGGCCTTCAGGGCGTCGTCCTTGCCGCCCATGGCGCGGCTGATGAGCGAGGCGAGCGTCTGGGCCTTCTCGCTCCCGCCGCCGCCCGAGACGAGGCCCGCGATCTCTTTACCGAGCCCGCCGCCCCGGCCAAGGTCGCGGATGGCGCCCTGCAGCACCGTCGAGTGGTCGACGGCGCCGTCGATGGCCTGCCCGAGCGACACGGCGCGGATGAAGCGGTCGAAGAACTGCCCGTCGCCGCCCACGATGTTGATGTGGGCCTGACCGAGGGCCTTGGCCAGCACCTCGGCCTGCTTGTCGGCCATCTCGACGCGCGTCTTCAGGGTCTCGAGCGCCACCTGGCGCTCGACGTCGAGCTTCAGGCGGAACTCCTCGTGCTCGCGGCCCGCGCCGTCGAGCGCCTTCATGGCGTTGGCCTTCTCGGCGAGCCCGGTCGCCTCGGCCATCATCTTCTTCTGGATGGCGACGGCCTCGGCCTCGCGCCAGGTCGCCTCGGCCAGCATGCGCTCGCGGATCGCGGTCGCCTGCGCGTGACCGACCTTCTCGATCGCGCCCGCCTCGGTGTCCTTGATCTTCACGCCCGCGAGGCCCTTCTGCTCGATGCCGAGCGCCTCGGCGAGCTCCTTCTCGCGGATGTTCTGGCCGATGACCTTGCCTTCGCGCTCGAGCAGCGAGAGCTCGGCCTCGCGCACGCGCACCTTGGCCAGGCCCTGCTTCTCGATGGCCTGCGCCTCGCCCTCGCGCACGCGCACCTCGGCGAGGCCCGGCGCCGCGTGCTCGGCCTGCACGCCCTCGGACAGGCGCATCTTGGCGCGCGCGTCGCGGTCGGCGGCCTCGAGCTCGGCGTCGGCGAGCGTGAGCCGGCGCCGCGCCTGGAACTTCGCCACCTCCTCCATCGCCTCGGCCTGCTTGATCTCCTTGACGAGACCCTGCTGCGCCTCGGCCTCGGCGCCGGTGATGCGCGTCTCCTTGTCGCGCTTGGCCCCGGCGAAGGCGCGGATGTCCTTGGTCGCCTCCTCCTCCTCGGCCACGCCCTTCTCGACCGACACGCGCTCGCGGATGATCTCGGCGATCTTGCGCTTGCGGCCCTGGATCTCGGCGTCGCGCTCGATCTCGCTCTCCTGCACGGCGCGCGTGCGGCCCACGTCCTCGACCTCGCGCGCCTTGGCCACGCGCACCTGCTCGACCGCGAGCTCGCGCAGGCGCGCCTGCTCGGCCAGCATGACGTCGCGCTGCCGGTTCTGCTCGGCGGTCTGCGCCTTCGTGAGCGCCTCTTCCTGGCGCAGCTTGGTCTGCAGCTCCTCCTGGATGCGCATGCGGTGCGCCTCGTTCTGCTGCTGGGTCTGCGCGACCGAGACCTCCTTGTTCTTCTTCGCCTCGGCCTCGGAGCGCTGCTGCTCGTAGCGGAAGATGGCCTCGTCGGAGGCGAGGTTCTGCTTGCCGAGCTCCATGCGCTCCTTCTGCTTCAGCTCGTTGGTCTGGATGTTCTGCTTGGTCGTGATGTCGGTGATCTTGCGGATGCCGTCCGCGTCGAGGATGTTCTGCGGGTCGAGCGACTCGAGCGGCGTCTGCTCGACGTAGTCGATGGCGGCGTCCTCGAGGGCGTAGCCGTTGAGGTCGCGGCCGATGATCTTGATGATCTCGTCGCGGAACTTCTCGCGCTGCGTGTAGAGCTGGTCGAAGTCGAGCTGCTTGCCGACGCTCTTCAGCGCCTCGGCGAACTTCGCCGTGAAGAGCTCCTCGAGGGTGGTCTTGTCGCTGGCGCGGTGGCAGCCGATCGACTGGGCGACCTTCAAGACGTCCTCGACCGTCTTGTTCACGCGCACGAAGAACGTGACCTTGATGTCGGCGCGGATGTTGTCGCGGCAGATGAGACCCTCCGCCCCGCGCCGGTCGATGTCGACCGTCTTGACCGAGATGTCCATCACCTCGGCGCGGTGCACGATCGGCCACACGACCCCGCCCGTGAACGTCACCTGGGGCTCGTCCTTCATCTTGTTGATGACGAGCGCCTGGCCCTGGTTCACCTGGCGATAGAAGCGCGCGACCAGGATCAGCATGCCCACGATGACGACGACCAAGGAGCCGCCGGCAATCAACGCGATGAGTAGCTCTGGCTTCATCCCCTGCTTCCTCCGACCTCAGTCTGCCCTCTGCGAGCCCGTGCGTGAGCCCGCCTCGTCCTCTGCCGCGGCCCCGAGCGCCGCGTCGTCTACCCCGGGTGCGGCGGGCGGCTCGTCGGCCGCGCGCACGCCCTGGCTGCGCCTCGCGCCGGGCACCACGTCCTCGTAGGGCTCGACGATGTAGGCCTCGCGCGCGTCGTCGTACTCCAGAATGAGCACGTGGTCACCGCGGCGCGTCGCGAGCTTGCCCGACATGGCGCGTACCTGCACGACGAGCCCGGCCTGGCCGTCGTCGATGTGCGCCTGGCCGAAGGTCTCCGTGACCTCGCCGGTCTGCACCTCGCACACGCTGCCGACGAAGTCCTGGCGCCGCTTGCCGCTGTGCGTCTTGAAGTAGCGGCCGATGGGTCGCACCGTGACCGAGGTCATGAGCAGCGCGATCACGAACGACGCGAGCATCACGCCGATCCCCGACGCCCAGAGCGGGAGCGGCACGACCGGCGCGAGGTGGCGCATGCCGAAGAAGGACAGGAGCCAGCCGTAGAGCGTCACGAAGGAGGTGACGACCGTGATGGGCGCATCGCGCAGGCGGAGCGCGCCGAGCAGGCCCGTCGAGCCGGCGTCCGCGTGTCCGTCCGCGCCGCCGTCCGCGCCGCCGGCGTCCGCACCGGCGTGCGCGTGCTCGGCGCCGCCCTCGAGGGCCCCGTGTCCGGCGGCGTCGACCGCGCCGTGCGCGCCGTGCGCACCGTCGAGCCCCGCCGTGAGCCCCTCCGCCCCGGCGCCCTCGAGCGCGCCGTCGCCGCCGGCGTGGTGGAAGAGGTCGATGTCGAGCGCGCCGAGGATGACGAACAGCCAGTACAGGAGGACGACGGCCAGCATCACCGTGTAGATGACCGTCGGAAACCCCAGGATGGCTGTGAGCAGCTCGGACATCGTCCCCCGCCGCCGCAGCGGCACGCGCGGGAACTTCGAACGGTCCGGGGCCGGACGCAACCACGTCGCGCAGCGGCTCGAATCTGGCGCTGAAGTTCTTGCGTCGGCACGTCGAGCCCGCCGGCCTGGTCTTGTGCCCGATCAGGGGGCAGGCTCGCGAACCACCGATGACCGAACTACTCACCCCGCTGGTGGCGGCTGAGGCGCGCTAGGCTAGGCACGGGTCCAGAAGCCTGATGCCCGGTGCTCCGGTAGAGCGCCTTCAGCTCGAAAGCCCTGGGATCGCCTCGTCGGGGAGCGTCGTGGCGGCGGCCTGGGCGGAGGCGCGCGAGCTCGACCGCGTAGCCGTCGAGCAGGTCGAGCTTCTGGGTCTCGGCCGAGGTCCCGCCGCCGCTTCGCGCCCGCATCGCGACTGCGCGCGTCGGGGGGCGAGCCTCCCTGCTCGCCGCCCTCGGGCCGGACCAATCGACCCGATGCCGCTCAGCTGTCCGCGCCTGTCGATCTCCGCCGACGAAATATTGCGCGCCGGTCAGTGCACGCGCGGCGCCCGAACCCTCGGCACCTTCGGCTCGACCTCGATGCCGTCGAGCAGGTCGTCGAGCACCCGCTCCTCGATGGCGACGCTCGTCGCACCGCCCGGCACCTCGGGCAGTCGGAACGTCCCGCGATCGAGGCGCTTGTATAAGAGGCGCAACCCCGTGCCGTCGAAGAACAGCACCTTGATCGCGTCGCGCCGCTTGCCGAAGAACACGAACAGCGCGCCGCTCCGCGGCATTTGCCCGAGCCGCTCGGTCACCACGCCCGACAGCCGGTCGAACCCGAGCCTCAGGTCGATCGCCTCGACCCCCACGAAGATCGGCTCTTCGTCGGAAGTCGGGCTAGCTGATCTCGCGGGGTTGGGGGCGCCGCGCGGGAGGTTGCAGGCATGTTGATGCGCCTCGCGAGGGACTGCGGAGCCTGGCACGGCGCTCGCAGTTCGAGATCGATCGCTGCGCGTCTCGACCGCGAGCCCCGCGCCAGGCTCCTGCTTCGCCGGCCTGAGAAAAGTGCGCTGGCCCATCGACTCCACCGGATTGTGGAGGTCTCCTTGCCATGAAGCAACACGGCGACAGGAGGCAAGATGGGGCAGCGCGCGAGGATTCTGACAGAGATTTTCGGCGTGCGGGGGTGGAAGGTGACGGACGCGTTCTTCGAGGACGAGAACGGACAGCTCGTCTTCCCGCTGCGCGCGTTCACGCTGATGCCGAGCGTGCGACTGGTGCTCCG
>JACRDA010000216.1 GCA_016212965.1 Myxococcales bacterium
AGTCGCGGCGGGGGCCGCGGCGCGTGCGGGTGCTGGTGCGAGTGCGGGTGCGGGGGCGGGGGCGGGGGCGGGTGCGAGTGCGGGTGCGGGGGCGAACGCGGGCGCGGGTGCGGGTGCGGGCGGGGGGGCTTGTGCGAACGCGGGTGCGGGTGCGGGGGCGGGTGCGGGGGCGGGTGCGAACGCGGGTGCGGGTGCGGGGGCGGGGGCGGGTGCGAACGCGGGTGCGGGTGCGAACGCGGGTGCGGGTGCGAACGCCGGCGTCGGCGCGGGTGCGAAGGCCGGCGTGGGCGTGGGCGCGGGTGCGGCGGCGAGCCTCGCGGCGTCGGCGCGCACCGCAGCTATGGCCGCGCGGGCGGCTTCCGCGACCTCGCGGTTCGAGCCCTCGGCGCGGGTGACCGCGGCGTCGCGGTCCGGAGCCTGCACGATGGGCATTGTGGTCCCGAGCTGGGCTGCTTCGGGGGCCGCCGCCGCGGCGAGCCTCTGCGCGGCAAGGGCCAGCGTGCCACTCGGCCCGTGCGCGGGGGCGCTCGCTGCCGGGGCGGTCCCGGCGGCTCCTGCGAAGACGGGATGGCTGGTGGGTGCGGCGGCCGCGAGGCCCGCCGGCGTGGCGGTGTGCAGCGTGCCGCGCGCCGCGGCGGGCTCCGAAGGCTCACCGATGCTCACGATGGGAGAGATCAGTGGGACTGGCGTGGACGGTCGCAGCTCGGGCGCGCGCGCGGGGGCGGGAGCGGGCGCGGGGGCGGGGGCGGGTGCGGGGGCGGGTGCGGGGGCGGGGGCGGGGGCGGGGGTGGGCTTGGCGCGCGTCAGCGCGAACAGCTTGCTGAGCGAGCCGGCGATGGCCTCCATCGCCTGGTCCACGGCCGGGTGGCTCGCGGTCACGGCCTGGAGCTTGTCCAGCGAGTCGCGCACGAGCTTGAGCGCCTCGTCGGCGCCGTCGGTTCTCGTGCCCCCGGCGCGCTCGATCTTGTGAAGCAGGCCCATGGCGCGGGCCACCGGCTCGGCGATCTCGAACAGCTCCTCCGGCACGTCGTCGGCGACCTGAAGGGCCTGCAGGGCCTGGGACAGGGTCGCGCGGGCACTCTTGGCTAGCTCGTGTGGCTCGGGCATGGCTCTCGGCTGGACCGCCGCGCGGTCACCCTCCAGGGGGCTCACCGCTGCGGAAGAGCGCGTGAGCACCGGGCTTCGCAGCTCGGCGAAGGTCGGCAGAGCCTAGCTCAATTCGCCGCGCCGGGCACCACGTGGCGCGCTCGGGGACGGGGCAGAGCCGGGCGCCCGCGCCGGGCCTGCGCCGAGCGCTGTCGAAAAGTTTCCCGCCTGGCGCGCCCTTGGTAGGTCGTAGCTCGATGGCATCCGGTCAGCGCAGCCTCGGCAGCGGCCGTGCAGCGGCGGGCTCGCACTTGCGACCCGGCCGCCGCTTCGATGCGTCGGCTGCAGACAAGCCGATCATCGTGTGCGAGCAGGTCTCGAAGTCGTACCAGGCCGACCAGCCCGTGCTGCGCTCGCTCTCGCTCACCATCGAGCGCGGCGAGTTCGTGTTCATCACCGGGCCGTCGGGCTCCGGCAAGAGCACCCTGCTGCGGCTCCTCTACCGCGCCGAGCTCCCCGACGACGGCTACATCCGCTTCATGGGGCGCGACGTGGCGCGCCTGCGGGCCTCGGCCGTCCCCGCGCTGCGCCGCAACATCGGCATCGTGTTCCAGGACTTCAAGCTCGGGCCGGAGGGGTCGGCCATCGAGACCGTCGCGCACGCGCCCGAGGTGCTCGGCCTGCCGTCGCGGGTCGTGCGGACCCGAGTGGGCGACGTGCTCGAGCGCGTCGGGCTCGCGGGTCGCGGTGGCGACTCGGCGTGCCGTCTCTCCGGCGGCGAGCAGCAGCGCGTGGCGGTGGCGCGCGCGATCGTGGCGGAGCCCGCGCTCATCCTGGCCGACGAGCCCACCGGCAACCTCGACCCGCAGCTCGCCATCGACACCCTCGGTCTCATCGAGGACATCCACGAGGCGGGCACCACGGTGATCTTCGCCACACACGATCGCTCGCTGCTCGACGTGCGGCCGCGGCGCGTCGTCGTGCTCGAGGAGGGCAAGGCGACCGACGCCATCGACGGCCTCGAAGGGCTCGACTGGAACGCCGACGAGACGAGCGGTATGCGCGCCGCCTCCGCTCCAGCCGCGGCGCGCGCCGCCAACGGTTAAGCCATGCATCGCGGCGACTCGCACAAGACCTACCGTTTCCTCGGCACGTGGCGCGCCGGTCGCAGCAACTGGCGCCTGCAGTTCCTGAGCGTGTTCTCGCTCGCCGTCGCCTTCGTGTGTCTGGCCGCGGCGCTGCTCGTGGTGACCAACCTGGCCGCCGTGCGCGACCGCTGGTCGCACGCCGGGCGCGCCACGGTGTACCTGCGCGACAGCGCCGGGAACGACGAGGTGCAGGGTCTCGTCAAGGCGCTCGAGAGCACGCCCGGCATCGAGAAGGTGCGCTTCGTGTCGCGCGAGGCGGCGCGTCGCGAGGTCCTGGCCGGCGGCGACGAGAACCTGGCTGCGCTCCCGCCCGAGGCCTTCCCGGCGAGCGTCGAGGTGAGCTTCGCCAACGACGTCGACGACATGGAAGTGAGCGTGATGGCGCTGAAGCTCCGCGCGCTCGCCTCGGTCGAGACCGTGGACACCTACCAGCGCTGGACCGAGCGGCTCTCCTCCCTCTTGCACGGCGGCGTGACCGCGAGCCTGTTCCTCGCGCTCGTCGTGTTCGGTGCGGTCGTGAGCGTCGTCGCCTCGACCATGCGTCTGCTCCTCGAGAAGCGCCGCCTCGAGGTCGAGGTGCTGCGCCTCGTGGGCGCCACCACGCGTTTCGTCTGCAAGCCCTTCATCGTCGAGGGCGCGACCCAGGGCGCCGCGGGCGCCACCGTCGCCGTCGTGCTGCTCGGCTCGCTCTACGCCATCGTGCGCGGGGGCTTCGACGCGCAGCTCGCGAACCTGCTCGGCGTCTCGCCGTCGTTCCTGCCCTGGCCCGTGGTGGGCGGCATGGTCATGACGGGTGCCCTCCTCGGGGCGGTGACGGCTTGGATCAGCCTGCGCAAGGCGGTGCGAATTTGAGCGCGGTACGGCGCGCGGCACGCCGGCTCGTGCCTCCGCTCGCGGCCGTGCTCGTGGCGGGCAGCGCCGGCGCCTACGTGCCCGGCGAGGCCCCGCCGAGGTCGACCACCGCGCGCGACCGCCGCGGCGCTGCCGCGGGCGAGGTCGACGAGCGCGACTTCGAGCGGCTGCTCGGCGATCTCGACACCCGCGAGCGCAAGCTCGAGGCGGAGCTCGCGGCGCTCGGCGCCGAGAGCGACATGGTGAGCCGCCGGCTCGTGGCGCGGGGTCGCGCCTACTACCGCCTCGTGCGCGCGGGCCTCTTGCCGGTCGGCGGCGGCTTCGACGCGCTCGTCGACTACGCGACGCAGGTCGAGCGCCTGCGCACCTCGCTCGGCCGCGACCTCGAGGCGGGCGACGGCCTGCGGCAGCGCGCCGTCGAGATCGGCGAGGAGCTCAAGAAGGTGCGCGCCGAGCGTGCGCCCCTGCACGTGCACCGCGCCGCGATGGAGCGCGCCAAGGACGTGATGCGCGAGGCCGACGAGCGCCGCGCCGCCTTCGAGCGCGCCTTCGGCGGTGGAGCCGCCGTGCCCGGCGCGGGGCCGGTCGCGGTCTACGGGGCGGGCAACGGGCCGTTGGCCGGCGTGGGGGAGGGTTTCGCGAGCATGCGGGGCCGCCTCTCCTTCCCGCTCGGGGGCCGCGCGACCATGCGCGCCGTGCGCCGCGCGAGCTCGAACGGGCCGGGCCTCGAGTTCGCGACCGACGGCGACGCGACCGTGCGCTCGATCTTCCCGGGGCGGGTGGTCTTCTCCGACACCTACGCCGACTTCGGGCGCACGGTGATCGTCGACCACGGCGACGGCTACTTCAGTGTCTACGCGGGGCTCGGTCGCAGCGAGGCCCTCGTGGGCGAGTCCGTGGCCGAGCGCGGGACGGTCGGCTGGCTCGTGCGCGTGGGCCCGGTCGCGCCGGTCCTCTACTTCGAGATCCGCAAGGGCAAGAGCACGCTCGATCCCGGCCCCTGGCTCGGGCTGTGAAGCTGCCGCTCCCTTGACGTTTCGATCCCGCGGCGTATCGTTCGAGGGTGCTGCGGCGGTTGGGCTCACGCCCCGGAATGGTCCGCTTCCGCGCCATGGGGTGGCGCGAGCTCTGCGAACGCAGCGCTCGCACACGCCGTGGACGGCCTCCGTCGCGCATGCGCGCCGAGCGCGTCTCGGCGCGCGAAACCACGCGGGGACTCGCGTCCCCCCGTCACGAACGCCCAGCTGCCGCGCAGGCCGCGAAGGGGTGGCGCACGCGCTGTGCCGCTCCGACCCGACCTGTCGCCCGTGGGCGCCGGCAAGTCCGGAGGAGGGAACCATCGACATGAAGCACTTGCACGACCTCTCTACGGAGGTGGCGACGTCCTGACTCCGGTTCTTGTGCGTACCGCACGTCGGGACGCGACTCGTCCGGCGAGAGGGCCCGGAGCGACGGCGCGTCCGCCGCTCCGCTGACCTCGGGTCCACCGGACCAAGGAAAGCGGTCATGACCGCGCGGCGCGCGGCTCGGGCGAAGAGCTCGGGACGCGCGCCGTTTTTATTGCCGGCGCGCCGCGCCTCAGGCCTGCGGCTCCTCGCTGCTCGTGCCGGGCTCGTCCGCGGGCTTCGGCGGCTCGTGCTCGGCGAACACCTCGGCCGCCAGCATGGCGTCGTTCATCTCCTCGAACTCCGCCGCCGCGTCGTGGCGCCGCTCGTCGCGCGTCGCGTGCCACTTGAAGAAGCCGCGCGCGTCGGGCGTCTCCGGCGTCCAGCTGACCTCGAGCGTCCAGCCGTGGAGCTCGGCCTTGTAGGGGCCGTGCTCGTCGCGTTGCCACGCCGAGGTGGTGATGGCTCGCTTCATCGACATGGCGGGAGCATTCCATGGAGGGCCGCCACGGTGAAGGGCCTCGCACGCGCTTCGGCCGCCGGGTTCGACTTGGCCTCCGTACTTCGCTATCCTCGGGCTGCTTCCATGAAGACGACGAGCAAGAGGTTCTGCCTCGCAGCAGCCACGGTCGCCGCGTTCGCGCTCCCCATGGCGCTCGCGCGCGACGGGCAGGCCGACGGACCGGTCAAGCACACCTCCGAGAGCTGCCAGAACGCGTACGCCATCCTCGGGTGGCTGCAGGAGCCGGACGTGGCGCTCGCGCGGAAATGCGCCGAGCTCGACAAGACGTGCCTCGCCAAGCCCAAGGTCGAGGGCACGCCCGCGTGCACCGAGTGGCGCCTGCAGTGCTGGAAGCGCGCGCGTCTCGCGCCCGATCAGGAGCTCACCGAGGAGAACTGGCCGGGCCCGACGCGCAAGAAGGTCTGGAAGAAGATCGGCTTCATCATGGCGGTGCGCAAGTTCTGGCAGATGGTGCCGAGCTACGAGCCCGGGCGCGCGCAGCAGGTCTCGTTCCGCCAGTACGGCGTGAAGGACCGCAACGACGTGACCGCGTTCGTCGCGCGCTGCGGGAGCGGCGGGACGTGCAACGCCGTCGCCGACACGTTCTACAAGTGGTACCGGCACATCGGGATCCCGCAGGTGCACTGCGGTCCGCTGCCGTACATGCTCGAGGGCGAGACCACGCCCGACATCCCGACGCCGACGCCCGAGGAGATCGAGGCCGGCAACCGCGGCGGTGGCTCGTACTCGGGCGGCACCCTCGGCGACCCCTCGCTCGAAGAGTTCGACTGACGGGCGGGCTCAGAACCCGAAGTCCTCCACGCGCCGGTGCGAGGGCGCGGGCGCGGTGCTCGCGGCCGCGGCCGCCGTGCTCGGCGCCCAGACCGTCGCCGCGGGAGGCGCGGCGGTCGGCGGCGCGGGGGTGAGGGGCACCGCGCTCGTGGGCTCGGCGCGCGCGACGGCCGCGGCCCCGAACGCGCCCGGCGCGTCGAGCACCCAGGCGCACTCGCGCTCGCCATGGCAGGTCTCGATGTAGACGAGCTGCCGGCCGCAGCCCGTCACCGCCTTGGTGCGCGCGCCGATGTTGAAGAGCTGCAGCAGGTTCGCCGGGCATGCGAGGTCGAGCGACGAGCGCACCTGGAGCTGCGCGAGCGACGCCGGCGCGGGCGGCATGCAGCCCAGGGTCGCTGCGCCGAGCGCGAGCCCGGCCCCGAGCGAAGCGATGCGCCACATGGTGCCGGCAGCATAGCGCGAATGGGCGCGCCTGGGGCTCGGCGCGGCTGCGGCGTTGTTGGCCCCGACGCCCGACTTCGTGTTCCCTCCGATTCCCCGACGCCTGCGCGCCGTGCGTGGCGTCGTCGCCCCGGAGGCACTCATGTACCCGAGCGCAGCGCGTCGGTCTGGCCGTGGCTCGCGCCGTCCACCGGCCTCGCAACGCGCGTGGCCGTGCGCGAGCGACCCCGCGGGCGACGCGGCCGAGGAGCACGTGCAGTCGTTGCGGCGCCGCGCCCGCCGGCTCGCGCGGCAAGGCGAGCTGCGCAAGGCAGCCGGCCTGCTCCGCACGCTCGTCGCGCTCCGCTCCGAGCCGAGCCACTGGGTGCTGCTCGGCGACATGCTGCGCCGCGCGCACCGCATCGACGAGGCGCGCGAGGCCTTCAAGCAGGGCCTGTGGCTGAACCGCCAGGCCGGTGCCCACGCCCGCGCGGCCACGGTCGCGACCCTGATCGCCACGCTCGGCTGAGCCGTGCGCGAGGCCTGCGCCGACGGTCGCGCGCATGACGTCGCGTTACGGATGATTTGCCAGCGTTTCCGCGGACTTCACGCGCTCTGGCAGCTCGACGGACCGGTCGCCGAGGCGTAGCTTGGCCTCACGAAGAGGTGACGCGATGAACGCAGGCTTGGCTCGGAACGCAGGGCTCGTGGCTCTCGTGGGTGGGGTGGGAGCGCTCGCCGCGCTCGGCTGCACGAGCCCGGACAGCGGGGGCGGCACGGGTGGCGCCGGTGCGACCACGAGCACCGGCGGCATGACGAGCACGACCAGCACGACGAGCACGCACACGGGCGGCAGCGGAGCCTACGTCGAGGGGAGCTTGCCCGCCGACTCGGGCATCATGTACCTGCACCACAGCACGGGCGGCGTCATCTGGGGCGGCGGCGTGCCCGAGGGCGTCGACGCGGCGAACACGGCGAACGGCACGAGCTACGCCATCGAGCAGACGGACTACCCGAGCGCCGCCTACCCCTGGCAGAACTACCCGTACGACTACTGGCACCTGTGGGTCGAGGCCGGCGGGCAAGCAGCGGCGGAGGGGCAGCAGTCGCTCGCCGATCTCACCGCGGCTCACCGCGTCGTCGTCTTCAAGCACTGCTTCCCCGTGAGCGACATCGAGGCCGACACCGGCAGCCCCGACCTCGCCTCCGAGGTGAAGTCGATCGAGAACTACGAGCTGCAGTACGCGGCGCTGAAGGACGCGCTGCACGCCTACCCCCAGACGCGCTTTCTCGTGTGGACGGGCGCGGCGCGCCTCCTCACCGAGAGCAGCGTGGAGCAGGGCGCGCGCTCGCGGCAGTTCTTCACCTGGGTGAAGGAGACGTGGGACGAGCCCGGCGACAACATCTTCGTCTGGGACTTCTTCGAGCTCGAGACCGAGGGCGGGGACTTCCTCGTGCCGGCGTACGCCGCCGGCGACTCGCACCCGTCCGATGCCTTCGCGCTGCAAGTGGCGCCCTTCTTCGTCAACCGCCTGCTCGCGGTGCTCGACGGCAGCGCCGACGGCGGGAGCCTCACGGGGCAGTAGCGCAGCGGCAGCCGCCGCGGCGGGCCGCGACGAGGAGCCGTCGGCGTCGAGCCCGAGCGGCACGCCCCTCGCGGAACGGCGCTCGATGGGCCTCGCGCCACCGTGCGGTTGAAAGCGCGGCGGTCGCGTGTACGATGTCACCCCATGCGCCCCGCCAAGCTGCTCGCCCCCTTCGTGCTCACGGTGGCCGCGTTGCCCGGGTGTCGCGACCACAAGACGCAGACGCCCCCGCAGCCGACGACGGCCGTGTCCGTCCCGAGCGCGAGCGCGTCCGCGGCGACGACGGCCGAGCCGCCCGCGAGCGCGATCGCGACGGCGAGCGGGACCGCCGCTGCGAGCGCCAGCGCCGCGCCGGCCGGCAAGTACTACCTCCAGCCGGACGGCACCTGCCGCTTCTACGGCAAGAACACCTGCCCGAAGGAGGCGAACGTCGAGTGCAGCCCGCCGCCTCCGAAGGACGGGCCCTGTCCCGCGGGCGTGGAGCTCGTGCTCGACGACCTGCCGAAGGCGCCCAAGGCGGACAAGACGGCCTTCGCCAAGCGCCCCGACGGAGCCTGCGACTACACCGAGCCGGTCCACACGAAGTGCCCGCCCGGTGTGCCGTGCAATCCGCCGGCGCCGAAGCGCCAGATCGTGCAGTGTCCGAGCGGGATGTAGCGGGCGCCGTGCCCGTCGCGTCCGCGGCAGGCGGGCGTGGCGCGGCGGAGGGAGGGGCCTCGCAGAGCGACGGCCTCTACGTCGAGCCGCGCTACTACCGCATGCTCTTCGACGGGCGCACGCACGACGTCGAGCTCTACGCCGCCGTGTGCGGTCGCGGTCGCGTGCTCGAGCTCGGAGTCGGCACGGGGCGCGTGGCCTTGCCGCTCGCGCGTGCCGGGGCCGAGGTCGTCGGCGTGGACCTGTCGCCCGAGATGCTCGCCGAGTTCGCGGCGGCGCTCGAGCGCGAGTCCGGGGAGGTGAGGGCCCGCGTCCGCACGCACTGCGCCGACGTGCGCGAGCTCGATCTCGGCGAGCGCTTCCCCTTCGTCATCTGCCCCTTCAACGGCCTCGCGCACCACCACGGCCCCGCCGCGCTCGCGGCCTTCTTCGCGAGCGTGCGGCGGCACCTCGCACCGGGGGGCGCCTTCGCCTTCGACGTCATGCTGCCCGAGCCGCAGCTCCTGCTCGGGCAGAGCTCGACCGTTCCGTGGTTGCGGCACCCGCGCACGGGCGAGGTCTGTCGCTGCGACGAGGAGATCCGCTACGACCCATTCGAGCAGATCCTCACGATCCGGACGACCCTGAGCCCGCGGGCGGGGGGCGACGTGCAGCGGCTCGAGCTCCGCCTGCGCCAGTTCTTCCCGCAGGAGACGCGCCTCATGCTGGCGCACCACGGCTTCGTGGTCGAGCGCTGCGAGACCGCGCTCGGGGACGCCGTCGGCTACGTGTGCCGCGCCCGCGAGTCGGGCGCGTGAGGCCGCGCCGGGCGGGTGCGCGCGCGCCGGAATCGTGCGCGCGGGTGTCAGCTCGGCAGGGCCTGCCGCGTTCCTCCGGGGTGATGCGCGCCACGACCCTCGTCTGCGCCGCCGGGCTCGCGTGCGGCGTCGTCGCCGGCTGTGGTGGCGCCCGCGAGCCGCAGTCCACCGGCGTGGCGAGCTACCCGACCGCCGCGCCCGCTACCCAGCGCGAGGTGACGTCCGGCGAGCCGGGCGGCAGCCACGAGGAGCCCGCGCGCTTCGGAAGCGAGGTCGGGCCGGTCGCGCCGCCGGCCCCGCCACGGCAGCCGCCCGCGACCTTCACCCATGCGCCGCCCGAGCCGCCGCGCACGCTCGACGAGGCGCTCGGCGAGCTCGCGGCGGCCGAGCGCGCGCTCGACGGGCTGTTCGGCGCGGCCGGGGGCGCGGTCTCTCTCGCGAGCGGCAGCTGCGCCATCGCCTGTGCCGCGCTCGGCTCGATGCGCCGCGCCGCGGCCGGCCTGTGCGAGCTCACGGGCGAGCTCGACGCCCGCTGCACCGAGGCTCGCGGCAAGCTCGCGACGAACGAGCGGCGCGTGAGCGAGGCCGGCTGCCGCTGCGAGGACTGAGAGCCTGTCGGGAAAAGGTCGCGGCCCGCGTCGACCGGCCCGCCTGTCCCCGACACGCTGCTAGCGCGGCGCCGGCGGCACCGGGCGCGTGCCGTCGCCGTGGAGCAGCACCCGGCCGGGGCGAGCCTTCGTAGGCTCGCCCCCTGCGACCACGGCCTCGCCGTTCACGAGCACGTAGTCCATGCCCTCGGTGAGCAGGTTCGGCTCGGTGTAGGTCGCGCGGTCGCGCACGCGCGCCGGGTCGAACACGACGAGGTCCGCGGCCCAGCCCGCGCGCACGAGGCCGCGGCGCTCGAGGCCGAGCGTCTCGGCCGGCAGGCCCGACATCTTGCGCACCGCCTCCTCGAGCCCGAGCACCTTCTTCTCCTTCACGTAGACCGAGAGCACGCGGCTGAACGCGCCGTAGGCGCGCGGGTGGCGGCTCCTCGGGCCGCCGTCGGTCGAGATCATGAAGAACGGGTCGGCGAGCAGCCGCGCCTGCACGGCCTCGTCCATCACGAAGTAGGCGGCCTGGGCGCCACCCGGTCCGATTCCGATGAGCACCTCCTCGAAGGGTTTGCCGTACTGCTTGGCGAGCTCCGCCAGGGTCTTGCCCGTGTACGGGGCGGTGCCGAACAGGGTCGCCTCGGGCCCGCCGCGCAGCGCCACGCGCTCGCGCAGCCAGCGCGCGAGCTCGTCGTGGCGCTCGCGCTTGACGCGCGTGTAGCTGTGGGGCGGCTTGGCGAAGTCCGGGAACACGATGCCGATGCCGGTGTAGCTCGCCTCGTAGGGGTAGATGTCCGCGGTCACGCCGAGCCCCGCGGCGCGCGCCGCCGCGAGCTTCGCGAGCAGCGCCTCCGCGCGTGCCGCGCCCTTGCCGTAGACGATCTTCGCGTGCGAGAAGTGCACGCGCGCGCCGGAGCCGCGACCCTGCAGGAGCAGCTCGTCGAGCGCGGCGTCGATCTTGTCGTCGTCCTCGCTGCGCAGGTGGCTCATCACGACGCCACCCGCGGCCGCGACGGGGCGCGCGATGGCGACGAGCTCGGCCGCCGTGGCGAAGGAGCCCGGCTGGTACTCGAGCCCGGTCGTCAGTCCGAAGGCGCCCGCCTTCATGTCGCGCTCGACCAGGCTCGCCATCTTCTCGATCTGCGGGTCGGTGGGGCGCTTGGCCAGTCCGACCCCGGCCGCGTTGCGCACCGTGCCGTGGCCCACGAAGGGCGCGGCGTTCAGCGCGAGGCGCTTCTTCTGGTGGCGCTTGACCCAGGTGGCGACCCGATCGCCGCCCGCGCTCGTGCCGTCCTGTCCGAGGCACAGCGTCGTCACGCCCTGGGCGAGGTAGTTCCGGCTCGCCTCGGTCGGGTCGCCGTGGGCGTGGGTGTCGATGAAGCCCGGCGCCACGACGCGCCCCTTGGCGTCGATGGCCTCGCGCGTGTGCACGCTCGCGTCCACCTGGCCCACGTGCACGATGGTGTCGCCGCGCACGAGCACGTCGGCCACGGTGGCCGCCGCGCCCGAGCCGTCGACCACGAGGCCAGCGCGAATGACGAGGTCGAAGCGCTCGCTCGACGTGAAGGGCGGCGCGCTCGCGAAGGGCGGAGGCGCGGGGCCCCCCGCCGCGCTCGCGCTCGCGGAGGCCGCGCTCGCCGGCGGTGCGTCGGTCGCGCTCGGTGTCGCGCCGCTCCCGTCCCCGTTCGCGCCGGTGGGCCCGCCGCAGCCGAGCGCGAGGAGCACGAGCAGCAGGCACGCCGCCCCGATGGGCGCGCGCGGCCCTACCCCGGAGGGCGGCCCCTTCAGTCGGGGTTGCACGATCCGGAGCACGGGTTCACGACCTCGCCGGTGCCGGGCCCTTCATCGGCGGGGATGATACACGGCGTGGCGCACGGCGCGGCGGCCGGGCGGGGCGACCGAGCCGAGCGGCGCGGGAGCTGAACGCCCGTACCGCAGCCCCGCCATGGGGTCGGGGCGCCCGCAGCAAGAACCCTGCCGACGCGGTCGTGTCCGCCCGTCGCTGCCTTGCGCAGCGCCCGGATTGGGACTATGCAAGCGCGCCATCGCAGCGCCCCCACGAGCCGGACCCCGGTGCCCCGCACCGTGACGGCGTGCACAGGGCCTGTGCGACACGGCCAACGCCATGATGATGCAGCCGAACAACCCCGCGAGTCAGAACAACGCCTCGGACCAACCCGCCGAAGGCTCCACCACCGACGGCGGCGCGCCCCCTCCAGGCGGCGCGGCTCCCGGCGGCCCGATGAGCGGCATGATGCTGCTCGTGCCGTTCCTGCTGCTCATCGGCCTCATGTTCTTCATGAACCGCAACGAGCGGAAGAAGCGCGCGACGCTCGAGAGCAAGCTCAAGAAGGGCGACCGCGTGCTCACCCGCTCCGGCATCGTCGGCAAGCTCGTCGACGTCACCGACCGCGTGTGCAAGGTCGAGATCGCCCCCGGCGTGACCGTGCAGATGCTGAAGGGCGCCATCGAGGGGCTCGACGTCGATCCCGCCGTGGCAGCGGCGGCGGCCGCCAAGGCCGAGCCCGCCAAGGCCGAGCCCGCCAAGGCCGAGCCCGCCAAGGCCGAGCCCGCCAAGGCCAAGGCCAAGGACGAGAAGGCCAAGGTCAAGGACGACGAGGCTGCGGACGAGGACGAAGACGAGGACGAGCCGGCCGAAGCGAAGCCCGCCGCAGCGAAGGCCAAGAAGTAGTAGTCGGCGATGCTGCACCTCATTCTCCAGTTCGGCTTCGCGGCCATCGCGCTCGCGTGCCTGGTGGCCGCGCTCCTGCGGCGGGGGTCGCGCGGACCGCTGCTGTGGGCGGCCGCGAGCGCCGGAGCGGCCGCGATCGGCGAGACGTACCACGTGGCGTGGGCGCTGCTCGCGTTCGGTCTGATGTCGCTGTGGGCCATCTTCACGGCCCTGCCGGTCATGAACATCGGCTGGCGCCTGAAGGTGGGGCTCACGACCTACCTGCTCGTCGGCGCGGGCATCTGTCTCTACCCGACCCTGCACGACGAGATCCTCGGCAAGGACAAGCTCGAGGCCTACTCCGCCGAGGAACGCGCCGAGATCGAGCGGCAGTCGAAGCAGGGCGAGCTCGGCTTCGGCCAGTACCTGCGCTCGAATCTCGGCTTCCGCCTGGTGCGCGGGCTCGACCTCAAGGGCGGCCTGCGCCTCGTCTACACGGTCGACGTCGAGGAGGCGATCAAGGACAAGCGCGACCGCTACTACGACGATCTGCGCGTGGCGCTCACCAAGCACTTCCCGGACGTCACCGGTTACACGGGCGACGCTCAGCCGGCCAACGAGCAGATGGAGAAGCTCATCTCCGTGGCGAAGCTCGTCAAGGAGCAGGGGCGCTTCGACAGCGTGGTCGTCACCTTCGAGGACACCGCGCTCGCCGACAAGGTCGATCAGGAGTTCCTGTCGCGCTTCTTGCTCGAGCTGCAGGTGCGCCGCTCCTCCGACCGCAAGGAGCTCACCTTCCGGATCAAGACCGAGGTGGTCACCGACGCGCGCTCCCGCGCGGTCGAGCAGGCCAAGCAGACGATTCACCGGCGCGTGGACAGCCTCGGCCTCAAGGAGGCCGCGGTGAGCTCGCGCGACGAGGACATCATCGTCGAGATGCCGGGCGACGACGCCAAGGCCTTCGAGGAGATCAAGTCGATCATCAGCGAGACCGCGCGCCTCGAGTTCAAGCTGCTCGACGACGAGCAGAACCCGTTCGAGGCCTTCGCCAAGCGCGGCCTCGACGAGCCGGGCATCGCCATCGAGTTCGAGAACGCCCCGGTCGGTCCCGGCCGCACCAAGCCCGTGTACTACGCCCGGCTCGCGCGTCACGAGGGCGAGGCCATGGAGGAGGCGCTCAAGCGCTTCCGCGACTGGGTCGGGCGCCAGATGGCCTCGGGGGTGCTGCAGGTCGATCAGAACCACGAGGTCGGCTACGAGAAGTGGGTCGAGTACGAGCCGGACACGGGCGAGTACAAGGACGTCGGCTGGCGCACCTACTTCCTCTGGAGCAAGGCGGAGATCACCGGCGACATGGTGCGCAACGCCCAAGCGGCGAGCGACCAGAGCGAGGGCGGCCTCGGCGGCTGGAACGTGCAGCTCACCTTCACCCAGCCGGGCGGGGAGATCTTCGAGCGCATCACCGAGGCGAACGTGAAGCGGCGCTTCGCCATCATCCTCGACGGCAAGACCGAGAGCACCCCCGAGATCCGCGAGAAGATCGGCGGCGGCACGGCGCGCATCACCATGGGCGCCGGCAGCATCGACCAGCAGCTTCAGAACGCGAAGAAGCTCGAGCTCGTGCTGAAGTCGGGCGCGCTGCCCGCGCCGATCTCGCTCTCGAACTCGCAGGTCATCGGGCCCTCGCTGGGCAACGACGCCATCGACAAGGGCGTCACCGCGGCGCTCGTCGGCGCCGGGCTCGTGCTCCTCATCATGCTGTATTTCTACCACGCGGCCGGCATGATCGCGAACCTGGCCGTGCTGCTCAACCTGGTGCTGCAGGTGGCCGCGCTCGCCATGTTCGGGGCGTCGCTGACCCTGCCGGGCATCACCGGCCTGGCGCTCACCATCGGCATGGCCGTCGACGCCAACGTGCTCATCAACGAGCGCATCCGCGAGGAGCTCGCCATGGGCAAGAGCCCGCGCGCCGCGGTGGCCGTCGGCTACGACAAGGCCTTCGCGGCGATCCTCGACGGGCACGTCACGACGCTCATCACGGCCCTCATCCTGGCGCAGTACGGCTCCGGGCCCATCAAGGGCTTCGCCGTCACGCTCATCGTCGGCGTCACCTGCAGCCTGTTCACGGGTGTCGTGGTGACCAAGCTGTTCTTCGAGTTCTGGGTGCGGCGCCGTCACGCCAAGCTCAGCCTGGGTTGAGAGGCGAGGGTAGCTAGATGCGTTGGCTCAAGCCAGGTCGCGACTATGACTTCATGGGCTTGCGGTGGTACTTCATCACCGCCAGCATCTTCTTGAACCTGCTCGCGCTGTTCAGCTTCTTCGTCTGGCCCGGCCTCAAGTGGGGCACCGACTTCCGGGGCGGCACCGAGATCGAGGTCGCCTTCGAGACGCCGGTCGAGGCCGCGGCGGTGCGCGGCGCGGTCGAGGCGGCCGGCTTCGGCGCGCCCGACGTCGTCGCCGTGCCGGGCGCGCGCAAGGACAACACCTACCTCGTGCGCGTGCAGGAGGTGAGCGCGCTCTCGGACGAGCAGAAGGAGCTCGCGCAGAAGGTGCTGTGCCTCGCCGCCACGGACGAGAGCGCGGACTGCCCGAAGGGCCTGCGCTCCGACGAGGTCAAGTTCAGCCCCGGCGGCGACAAGATCACGGTCCGCTACCAGAAGGACGTCGAGGTGTGCGGCCCACCCGAGGTCGACCCCGCCAACCCCGACGCGAAGATCGAGTGCCCGCCGCGCGCCGAGATCGGCAAGCAGCTCACCGGCCGCGTGCCCGGCATCGAGCTGCGCGCGGGCCGCGCCGTCGTCGTGCAGAACGTGCGCGAGCGCAAGGTCGACTTCCTGCTCAAGGGACGCGGCGAGCAGATGATGGACGGCCTGCGGGCGGCGCTCGGCGCCACGGTGCCCGAGCAGCCGGAGCGCAGCGAGTGGGTCGGCGCCAAGGCGGGCAAGGATCTCCGCGACGCGGCCATCACGAGCGTGCTCATCGCGATCATCTTCGTCATGGGCTACATCGCCTTCCGCTTCGACGTGCGCTTCGCGCCCGGTGCCATCGTGGCGATGATCCACGACGTGCTCATCGCGGCCGGCGTCATCGTGCTGGCGGGGCACGAGATCACGCTCTCGACCATCGCGGCCCTGCTCACCATCGTCGGCTACTCGATCATGGACACGGTCGTCGTGTACGACCGCGTGCGCGAGAACCTCGGGCGCCACCGCAAGATGAGCTTCCCGGCGATCATCAACAAGGCGATTACCGAGATGCTCGGGCGGACCATCAAGACGTCGCTGACGACGCTCTTGTCGCTCCTGCCCTTCATGTTCTGGGGCACCACGCTCATCAAGAACTTCGCCCTCACGCTCATCGCGGGCATCATCGTCGGGACCTACTCGTCGATCTTCATCGCCGCGCCGTTCACGGAGTGGATCGACCGGCGCTTCTACGCCGGGAAGACCATGAAGAAGACGCGCCGCATCGTGCGCAAGGCCGCCGCGGCCGACCCGGGCTCGGTCCCCGCGGGCTGACCAGGCGAGCTTGGGCGCTCCCGTCGCGCGCCGTTCGCTCGACCCCGGGCCGGCCTCGGGCGAGGCGCTCGCGCTCGCGCGCGAGCTCCGGAGCTCCTTGACCATGGCCGAGGCGCTCGTCCGCCGGGGCCACGGGGCGGGGGAGCCGCTCACGCGCTGGCTCGAGCCGCGGCTCGCGCACCTGACCCCGCCCGACGCCATGGCCGACCGCACGGCCGCGGCCGAGCGCATCGCGCACGCCATCCGCGCGCGCGAGCGCATCGCCGTGTTCGGCGACTACGACTGCGACGGCATGACCGCCACGGCCCTGCTCACCGAGGTGGTGCAGGAGCTCGGCGGCGAGGCCGTGGCCCTGTGCGCCAGCCGCTTCGCCGGCGGCTACGGGCTCTCGACCCCGGCGCTCGAGCGCGTGCGCGCGACCGGCGCGAGCCTGCTCGTCACCTGCGACTGCGGCTCCACCGACCACGAGCGGCTCGCGGTGGCGCGCGCGGCGGGCATCGACGCCGTCGTCATCGACCACCATCTCGTGCCGGACGAGCCCCTGCCGGCGGTCGCGTTCCTGAACCCGAACCGGCCCGGCTGCGGCTTCCCCTACAAGGGCCTGGCGAGCTGCGGGCTGGCGCTGTCGATCGCGGCGGAGCTGCGCCGGCTCTGCGGCCGCGAGCTCGATCTGCGACGCTGGCTCGATCTCGTCGCCATCGGCACCATCGCCGACGTGGCGCCGCTCGACGGCGACAACCGCATCCTCGTGCGCGCCGGTCTCGCGCGCCTCTGTGCCGCGGGACTGCGGCCCGGGCTCGCGGCGCTCGCAGCGCGCCTGCCGGCGCTGCTCCGGCCCATCGCGGAAGACGTGGCGTTTCGCGTCGCACCGCGCCTGAACGCCCCCGGGCGGCTCGGCGATCCCGCGCTCGCGCTCGAGCTACTCCTGTGTC
>JACRDA010000215.1 GCA_016212965.1 Myxococcales bacterium
CTCCGCGACGAGCGCCGCGCGCGCTGCGGCGTCGTCGACGAGCTCGAGCGGGAAGCCGACGACGACTGCCTGCCCGGCGATGCCGACGGCGGCCGCCTGTCCGTTGTCGTAGAGGAGCACGCTCTCTCCCGCGCCGGTCGGGGCGTACGCGTCCGGGTAGTCCTCGGGGTAGGGGGCGCCGGGTCTCGACCCGGTAGCCCACCGTGTCCTCGTCGAAGGGCGCGACTCGCCCCCGTGGTCGCCGCCGTGCTCGACGCCTTCCGCGCCGCCGCCGCGGACAAGGGGCTCGTCCTCTCGAGCGACCTCGCCCCGGAGCTGCCTCACGTGCGCGCCGACGCGCGGTGGGAGGCTCGGCGATCCCAGCCCGCTCGCGCCAGCGGCTTGGGCTCCCCCAGGTGCCTTCCAGGTCCGGCGGTGCGGGGTTTGACGCATGGCTTGCCACCGAGCGGCTCGCCGGGGTAGCCTCGCTGGTCTGACATGTGCTGCTAAGTGCTCGGAAAGTTTACATATTGTTACTTAGCGCAACACGGGGCCAGCGTGGCGCTAAATGCGCGGGAAATATTGTTACTTATGCGCAACAGGGGGCCAGCGTGGCGTTCGCTCCACCTGTCCGGACGCTTCGCCGCGCTCGTCGACACGGGCCAGGCGGCATTGAGAAAATGAATGTCACGATGGCGTCGCCATGTTATCGACGCTCACCGCGCGTTGCACGTAGGGACGATGGCGCGGGGGAGGCACGATGGTCTGGTTGACCAGGGTCGCGTTGCGTCGAGCGCTTGCCCTCTTGGCAGCATGCTTCACCCTCTTCGCGGCGTCTGCCGCGTGGGCTATCCCGATTTCAGTCGATGCCGGGGACTACACCGGGTCCTGGTATGCGGCCGGCTCGTGGCACACGGGGCAGGCCGTAGTCGAGCTCGCCGCAGGCACCCAGACGCTGACCGTCGGCATCACCGGAGCCGGCAACTTCAGCGTGGCGATCGACGCGAATGGCAACGTCGCGTCGAGCACGCAGATCACCGGTGGAGCGCGGAGCGCCCGATTCAATACCCGCGCCGTGACGTTTGCGCCCGCCGACTACGCCGGCTGCCGCAAGAGGTTCTTGCAGGTCTTCGCCGTCTTGGCATGCGAAGACGTCGCCCCCTCGGTGAGCAGCGTCTCGACTCGGCGCTGCACTTGGCGCATGTAGAGTCAGGGTCGCTGCGAACGGAAACGTAGAGGGCAGCACCGGCGCGCTCGGGCAGGCCACGTATGCAGGCGCCACCGTGACGTTCAACACGGCGCCCATCGTCATCGACCCTGGCGCGTTCGCCGGAAGTTGGTACCTCGACTACGTCAGCAATCAGCTGCTCGGGAAGCAGACCGTGAAGGTCGTCCCCGGCCTCTCCTACGCGCTGCGGGCCAACAATACGTATGGGACATTCGCCGTCGCAGCCCCCTGCGCCATCTCGCCGCCCGCGCTCGCCGTGGGGACCGCCACCTTTTCCGTGAGCTGTGGGCCGCTCGACACCGTCGTCCCGACGGTCGCATTTGCGGCGTTGCCCAGCTATACGAACGCGGACGTGCTGGAGGTAGCGGGCTCCGTGCAGGACGCCGCGGGCATCGCCTCGGTCACGCTCAGCATCAATGGTGCCGCATTCTCCCTCGTTCCGGGCGCCGACGGCATGGTCCACGGCAGCGTGGCGCTCATCGAGGGCAGCAACACCCTGATCTTGCGGGCGACCGACCTCGCGGGAAACAGCGCAGCCGTCTCGGGCGAGGTGGTGCTGGACACCATCGCGCCACTCGTGGAGCTCCTCAGCCCGGAGGACGGCCAGGCGCTCGCGCAGTCGACGTTCCCCGTCACGGTGCGTGTCACCGACTCGAGCCCGAGCGTCGTCACGGTCGACGGTCGCGCCTTCGAGCTTCCTCCGGGCGGCGGCGTCATCGCGACCACGGTCGCGGTCGCGGAGGAGGGTCCGGCAGTGATCGAAGTGGACGCCGTGGACGCGGCGACGAACGCAGCGCATGCCTCGGCGCAGGTGCTGCTCGACTTCTCCGCGCCGCTCGTCAGCGCCGATCTGCCGTCCGAGCCGTGGCTCGCCGAGCTCCCCGACGACCTGCTGCTCGTGACCCTGCACATCGACGACCTATCGGCGACCAGCGTGACGTGCTCGTTCGGCTGTGCGGCCGAGCTGCCGCGCGGCGGCGGCGTGCTGCAGCTCGCCGTTCCGCTCAGCCTTGGCGACAACGCCTTCGGGATCACGGTCACGAACGAGGTCGGGCTCGCCTCGGCGCTGAGCGTGGCGTTCGTCTACGATACGACCCCTCCGTCGGCGGCGATCGTCGGTCCCGAGGCCGGGCAGACGGTCCGCGGTGGCGTCGATCTGGTCGTCGAGGCAGCCGACGCGCTCACGGGCGTCGCCTCGGTCGCGTTCCGGGTGGACGGCGGCGCGCCGCTTCCGGGGGAGCTGACCGGTACGGCCTGGACGGCCAGCCTCGACACGGCGTCCCTGGCCGATGGGGCCCACGTCCTCGAGGTGACCGTCACCGACTTGGTCGGCAACCAGACGGCGCTGCCGCAAGCCTTCGCGGTCGACAACACGGCGCCGGTCGTGGCCATCGCTTCGCCGGTCGCCGGTGCCTACGTGGGTGGTGTGGTGAGGATCACCGCGTCAGCCAGCGACACCACGAGCGGCGTCGCCGCGATCGGCATCGCCGTGAACGGCGAGGTCGTGGCCAGCTGCCAGGGGGCGGCCTCGTGCTCGGTGGACTTCGATACCGGGCTTCTCGGCGTCGACGGCGCCGTGCAGCTCTCTGCTACGGCCGTGGACGCTGCGGGCAACGAGGCGACGCCTGCTCCGATCGAGGTGGTGGTCGACAACGCTGCGCCGCGCGGCTTCTTGACGAGCCCGGTCGACGGCGCAGTCGTGCGCGGCTCGTTGACGGTCGCCGTGGCAATCGAAGATCCGTCCTTCGCGAGCGTCGAGTGCTTCGTCGACGGCGTTTCGCTCGGCGTCTCGACGAACCCGACGTTCAACCGGGTGGTAGACTTGAGTGGCACCCCGAGCGGCCCCGTCCTGGTCCTGTGTGCGGTCACCGACCTCGCCTCGAACGTGGGCACGGAGGTCGCTCACGTGACGCTCGATGCGTGGACCGAAGAGGTGAGCCCGCGCACGCTCAACCTGCGGTCCGCGGGAGGAGCCAACTCCGTGACGTTCACCGTCGAGGGCCCGAACGTCGGCCTGCTGCTCGCCGCTGGGGCCCCGCCCCTCGCGCTGCTCGTGCCGGGCGGCACACCCGTGTACGCGACAGCGCATCTTGGCTCGGCACAGGTAGGCGATGCCGATCGCGACGGCGTCCCGGACCTGACGCTCAAGTTCGACCGCCAGGCGCTCATCGCCGCGATTCGCGCGGGCATTGGCACCGGCGCGATCGATCCCGCGGTGCCCGTCCAGGTGTCGCTCTACGCCGGTGCGCGTCCCGTCGGCGCAGACAGCCTGAGGGTCCAGCGCTGAATGCCCCTGCCAAGGCTGCGCTCGAGGCGGCGGGTCGCGCTCATCGCTGCGGTCGCGGCGGGCGCCGTCGGCGCGACGTCGTGGTGGGCGCTCCGGGGGAGCGAAGGCGCTCGACCGGCGACCACGTCCGGGGCCGGGAACGGACGTCGGGACGGGCGCACGGCCGACCTCGGCGTGGTATCGGCCCCGCCGCGCGGCGCCTATGTCGCGGAGAGAAGCGTGGCCGCGCGGCGAGAGCTCATCCTGCGCGCGGCCTCCGAGGCTGGGCCCGAGACGGTCAGCTGGCTCGCCGAGCTCGCCGCTAGCGGCGACGAGCTCGCCGCCATTGCCGCCCAGGCGCTGGGCAGCGTGAAGAGCCCCTCGGCAGCCAGCGCCCTGCTCGCCATCGCGACTGCGCGCGGGCCCGTCATCACCAGGGCGAACGCGGCGCGCGCCCTCGGTGCCGCCGGCGGCGCCGCGGAGATCCCGGCGCTCGCCGCCCTCGCTGCGAATGGACGCGAGGCGGTGCGCGTGCGGCAGGAGGCGGCGCTCGCGCTTGGAAGCATTGGCGACGACGGCATCGTTCCAGTTCTCGCCAGTGCGCTCGAGGCCGCCGCCAACGACGGCGGCTCGGAGGCGGAGCAGCTGCGCATCTCGCTCGTGCAGGCCCTCGGCGGCATCGATTCGCCGTCCGCGCAGGAGGTGCTCGCCGCCCACGCAGGCCGGGACCTCTCGCCGACCGAGCGCGCCTTCGTCGCGCGCGCGCGCGATTCGCAAGGCGGCGGAATCGAAGCCCATCGCGCGGTGCCCTGATTGGAGCGCCGCAGACGCCAGCCTCGACCCGATCGCTAGCGCCTCCGGCGGGGCGAGAAGCGCGCGCACGTCGAGGCAGTGCGGCGTGATGCGACGTCCTGCGGGGCCGACCGCGTCGAGGGCCTGGCGCGGCCCGAAGCGGATGGCGGCACATGTAATGCGGGTGCCGGTTCCCGCTCGCCCGGGAAATAGCTCCGGGCCAGGCGGCCGACGGCAACGCCAATAGGCGCGAAGGGCCTCGAGAACTGCGGCGCCCAGCATGACGTCCCGGCCGTGCCTGCGTTTGCAGGCGCAACCCGTCCGCGAACGGCGTCATCCTCGACACCGCCGACCACCTCGCGCGCCGTTGCCGTGCTCCACGTCGGGCCGCCACGGCGGCGTCGAGCGCCTCGGCGGTGGTGCCGGCGACCTTGCCGGCGGCCTTGCAGGCGTCGGCCCAGCCGGGCCCGGGCCTGGCGACGGTCGCCGACGCACCTTGACGTCAGATGCTGTTGGCATCATGATGTCATCGTGCGCACGACGCTCACTCTCGACGATGACGTGGCCGAACGGCTGCAAGCGCTCGCCGCACGCAGCAAGGCCTCTTTCAAGGCCACCGTCAACGAGGTGATCCGCCGCGGCCTCACGGCCCAGGAGCGCGCCTCGCGCCCGAGCAAGCCCTTTCGGCTCGAGCCTTTTCGATCGGCTTTTCGCATCGGAGTCGATCCGGTTCGGTTGAACCAAATCAACGACGATCTCGAGGCGGAACACGCCTTGGAGCGCGCTGCGGCCGGGGGGGGGCCGTGATCATTCCCGACCTGAATCTGCTCGTCAGTGCGCACAACGAGGCGGCCCCGCTGCACTTCAAGGCGCGCGCATTCTGGGAGCAAACGCTCAGCCGCGACTTGCCCGTGGGGCTTCCCTGGGCCGTCGTGCTCGGTTTCGTTCGCCTGACCACCCACCCCCGTGTCTTGGCGGAGCCGCTCCGCCCCTCCGAGGCGCTCGACCGGGTCGACGCGTGGTTCTCGCGGCCAGCGGTGCGCATCCTCGAGCCGGGACCGCAGCACCTCGTCATCCTGCGGCGACTGCTGGAAGCTACCGGCGTTGCCGCGAGCCTCACCACGGACGCCCACCTCGCCGCAATGGCCATCGAGAACCAGGCGGAGCTCTGCTCGAACGACTCCGACTTCGGGCGCTTTCCGGGGCTGCGGTGGCGCAATCCGCTCGCGGCCTGACGGTCCCGGACCCGGCTCCGGCCCGTGGATCAAGCGCGCCATCCGTCGAGCCGCCACCGCCGCGTCGAGCGCCTCGTGACCGGGCGCACGTTCGGCTTGTCGCCCCTCGTGATAGGGTGCCACCCATGCGACCGGCGATCGTCGCGATGGCGCTGTCGTCCTCGGTTTCGTTCGCCTGACTACCCACGCCCGTGTCTTGGCGGAGCCGCTCAGCCCCTCCGAGGCGCTCGACCGGGTCGACGCCTGGCTCCTGCGGGCAGCGGTGCGCATCCTCGAGCCGGGACCGCAGCACCAATGCGGCGAGGTGCGCGTCCGTGGTGAGGCTCGCGGCAACGCCGGTAGCTTCGAGCAGCCGCCGCAGGATGACGTGTCGGCGTGTGCCGCTGCTACTCAGCTGCCCTCCACCGTGACGACCACGCTCCCGCGCTTGTGGCCGCTGTCCACGCGCGCGTGCGCCGCCGCGACGCGCGCCAGCGGGAGCGCCTCGTCGATCACCGCCCGGTAGGTGCCCGCGCGGGCCATGGCGACGAGGTCGCGCACGTCGTCGGGGCGCACGATGGCCACCCCGGCGATCACCCGGTGGCCCGACAGCCTTCCCTGGAAGGGCGCCGCGAGCAGCCCCGCGAGTCCGCACACGACGCGCAACAGCCGCCCGCCCGGCGCGAGGACGCGGCGGGAGCGGGCGTAGTTCGTCTCGCCCACGCAGTCCATCACCACGTCCCAGCGCTCGGCTGCGCGGGTGAAGTCCTGGGCGCGGTAGTCGATGACCCGGGCCGCGCCGAGGCTCGCCACCAGCGCCGCGTTCGGCGCGCTGCACACGGCCGTCACCTCCGCCCCCTCGCGGCGCGCGATCTGCACCGCCGCGACGCCCACCGCGCCCGACGCGCCCAGCACCAGCACGCGCTCGCCGGGCTTCACCCGTGCCTCGTGGCGGAGGTAGTGCAGGGCCGTCGTCCCGCCGAAGAGGAGCGCCGCGGCCTCCTCCCACGAGAGTGCCTCGGGCTTCGGCGCCACCGAGCCGTCCTCGGCCACGCGGACGTACGCCGCGTGCGCCCCCATCGCCGCGCCGGGAAAGGCGATGACCGCGTCCCCGGCGCGGAAGCGCGTCACCTCCGCGCCGACGGCCTCGACCACCCCCGCGCACTCCGTACCGAGGACGGATCGCCGCGGGCCGCTCCACCCCATCGCGAGGCGCATGAGGAGCCCCATCCCCTCGGGGACGCGGCGGGCCCGCACGCGGGCATCGCCCGACGACACGGTGGTCGCCTTCACACGGATGAGGAGATCGCGCGGCCCCGGCGCCGGGCGGGGGACGTCCCGCAGGACCACCACGTCGGGCGCGCCGTAGCGGGTGACCACGGCGGCGCGCATCGTCATCGAGTCGGTGTTCATCATGCTGCACACCCTGGGCACGCCGGGCCACGCCCGAAACCCACGAATTCGTGCGCGGGCCGTGCAACGATGCACACGTGGACTGGGACGACCTCCGCTACGCCCTCGCCGTCGCCCGCGCCCGCACCCTGAGCGGCGCGGCGGAGGCCCTCGGCGTGAGCCACACCACCGTGAGCCGCCGCCTCCGCACGCTCGAGGAGCGCCTCGGCGCCCGGCTCTTCGACGCCACGCCCGAGGGCTTCACCCCCACCGCCGCGGGCCACGACCTCGTGGCCGTGGCCGAGCGCCTGGAGCAGGAGACGCTGTCCCTCGAGGGCCGCGTGCTCGGGCGCGACGAGCGGCTCACGGGGGCGCTCCGCGTGTCGGCGATGGAGCTCGTCTTCCGCGCGTTCCGCGAGGCCTTCACGTCCTTCACCGTGCGGTACCCGAGCGTGGCGCTCACGGTGACGGCGAGCGACGACGAGGTCTCCCTCACGCGCCGCGAGGCCGACGTCGTCCTGCGCCTGAACAACAAGCCGCCCGAGCAGCTCGTGGGGCGGCGCGTGGGGCGGATGCAGTTCGACGCCTATGCCGCGCGGTCGCTCGTGGCGCGGGTGGGCGAGGGCGCGCCGCTCGGGGCCTACCCCTGGATCCACTGGGACGAGCGCCTCGGCATGAGCTGGCTCGACGCGTGGCTCGCCGAGCACGCGCCCGGCGCGACCGTCGCGCTGCGCGTCGACGCGAGCGCCGCGGCGATGCACGAGCTCATCGCGGCGGGGGTGGGGGTGCAATTCCTCGCGTGCCTGGAGGGCGACGCCGACCCCTCCCTCGTGCGCGTCGGCCCGATGGACCCCTTCGCGAGCCGCGACCTCTGGATCCTCACGCTGCCCGAGCTCCGCGACACCCCGCGCATGCGCGCCTTCACCGACCACATGGCCGAGCGCCTGCGCGCGCTCCTCGGTGCTTGCGAGGGGTGAGCGGCCGCCCGCCGCTCGGACGAGCCGTGGCGCGCGTCCGGCACGAGACGGCGACGAGCACCGCGACCGGGAGCCAGGCGCGCGCGCGCATGGCATAGCGGTAGCACGCGCGGGCGTAGCGCGTCGGCGCGTTCACATGCCCACGAAGGCCAAGAGCTCCGCGACGAGCGCCGCGCGCGCTGCGGCGTCGTCGACGAGCTCGAGCGGGAAGCCGACGACGACTGCCTGCCCGGCGATGCCGACGGCGGCCGCCTGTCCGTTGTCGTAGAGGA
>JACRDA010000220.1 GCA_016212965.1 Myxococcales bacterium
CCCGCGGCGCCGCTCGGATCGGACCGCACGGCCTCGTCGAAGGGCGCGCGGGCGTCGGCGGCGTCGCCCGCGTCGAGCCGCGCGAAGCCGACGAGCGCCGTCGCGGCGGCGGCGTGCCAGTCGCCGGTCCGGGTGGCGGCGCGGGCTGCGAGCCCCGCGAGGGCGAGCGCCGGGGCGCGCACCTCGGCGCCGGAGCGTCGCACCACCTCGAGCGTCGAGCGCGCGCGCGCCAGGGCGAGCACGAGCCCGGCGCCCGGCGTGGTCGCGTCGACGGCGACCGCGCGCATCGCGTTCTTCTGGGCGCGGGCCGCGTCGTTCGGGCCGTCGTGGTCGGCGTCGCGCCCGTCGCGCACGAGCTCGAGGCGCGCGAGCTCGACCAGTGTGCGGCCGTTGCGGTACTGCTCGTCGCGGATCGTCTGCTCTGCCGCGCCGATGGCCGCGTCGAGGCCTGCGCGCTCGGCGGCGTCGCGCTCGGGCGCACAGCCGTCGAAGCGGTCGGGCCGGCTCCCCGCGGGGCACTCTCCCGGCGCGAGCGCAGGCCCGGAGGGCGCTGCGGGTCGATCGTCCGCGCCGGCCTGCGTCGGGGCGATCACCGGGAGCACGACGGGCTCGCGGCCGACCCGAGCGCCGGTGCCGCAGCCGAGGCCCGACGCGAGCGCGGCGAGCGATGCGAGACCGAGCGAGCGCTTCGACATGGCGACAGGGTAGCGAAGCCGCCGGGGCGCGTCGCCCGTCGCTCGCGCCCTGGCCAGGCGCTGCCGCCGGGAGTACGAGCCCTCGCGGCAGTCGCGCCCGCGGCGAGCGGTGGGGTCAGCGGCGGCAGAGCAGCAGTCCCGAGAGGATGCCGAACGAGATGCCGAGAGCCGCGCCGAACCAGATACCCCGCTTCGTGGCCGGTCTGGCGGCCAGGACCCCCCACACGAGCGCGAACACGCCGAAGAAGAACCCGAGCGCGAAGCCGTGATTGAAGTTGCCGGCAGCGCCCGGGACCGCGACTGCGGTCGCTTTGTCGCGGCGCTCGTCCTCGACCGAGAGCACGAGGCGCAGCGCGACCGGTGGGTCGTCGCTATGGCGCCGCACCCTCACGTCGGCGCGAAGAAACCCCTCTTGCAGTGAGCTCCGGAGCGCGTCGAGCGGATACGGCCCCTCGTCGGCCCCGTCGGTCGCGATGAAATACGCCGACTCGTCGCCGTGCGGGTCGACCACGTGGTCATTCTGCACACTTCGTTCCTGCACGAGATCCTCCTCCGAGCCCCTGGCCTCGCCCGCGCGCAAGGCGCGCGCGTGCCATGCGACCGTGTCGAAGCTGCGAGGTCGGCGGCATGCGGTCCCCGCGGTGCTGGCCGGTCGGTGGGATGTCGACGCGCGACGAGCGGCGGTTGCGCACATTCGACGCCCTGGTTCCACGAGGCGTGCGGGGTCGGCGCCACGCGCGCCCGGGCCTGGCTCGGGTCGCCGAGGCGGCAGCGGTGTGTCACGCGCTGCCCTTCGCCGGCTGGGTCCAGCGCGGATCTGCGAGGACGAGGGGGGACGGACGACAGGCCCCGGGCTCACCGCCCGTCGGCGAGCACCTCGACGCCGTGCGCGACGCCGACCTTCAGCTTGAACTTGCGACCGACCGGGAAGCGGCGGAACTGCTCGAGCGACGCCGGCTCGAAGTCCTCGTGGTCGTCCTCGTAGCTCAGCGTCACCTTGTAGCGCGCCTTTCTGTGGTTGCGCTCCGCCTCGCGGTCGGCGAGGGGCACGCGCGGCGCGAGTTCCGCCTCGCTCGGCCAGGTCGTCTCGATGGTGGTGCCCTGGTGCGTGACCGTCCGGTCGTAGCCCCAGTCCCAGACGCTCCACGCGTACCAGGTGGCATAGCGCGGCTCCTGGCGATAGCGTGGCTCCTGGCGCGTGCGGGTCCGGTCGCAGTAGCGCGTGGTGCAGCTCCGGCCACCGCCCGAGCACACGCGGTCGCCGCCCGAGCAGCGCGCCGAGCCGGTCTTGTTCGAGGTGCAGCTCCGCGGCGTCGTCGTGCAGCTCTCGGGGCGCGTCGTGCAGTCCTGGCCGCACGACTCGCGGTAATGCTCCGTGACGGTCTCGTAATGGTCGAGGACCTGGTCGTAATGGTGGATGCGCTGACCCTGGTTCTGGATGTCGTAGGCCCCGGGGTCGGGGCTCCAGCCGTCGCGGTGCCAGATCTTGTACTTGTCGACGAGGACGTCGTGCTGCCAGTGGACGGCGGTGACGGCGCCCTCGACGATGCGGGTCCGGAAGACGAGCCAGCAGACGAGGGCGACGACGGGCGCGAGCGCCGCGAGCACAGACCTGCGCGCCCGCCACGAAGCGGCGTTGCGCGCCAAGACTGCCGAGGAGGAGCAGTATCGCAGCCAGCTGCTCGAAATCGAGAGGACCGCGCGCGAGAAGCTCGAGGCTGGGTTGAAGGAAGAACGGAGACGAGCGACCGCTGCGCGGGCGGAGCTCACGGCGCAGTCGATCGAGAGCCAGCGCATCGCGGCGCAACTCGTCGGGGCGAAGGGCGCGGCTGCCATGGCGAGGATTGAGGGAACCGACCTGCTCGAAGTGTCTGTCAACGCGCCGGGGTCCTGCTCGGTTCGACTGGACGAAGACCGTGTCTACGAGGGGACTCTCAACGGTTGGGGCCGATTTTGCTGGGGCGACTACGGTCCCTACACGCAGTGTACCCGCACCTTGAGGGCACTCACCTCCGGCGCCCATGTCCTGATGGTGCAGTGCCGTGAGGCAACATCCGACGGCTACGGCGTCCGAATCGCCGCGGGGAGCGCGGCGATGAGCGTACTCGGCACGCTCGCCAGCCTCACGTTCAAGGAGGGCGCGGCCGAGTACGACTTCGTGGTCCGGTAGGCGAGCTTCCATCGTGCGCCGTTGCCTGGGCCCCACGTTGAGGCCGACAGGACCGCGAAGGTCACCTTCGACAAGCGCATGCTCGCCGAGTTGACGAGTCTGCGGTTCCTCGAGGCGCACCGCCACATCGTCGTGCTCGGCCCAGTCGGCGTCGGCAAGACCTTCGTCTCGCAGGCGCTTGGTCACATCGCGTACCGGTCGAGGCTCGAGCCGAGACCCCACTCCGCCGACCCGCCGCCGGCTGCCCCGGCCAACAAGACCCGCCTGAACCTCCCGCGCGGCTACGCGATCGAGTAGCTGCCGCGGCGCAGGTCCAGGCCGATGCGCAGCGTGTCCCGGCGCGGACCGGCGCCGGCGACAACTGGGAGCTGGTGCGTGAGGTCGGCGACGACCTCGAAGACTACTCCGCCCGGACCCCACGAGAAGGGCACCAGGCCGCGTTGCATGGCCAAGGGCGCGACGTCGTAGGGCACGACCACCCGGGCATGCACGCGGAACTTGATCGTGTGGTTACCCGGCCGCAGCGAGAGGGCGACGTCGCGGTCGAAGTTCCGGCCATTCGACTCCACGCCCATGATGTAGCCCTCTTGTGCGAGCTCGAGGGCCAAGCTCACCGGCGCGGTGCGCGCGCCGTCGCCTGAGTCGCCCGACCCACGCCGCAGCTCACGCGCCAATTCGGGGTAGCCCGCGCGATCGGCGTGGTCGACGGCGGTGAGGCCGTCGACATCGGCCTCCGCCGCGGACGCCCCCCACCGCAGCAAGACGGCGACGAGCGCGCCATCGCCCCGCATCGCTGCGTGCATCAAGACCGTGCGACCGTCGCGGTCGCGCCCTTCGACGTAGGCGCGTGCCTGAAGCGCTCGTGTGGTCATGGTCACGTCGCCGCGCTCGACCGCCGTCCAGAGGCACTGTGTCGCCGCATCGCGGTTCGGATGGGGGTTGTCAAGGCAACCGCTCGACTCGTCGAACCGCTGCTCCGACAACAGGGCTGGCACGTCCGGAAAATCGGTGAGCGAGAGGTTGTACTTGGCGAGCGCCGTGCGGATGTGCATCTCGCTGTAGCGACCGCGGTGCTCGGAGCGGACGTGGGCAGCGGAGACAGCGTGGAACTCATCGCGCGCGGAGCCGCTCGCGCTCGAGAAGGCCACGCCCGCGGCGAGGAAGCCGCCGAGGTCATCGGTTGCGAACGCGGTCATCATGCGCAGGATTCGGTCCTGTTCGCCGCTGTCGTTCGCCTCGACCGCGCGGAGGTAGTCGATGTGGATGTTCGCCAGGTCGATGCGACCGCCCGACTGCGCGGCCGCAGCCGCGGCCCGGTGCGCGGCCAGGAACTGGGCTTTTTCCCGGCGGATGAAGCCCAGCATCTCGTCGAGATGGCGCTCCGTGGCCGCGTCCCCGTCGATGATCAGGACGGAGGTCGAGCTGCTCGAGCCCTCGAAGGAGGTCGCGTCGGCCCGCGATTCTTCGAGGCGTCTTCGGGTGGCTTGGCGGAAACCGCCGAAGAGAAACGAGCTTCGTGTCGAGGAGGTTTGCTGCACGACGCTACGGAAGGCCTCGGTCCGGCTGTCGCTCACGGCGCGCTCGTCCACCTTCACCGTCAAGCTGCTGTAGCTCGCCATCGGCACCTGCATCTCTGCTTCCAGGCTGAAGTGCCCGCGCTTGACCGCGTCGACGACCGACCGATCGCCGGCCACCTCGAGCGTGCCGGCGTGGTGGGGCTCGAGCGATCCGGTGATGGTGCGTTCGGCCACGATCGCACCGTCGACGCGCAAGCGGACCGTGACGTCTCTCACGCGCACGGGGTCGAGCGTGAGCGGGCTCGGCGCGGGCAGCCCCATGCTCCGCGCCTCGACGGCCCGTTCCTGCATGAGCCGCGGGACGAAGTCGGCGGAGGGCGCCTGCGTTTCGAGCACCCAGGTGACGCTCGCCGTGGTGCCGTGGGAGCGGATCTGTGCGCCGCGACACCTCGCGTCGCTCACCGCGCGCCGCGTGGGCCCGCAGAGTCGCGGCAGCACCTGGACGCGCATGGCCGAACTGGCGTCGCTCGGGTCGCCGAGCAGAACGTATACGGTGTCTCCGTCGCTGGCTCGGAACATGGGCACGTCGGCCGCCGTGGCTGGCGCAGCGACGAGCGCAAGCGCGCAAGCGCCGATGGCCGAGAGAGCTCGGGGTCTGTCGAGGGCGAGTCGCGGTTTCATGCTTCGCTCCTGCGTGGGTGGGTCATCCGGGTTGGAGGAACAACACACGCGGCGTCAAGCGCTTACAGCGGCCCCCCGGGGCGACGCGGCTCGGCTTGGCCGCGCCGGATCGGCACGACCGCGCGAACCTACCGCCACCAGGCCGACGCAGCCCGAAAGCCGAGCGGCCACCCGCCCATCGCGCATGCCGCCGAGCCGGCCCCCCCCGACCCAAGCACCCTCTGCCCCGCCCCCGCCGCTCGCACCGGACACGGACACGGACACGAAACACGGGCTCGGGCTCGGGCTCGACCGGCCCGTCTCTTCCCGACACGCCCCTAGCGATACGGGCCCGCGTCCGCGCGGCCGAGCGCGCGGGCGACCGCGGCGAGCTCGCCGAGGCGCAGGCGCACCTCGGCGAGGGGCTCCGCGAGCGGAGCGGGCCGGGCGAGCTCGAGCCACTCGCGCCCGAGGGCGACGCCGAGCACGTTCGGCCCGAGGGCGCGGAGCAGCTTCTGCGCCGCGGGCGGCAGCGCCTCGAGCGGGCGGCTCCAGCCGTCCTCGGGCCGGAACGTCCGCTCGTGGTCCTCGGCGAGCGGCGGCTCGGCCCGCAGCGACACGGTGGTCGCCTCGGGCGTGCCGTCGGCGTGCCACTCCGTGACGACGCGCGCCTCGAGGCCCTCGTGCCGGCCGAGCACGGCCATGCGCCCGAGCTCGAGCTCGCTGCCGAGCTCGACGGCGAGCTTGCGCCAGGCGGGTACGTGCTCGGCCATGAGGGTCGGGGCGGGGATCGCGCGCCGGGCCTCGGCGAGGCCGTGCGCGAGCTCGAGCGCCGCCCTGGCGAGCTCGCCGACGACGGCCGTGTCCTGCGCCGCCCCGCGCCGCTCGAGCACGATGCGCTCGTCCTCGATGGAGGCGAGCGGCGCGCGCGCGAGCCACGGTGCGACCGCCGTGACGAGCGCGTCGCGCTGGCCCGGATCCCGCGCGCCGATCCAGGCCTTGCCCTGGGGGAGCGGCACGAGCACGCCGCTCGCGGCGCCCGCTCGCCCGGGCGCGAGATCGTCCGCGAGCAGGCGCTGCCACACGCTCGCCGGTCCGCCCCGCAGGCCGAGGCCGAGCGTCGCGAAGCCGAGCTCGCCCACGAGCACGTGGCCGCTCGCGCGCTGCTCGGCGCGCAGGCGCACCACCGTGCCGGCGACCTCCTTGACGAGCGCGCCGTCCTCGAGGCGCATGCCCGTGCGCAGGGCGAGCTCCGTCCACAGGCGCAGGACGCGCGCGGCCCCCACGCTCGGGGGCGCGGCGCGCGGGGCGGCCTGGGCCGTGGAGCCGAGCGGGGCGACGATGAGCGGCAGGGTCGCGCCGACCTCGCGATTCCAGCCGCACGGGGCGCGGAGCTCGAGCGCCCAGCGCAGCGCCCAGGTCCGGGCCTCGTGGCTCGGGGGCAGGTTCTTCGGCACGCCGAGCGCGAAGGGCACGCTCTCGCCCTCGCGGAGCGCCGGGAGCACGAGCTCGGTCCCGAAGCGGTGCTCGCCCCCGCGGCTCACGACGAGGCCGCCCTCGGTGCGCACCGCCTCGCGGCCGACGAGCGTGAGCGCGAGCGAGCGATAGCGGTTCGCGGCGACGTTCTGGAACGAGACGGCGCCGTGGAGCTTGCCGCCGAGCGCGACGACGTCGCTCGCGAGGCTGCACTCGAGGTGCGGCTCCTTGCCGCGCGGTCCGCTCGGTGCGGTCGACACCACGCGCGCCGTCCCCTCGGCCGGGCGGGCGGGCTCGGCGACCCGGATCGTGAAGGCGCGCGTCGCGTCCGGCCACCACGGGATGTCGACGTGCACGGTCGCCGTGTACGCCACGCGCACGATCTTGCCCGCGTAGGTCGGGGGCGCGTCCGCCGGCAGCTCGAAGGCGACCTTGAAGCTCGAGGGTCCGGCGGGCAGGTCGCGCGCCTCGCACAGGCGCGCACCCCAGCGCCCGATGCGCCGGCTGCCCCAGTCCTCGCCGCGCTGGATCTGCTCGCTCCCCTCGAGCTCGATGGTGAGCCCACCGATGCCGAGCGGTCGCTTGCACTCGAGCACCACCTCGAGCCGGAAGGGCTCGCCCACGAAGCCCGTGGGCGGGGCGAGCACGCGGATGCGCGGCCTCGACTTCAGGAGCGCCACGGGTGCCGTGCCTCGGGTTTCGCCGAGCCCCACGCGCCGAGCCACTGCTCGAGCTCGGCTCGCCGGGCGCGGCGCCGCTCTGCGACGAGCCGGTCCATGCCGCGCTGCATCACCGCCTGCACGCTGTCGACCGTCGCCGCGTCGATCGCCGACACCGGGATCGGATCGAGCGCCTCGGCCGTGATGCGTGCGGGCAGGGGCACGAGCGCGGCGGCCGCCGCGAGGGGCGCGAGCGGCCAGAGCGGCGGCAGGAGGAGGGTCGCGGCGAGGACGACGCCGCCCACCGTCATGGGCACGGCCTTGAGGCCGAGCAGGCGCCCGAGCCCGGAGAGCTCGGCGCGGCGCTCTGCACCGCGCAGCATCACGTAGGCGGTGTGCGCACCGTGCACGACGAGCGGCACGATGGGGACGCGCGCGCGGCGCGCGAGGTCGAGAAAGCCGCTCCGCCCCCCGAGCAGGATGCGGTGCCGCTCCGAGAAGGGCCGGCACACCGACAGCTCGCCGCCCGGAAAGACGAGCAGCGCCGAGCCGCGCTCGAGCGCCCGCAGGGCCACGCGCGGATGGGCGAACACGCCGCCGAGCCGCGGCAGGAGCGGGATCTGGCGGAACGGGAACTCGTAGACCGCCCGGTGCAGCAGCCCGCGCGCCGGCCGCTCGCCGAAGCGCAGGTACCACGAGCGCAGGATGAGCAAGATCTCCTGGACGGCGGCGGCGGAGTGGTTCGCGACGAGCAGGACCGGGCCGTCGGGCACGCGCTCGAGGCCGCGGCACTCGAAGCGGTGGTAGCGCTCGAGCGGCGCCGCGAGCTCGACCACACGGCGCACGAGCGCGGGCGAGCGCTCGTCCTCGTCGAGCAGCTCGGGATGCTGCGCCAGGAACTCGTCGGCGGTGCGGCTGGCCACGGCGCCGGGGAGCGTATCACCGGGGCGCCTCGGACCGGGCTTCGGCTACGCTACGGCCGATGGCGGACGAGCTCGCGCAGCGCATCGCAGCGGCCGAGGCGCGCGCCCGC
>JACRDA010000221.1 GCA_016212965.1 Myxococcales bacterium
ACCGGCGGACTCCAACGCATCATCGCGGGCACCTCATGAGGTGACGAGATCATGGCTCGCATGTCTTGTCGATCCCCCTGCGCGCCCTCGTTGCCAAGCGATCGAATTTGCTATGGAATCAAGCTGATCGGCGCTCTAGGCGATTCGAGCGTGATCGCGCCAGCTACGCGCTGTGACTCCGGCGCCGCGCGCTTCGCCGCCGGCGAAGGTCTTGACGCAGCCCTCGCCAGCGAGCGACTCCCCGGAGTGGCCTCGCAGCTCTGACGTGCTGGCGCAAGCTCTTGAAAAGTTTACAGAATATCACTTACGCAGCACGGGAGCCGGCGTGGCAGAAGCTTCGGGGGCGTGCAGCGGACACGCGTCATCGCACGGGCCTGACGCTCAGCATCAGCTCGATCGCCTCCAAGGGGTCCAGCACAGGCGCGGGGAGGCGGATCTCATCGTGTCCCGGGTGGACGTGGCTACGGGGCTCGTGCGAGCTCTGCGCCAGCCCCGGCAGATTCAGGTCGAAACGAACGAACGGCGGCACGGTGTTCAGCAGAACGAGCTCGAAATCGTAGCCGAGCACGTAGAGCAGCGCGTCGTGTCCCGCTCTCACCGTGATGGTGAAGTGGAACCAAGCCCCATCTCGGCGGACCAGGCGTGCGCTCTCCGGGCGGCGCTTATAGTCCTTCACGCCACCGACGATGCCTTGCGCGTCACCGGGGGCGTTCGGAGGAGGGGGCATCAACCTCACGTGCTTCATGATGTCGTGCAACGGCGTCTCGAGGTCCCCGTCGTCGAACGCGCGGCTGAGCCGAGCGCGAATCGCCCCGTGGAGCTGGCTCGGCAAGCGCGGCTGCGGTGGCGGCGCGGTGTCGCGCACGCGCTTCTCGAGATCATCCATCGCGGGCAACCGCCTTGCCGCGAAGGAGATCGCCCCGTCCAAGCAAGACCATCCACTCCCCGAAGTCCGGATCGAGCGCCTGTTCGGTTCGCTGCTCGACGTACCGCACGGCTTCCTCGTCGCAGAGCCCGTGCTTCTCCCGGAGGCGCATGAGGCGCGCTTCACGCTCGTCGGCCGTGAGCGCATCCGAGTTGACGACGTGGTGGGTCTCGGTCGCGAGCCAGCTCGCCAGGTTCGGGGCGAAACGCAGGAGCGCCTTGAGTTCGGCGGGATGAAGGACGAAGAGAACCGCGCGGTCGCCGTGCGCAAGACGCGTTCTGGCGCGATCGAGCCGCGCCCACTCGTTCGGGGCGAAGGCACCGAAACCATGAACGACGAGAGACGTGGCGGGCTCCGCCGCGACAGCATCCTCCAACTCGCGCGCGCTCGACGTCGACACCAGCCGCACATCCCGCGCACCGAGCAGGCGAAGATCGGCATCCAGCTTGATGGCGACATCGCCGACGGAAGCATCGTCCGCGACCACGGCAGCCGCGAGCAGCGGTCCAGCGGCGAGACGCGCCGCGAGCTCCCAGCGGTCCATGCTCGGCCTGCTCACGCCGCGATCCGCGTGCCTGAGAGGCGCGCGGACAGGGCCGGATGCACCTCGAACGTTCCTGGGCGGCGAAAGACGATGCGCGCGGAATCGAGGAGTGCCAGCTCTTGCTCCCCGCGAATGACGAATCCGCCGCCCTGCATCAGCTTGGTCACCGCAGCGAGCTGTGCGTCGTCGAGGCCGAATGCGAGGGAGTCGCCGAGCGTCTGGACCGCGGCCTCGATGTGGCCTGCCGTTACGCTTGCCGCACCTCCGGCGTACGCCTCCTCTGCCGCGCTCCTCGCGAGACCGACGAGGTGACGAAGCACACCGCCGGACGCCCGAGCGATGAGGGCCCGTTCCGGTTCCTCGAAGAGCCCGTCCGGCGGGCTGCCGGGAGCGCGCAACCGAAGCACGTCGCAGAGGAACCGTTCGCCTTCGGGCGTGCTGGGATCGGCCGCTGGCAAGACGTGCACATGGTCGAAGAGGTCGTACACGGTGCGGTCGTGCCCGAGCGCATAGCGGATCGGCCCGGCGACGACGACGCCGATCCCGGCCTGGCGCAGCGCGCGCAGATCGTGCTCCACCGCCGTCCGAAACTCACCCGGACTCGTCAGCCGATCGAGGGAGTCGAAGAAGAAGATCGCGTGTCTGCCGGCGCGGAGCGCTTCCAGAGGCTTGATCAAGCTGCGAAGTCGCGAAGGAAGAGGCGCCATGGGAGAACGAATCGCGCCCGGATGGCGCACCGCCCGCATCGGCAGTCCATCGTCGCCTTCGTCTGGCCCGTCGCCCCAGTCGGCGCGGTCGTCGTCGTCCGTGACCCACTCCGTGTAGCCGCGGGCATGCTTCCGGATCTCCTCCGCAGCCTCATCAGCAGCCGTCGCGATGGGCGAACCCAACGGGGTTGCCGGAATGAGGTCCATCCCGGCGAGTGCTACGAGGACCCCTTCGAGCGGCTCGGTGTCGAGACAGTGTCGCCGCGCGACGTCCTCGTAGAAGACGCGGTCGCCGGCCTCTTTCACCTCGTCGCGCAGTGCCCGAGCTGCGCGCAGCAACGTGGTCGTCTTGCCTCCGCCGATGTGCCCGAGCAGCAGGTTCGTCGAGTTCGGCGCGAGCGCCAAGCGGTGCACGAGCGTCTCCGTCACCGAGCTCGGCGGCGCGACGTAGAGCCCGCCGTCCAGAGCAGCCTTGGGGGGTGCCGTTGGGTCCAACGCCGCGACGACCGCACGGAACCGTTCGAGGCGCGTCATGCGCGGATCCTAGCTCGGAACGCGCCGGCCATCCGAGTTCGAAGTGCAGCGGGTCGGCGTCGGCCGGTGTCCGAGCCGTCCCGCCAGCACAGCCGGGTCTCGCTACCGCGCGCCGGACGCGGCGCCGTGCCGGAGCCAGCCGGCGGCTGGGTGCGCTGGCACGAGGGCGACGAGGCCGCCGTCGCGCCGTCGCTCTACGCCGGGCGCGGAAGGCGCGGCTCGCCCGCCAGGCCGCGCGTGCGGCGGCCCGCAAGAGCGGCACACCGGCCCTCGCGGCGGCGTTCTCGCTCGGGCCCCTGTCCGGCGGGCCCGCCGCGGCGCCCCCGACGGGCCCTCCCGCGCCGCCAGCGCCGCCCGCGAGCTGACGCGGCGGGCGCGGCTGACGCGGAGGGTCATCGGCCAAGTGGCCGAATTTACAGGCACCCGCACTTCGATCCGACGCACCCACAGTTCGATCCGACGCACCCGCACTTTGATCGGACGCGCACACAGTTCGATCCGACGCACCCACAGTTCGATCGGACGCACCCACAGTTCGATCGGATGCGCACACAGTTCGATCGGACGCGCCCGCGGTTCGATCCGACGCACCCACGGTTCGATCCGACGCGCCCACAGTTCGATCCGACGCACCCGCGGTTCGATCCGACGCACCCACGGTTCGATCCGGCGCACCCACGGTTCGATCCGGCGCACCCACGGTTACATGACCATCCTCGTCACGCGGTCTCACGAGTCGCGCGTCGCGGCGCTAGCGCTCGGGCGGTCGGACAGCTGTCGAGCCCTACTTCGTGCCCTCGGCGGGCGCCTGCGTCGCCGCGGCGGAGGCCGACGGTGCCGCAGGGCCGGCGGTGGCGCTCGGCGGCGCCTCGGGCTGCGGCGCCTCGAGGCCCGTCCACTTCTGGCTGAAGATGTGCACGCTCGAGGCGACGAGCGCCACGACCGCGAGCCCCCCGAAGGCCCAGCGCACGCGCGTCTTGAACACGAGGCCGATGCCGGCGAGAAACAGGCAGACCGTGTAGAGCACGGCGGTCAGCGACAGGACGTCGCCGTTGTAGTTCGCGATCTGGCCCTCGAAAAAGCGCGCTTTCGCGTCCTTCTGGCGCTTCTCGGCGACGTCGTACTGGCTCGACGCCTCCGCGTAGAGCGCATCGAAGTACTTGTCGTCGAGGCTCTTCGCGTTCGCCGCGGCGAGCTCGGCGTCCGTGATGTCCTCGAAGTGCTCGCGCTCGGGGATGCCCAGGAACTTCGAGGCCTGCGGGCTCAGCTGGTCGCTGTAGAGGTACTTGGCGAGCGCCACGTTGCGCTTCGCGAGCGCCTCGTCGTTCGCGTGCGCGCCTTCGAAGAGCAGGCGCTTCACCTGGAGGTCGATGTCCGCGTCGCGGTTCGCGGTCATCGACGCCTCGGTCGCGAGGTTCGACGCCTCGGTGACCAGCGCGGAGGCCTCGCTCATCATGTTCGCCGCCTCGGCGTAGGCGCTCGCCTGGTTGCCGCCCCACAGGCCGCTCTGGAAGGCGGCCCAGGCGCCGCCGACCGCCGCGAGCCCGAGCACGATGGCGGCCATGAGCTCGAAGACGTCGAAGCGCTTCTCGTCCTCGGCGCTCTTGGGGTCGCCCGCCTCGGTGGCCATTGCCTCTGCCATGTCCCCAGACCTCCCTGCCTGTCCCCTCCCCAGGGGCGCACGGCAAAGCGGTCGTCTACCACGGCGCGGAACGGGTGCGCGAAGAACGCGGCCGCGAGGCGCGACTCAGCCCCGCAAGAGCGCGACCACGACCGCGAGCGCGCAGAGCAGGAGCACGATGCCGACCGTCGCGAGCGCCGGCGAGCGGCGCCGCGGTTCGGCCTGTCCGAGCTCGAGCGCGCCGCCGGGCAGCGAGCGCTCTGCGTCGGGCACTGCGCCCGGCGTGCCCGTCGCGCCCGGCGTGCCCGTCGTCGAGGCGCGCGGCGTCGCCGCGAGATCGTCACCGGCCCGGAAGAACTCGCTCGTCATGGCCATGAACGCGGGGCGCCCGACGACGCCCGGGGCCGGGGCCGTGGCCCGCTCGTCGGAGGGCGTGGCGTCGGGGATCTCCGGGGCGCTGCCGGGCGCGGAGACGAGCTCGATGTCGAGCTCGGGCCCGTCGTCGAGCGAGGGGCTCGATGGGAGGATGACCGCCGGGAGCGCGCCCGGCGTGGACAGGGCGCGTTCCTCGGCCTCCGTCAGCGCGGGCACCGGGAGCGGCGGCGGGATGCTCGACTCGGGGCCGCGCGGCGGGGGCTCGGCCGCGGCCGCGGTGGGCGCCGCCGCCACGGGCGCGGAGGGCGGACCGAGCGCGCGCGCTGCCGTGGCGAAGGGCTCCACCTCGCCGAGCGGTCGCCAGGCGGTGCTCGCGATGCGGCACACCTGCGCCCCGCGCGGCACCTTGCCCGCGAGGATGCCGCGCACGAGGAGCTCCTCCTCGACGGGCCCGATGGGCTCGCCTCCCTCGTGTCGCACCCACCAGAGGCTCAGCTCGCCCATGGCACGCTCGCCGTTCGCCGAGCCCGTCGCTCAGGGCAGGTTGCCATCCGTCGTGATCTCGGTCGCCATGGCGACCCCGAAGGTGAAGTCGGCATCGTCCACGTAGCCCGGGTTCGGACCCGGGTAGCCGAGGTAGCGGCCGATGCCCGGTGCGCTGAACGCCGCGAGCTTGGCGAGCTGCACGGCGAAGATCATGGGCGAGGTCGGGTCGGCGAGCGCCTCCTCGAGGACCCGATCGCGCTCGTCGGGGTGCAGGGCCGCGAAGCCGCGCCCCGGAAACTCGGCCTTGGCGATGGCGTCGAGCACGAGCGCGAGCACGCCGAGGAACTGCGCCGCCGGAAGCTCCGGGTCGAAGAACATGCCCGGTGCCCCGACGTCGATACCGCCCGGCGCGCCCTCGGGATCGCGCCAGCGGCCCGGCACCACCGTGTCGACGAAGGCGGCCACGATGCGCCCCTGCGGCGTGTCGGGGGCGCCGCCGAGGGTCGGCAGATCGAAGTCGCTCGGCGCGGGCGGCGGCTCGGTCGTGGTCTCGTCCGCCGCGCAGCCGGGCGCGGCGCCGACGAAGGCGCTCGCGGCGACCGCGGCGAGACCGATGAAGTCGCGGCGCGCGAGCAGGCGGGCGCGGGCGAGGACGCGGGGATCGGCGGTGCGCGGGGAGGCGTTCGGGTGCGGGGGCTCTACGGGCAGGCGGCGCATGACGGTCACCCCTTGGCGATGGCGAGCTCGGCGGTGCGCTCGGCGATGGCGCTGATGGTGAGGGCCGGGTTGACGCCGAGCGCGAAAGAGAGCGCGCTGGCGTCGCACACGTAGAGGTTCTCGTAGCCGAACACCTGGCCGTCCGGATCGACGACCCCGTCCGCGGCCGACTCCGCCATGCGGCACGAGCAGAGGAGGTGCGCGGAGGTCGTGCCCGCGAGCGGGCGCGGCACGGTGGGCAAGAGCCTCACACCGGTTTGCGCCTCGAGATCGGCCATCACCACCTCGATGCGATCGAGGTAGGCGTCGTAGGCGCTGCGGTCGCGCTCGACCATGTCCGGCGCGCCGGCGGCGTCGATCGCGACGGCGCGGTGGCCTTCGGCGAGCCCGAGGGCCGAGAAGGCGATGATGCGGTGGGGGTACACCGTCTCGACGAAGCGCTTGTAGGGCATGCCCCAGGCGCGGCTCGGCAGCACGGCGTCGTCCGGGGCCGCGAAGTCGGCCGCGAACACCGTGGGCTCGATGCCGCCGCCCGGGTGCAGCGTGAAGTCGTGCGAGTCGAACCAGTGGAAGGACATGACCCCCGCGTTGTCCATGCCCTTCCAGCACAGGTAGCTCGACAGCTCGTCGAACTCCGGCGGCAGGATGCCGAGGAAGGCGTGCTCGCCGTTGTTGTTGAAGTGCTCGCCCACGTGGCTCGACAGCGCCGGGAGCCAGTTCTGCGACCGCAGGAGCAAGGCGGGCGTGTGGATGCCGCCCCCCGCCACGAACACGCGCCGCGCGAACGCGTGCCGCGCGACGCCGAAGCGCTCGTAGTAGACGAGGTAGCCCCCCTTGACGGGCTCGAGGTGGTCGACGAGGCAGCCGGCGCGAAACTCGGCGCCATGGCTCTCGGCGAGCGGGATGTAGTTGTAGAGCAAGCTCTGCTTCTTGCCGTAGATGCAGCCCTGCGCGCAGAAGCCGCACTGCCGGCAATCGGTGTAGTTGAGTCGCGCGCGCTCGGCGCTCGCCCCGACCGTGTCGAGCATCTTGGCGAACAGCCCCCCGGCCTTCGAGATCTCGGTCCACCCGAGCTGCCGCACCGAGAGCATCTGCTCGGCGCGCTCGTAGTAGGGGTCGAGCATCGCGCGGCTGTAGACGTCGGGCCAGTAGCGCCGCCCGAGCCCGTCCACGACCTCGAAGCTCCGCTGCGGCATGCGGAAGTGCGCCCCGTCCATCGGGATCGAGGCGCCGCCCACCATCTTGCCCGTGCGGAAGGCGACGTTCGTCTTCGACAGCACGAGGTCGACGATGCGCTGGATGTAGCGCGGGTCGTCGCTCTGCTCGAAGTCGGCCGCCGCGTAGCGCGGCCCGCGCTCGAGCACGAGCACGCTCATGCCGGCCTCGGCCAGCCGCGCCGCCGGGATGCTGCCCCCGTAGCCGGAACCGATGATGACCGCGTCGTACTGTTCCATGGCTCCCCGCACCCCTATCACGGCCGTCCGCGGGCGGCAGGCGGCGCCACGCCGCTCGCTCCGCCCTGGTCCCCCTCGACGGCAGCGGGAGGGAGCGCTAGAGACGCTCGACCGCGCGCGGGTGCGCACCGTCGTCCCCCCGCGCCCGCGCCCGCGCACCGCCCGCCGAGCCTCCATGCCCCACCGCCTCACCATCGCCTCGGCCGTGCTCGAGCGCGTCAACCGCGCGCTCGAAGAGATCCGCGCCGGCCGCATGATCATCCTCGTCGACGACGAGGATCGCGAGAACGAGGGCGACCTCTGCCTGGCCGCCGAGCTCGTCACGCCCGAGGCCGTGAACTTCATGGCCAAGCACGGGCGCGGCCTCATCTGCCTGTCGCTCGACGAGGCGCAGGTCGCGCGCATGGATCTGCCGATGATGACGGTGCCGGGCCGCGGCGGGCCGCCGCTCGGGACCGCGTTCACCGTGAGCATCGAGGCGCGCGAGGGCGTGACGACCGGCATCAGCGCGGCCGACCGCGCCCACACCATCAAGGTCGCGATCGACCCCAAGGTGCGGCCCGGCGACATCGTGACGCCGGGACACGTCTTCCCGCTCCGGGCGCGCCGCGGCGGCGTGCTCGTGCGCACCGGTCAGACCGAGGGCGCGGTCGATCTCGCGCGGCTCGCGGGCCTCGCACCCGCCGGCGTCATCTGCGAGATCATGAAGGACGACGGCACGATGGCGCGCATGCCCGACCTCGAGGTCTTCGCCGCCGAGCACGGGCTCGTGATCCTCACCATCGCCGAGCTCATCCAGTACCGGCTGCAGACCGAGCACCTCATCGAGCGCGTGGTGTCGCGCCCGCTCCGGCTCGACCTCACCGGCACCGACTGGACCGCCGCGGTGTACGAGCTGCCGGTCGAGTCGCGTCAGGCCCTCGCGCTCGTGCGCGGCGACGTCGCGGGCGACGAGCCGGTGCTCTGCCGCGTGCACTCGGGCTCGCTCGTGGCCGATCTCTTCTGCTCCACGCCGACCGAGGGAGGCGCGAACCTGCGCGAGGCAATCCAGCGCATCGAGGCCGAGGGGCGTGGCGTCGTGCTCTACCTGCCGCCGCTGCGCCGGCTCTCCGACGAGCTCCTGTGGCTGCCAAGCCGCGACGAGCCGGCGGCGCCGCCGGCCCCGCCCGCGGACAGCGCGCCCTCCGCCGAGGGCGCGGCCAGCAAGGTGCGCCACACGCTGCGGCAGTTCGGGCTCGGCGCGCAGGTCCTGCGCGACCTCGGCGTGCGCAAGCTGCGCTTGCTCACGGGCAACCCGCGCAAGATCGCGGGGCTCACGGGCTACGGGCTCGAGATCGTCGAGCGCGTGGCGCTCGGCGGTGCCGGCGGCGCGCAGACGCCGGACGCAGGCGCGACCTGAGGGAAGACCATGGGTGAGAACACGGCACAGATCCTTCGTCCCGGCGTGCGGGTGCTGGAGGGCAACCTCGTCGTGCCCGAGGGCGCGCGCTTCGCGATCGTCGCGAGCCGCTTCAACGCCTTCATCGTCGACCGGCTCATCGAGGGCGCCGTCGACGCGCTCCTCCGGCACGGCGCGGCGGCCGAGCGCATCACGCTGGTGCGCTCACCCGGCAGCTGGGAGCTGCCGCTCGTGGTGTCGCGCATCGCGGAGAAGGGCGACGTGAACGCCATCGTCGCGCTCGGGGCGCTCATCCGCGGCTCCACGGCGCACTTCGAGTACATCGCGGGCGAGGTCGCCAAGGGCCTGGCGCACGTGTCGCTCAAGACCGGGCTGCCGGTGACCTTCGGCGTGCTCACCACCGACAACCTCGAGCAGGCCATCGACCGCGCGGGCACGAAGAGCGGCAACAAGGGCGCCGAGGCGGCGACCGCGGCCATCGAGCTCGTGTCCCTCGGCCGCGCGCTCGAAGGGGCCGGCTGGTACTGAGCGCGCGCACCGGGCCGAGCCCGGTGCGATGCCGAGGAGACCTTCCATGGGAGCGCGCACGAGCGGCCGCGAAGCCGCCCTCCAGATGCTCTTCGCGCTCGACACCACGAGCGACGACGTCGAGCGCGTCATCGTCGGGTACTGGCGCGAGCTCGACGGCGACGTCGAGGGGCGCGAGTTCGCCGACACGCTCGTGCGCGGCGTGGCGCGCGATCTCGCGGCCGTGGACGAGCTCCTGCGCGGCGCGAGCCGCCACTGGCGCCTCGAGCGCATGACGCGCGTCGACCGGAACATCCTGCGCCTCGGTGCCCACGAGCTACGCAACCGCGACGGCGCGCCGCGGGCGGTCGTGCTCGACGAGGCGGTCGAGCTCGCGAAGCGCTACGGTACCGAGGGGTCCGGCGTCTTCGTCAACGGTGTGCTCGACCGCATCGCCGACGATCTCGGGCGCTGACTCGACTTTCGCCCTTGCGGGCGAAAGTCTCGCGGCTACAGGGATCGGGCTTCAGACTTCAGGCAGGAGACGCGAGGGAGCGAATCAGTGCCTCGACCGCACGCCCCAGCCCGAATCTGACCCCGGGCCGCACATCACGCCCTGGCGCGGCGTCGGCCAGCGCTCGGCGCGCGTCGGGCCGCGCTCGGTCACTCGCCGGCGACGCTCGGCGCGCGTTCGTCGACGCTCGGCGCGTGCTCGCAGACGCTCGGCGTGCGCTCGTCGACGCTCGGCGGTCGCTCGTCGACGCTCGGCGCGCGCTCGTCGACGCTCGGCGTGCGCTCGTCGACGCTCGGCGCGCGCTCGTCGACGCTCGGCGCGCGCTCGTCGACGCTCGGCACCACTCGGCAGCCGCGCGCATCCCGCCGAACGCAGCCCGCCGAACGCAGCGCCTGTCGGAGGAAACTCGGGTAGTTGCCGAAGTCGGGGCGCCGCCGGAGTGGTTCGGCCCGGGCGCCGGCGCGGGTGTCGATCAGGGCGCCTTCGGCGGCTTCGGCGCCTTCGGCGCCTTCGACGCGGCGCGGTGGAGGATCTTGAGGTTGTAGCGCCCAGCCGCCTCCGGGGCGCCGGCGTGGAGCTCGTGGCCGGCGTCGTTGATCACCTTGAGCGTCTGATAGAGCTCGGCCTTCTTCGCGTAGAACGCTCGCACGGCGGAGGGGAGCGCCTCGAAGCGCTTCACCTCCTGCGCCGCGTCGGCGGTGCCGAGCGCCGTCGCGGCCGCCTGCCCCTCTGCGAGGAGCTGCGCCAAGCCTGGGCCGGCCTTGTCGAGCTCGGCGGCGTGCTTGTCGGCCAGCGCGAGCATGTCCGCGAGCTGGGTGGCCACGGCAGGCACCGTCTTCTTGGGACTGATGGTCAGCAGGCCAGCCGGGATCTTGGCCCCCTTGCGCTCGGCACGGGCCGCGCGGCTGACCATCCTGCGACGCCAGATCTTCGCCGTGCGCAAGCTCCGGTTCTGGTCGCCGGTCGCACCGGAGGCGTCGGCGGCGGCGAGGGTCTTGTCCTTCAGCGCCTCGGTCACCTCGGCGGCGAGCGCCTCGGCCCGGGTGAGCTCTGCCTCGGGGAGCAGCCCCACGAGCGCTGCGCCCTCGGCGTGGGCGATCCCGACCGTGTAGCCCGCCTGTTGCACGAGATAGGGGCCGCGCAGGCGCCGGCCCGCGGCGATGAGATCGATCGATGCCATTCGGTACCTCCCAGCTCCGCGAGGAGCTCGGCGCTACGCTCATTCACGGCGGCGCACGCCGTCAAGGGAAAACGCGCCGCCACGCGCGTCGGGCTCCGTTGGCCGCGCGAGCGTCGCGAGGGCGGCCACACGAGACCGCACGAGCCCTGACCGGCTTGACGGTCACGCCGCCCGGCGCGTAGCCTCGCGACATGGCTCCTAGGGGCGGGCAACGGGCTACTCGGGGAGGCTCCGGAGGCGCGTTTCTCGGGACTGTCTGCGCCGGGCTCGGGGCGAGCGTTGCGAGCGCCGTGCCTTCGCAGGCGGGAACTGCGCGGGCACGCGCCGGGCGCGCGACCGGCTCGCAGCGCCCCCCGAACACCATCGGGTTCGCGCGCAACGCCGAAGGCGGCATGCCCGGCGCTCCAGTTCCACAGGCGCGCCGCAGGTCGCCTCTTCGCCGGCGCAGGCTCTTCGGCGCCGCGGCGGGGCTCGGGCTGCGCATCCTGACGGTCGTCGCCGTGTGGGCGTTCGGCCAAGGCTGCAACGAGGGGTGCCCGGACCAAGAGGACATCTTCCTGCGGGTCATTGTCGTGGCCTACGGCGGCACGTCTCTCAGCGTCCGCGGCGGTTGTGCCGCGATGGACGTGACGCTTCCGCCGCCTGGCGACTACCCGTACGGCCTCGACGTACCGATCACCGGCCGTGCCGGCGACAGTTGCGTCGTCACGTTCACGTACCCCGATGGCACCACCCTGGTCCACGAGGTCGCCTTGGTCTGGTACGCGGGCTGCGATTTCGTGCGCCCGGAGCACTCGGTCACCGTGTGACGCACAGCCGGTCGCGCACGCTGGTGACCGCCAACCACACCGAACGACTTAGCGAGATGGAGGCAGGGGTCATGCCGACTGCAACGCTCTTTGGGCTCTTCGGACTGGTCATTCCCGCCGCGAGCATCGCGTGCGTCGACACGCCGCCCGAGCCCGCCGAGCGCACGGGCGCGGTCTCCCAGGCCGTCAGCGGGGGCGAGCTCGACGTCACGAACCTCTACCCGAACGTCGTGTACATCGAGGGGCCTACTTGGCAGTGCAGCGGCTTCCTCGCAACGCCTACGCACATCGTCACCGCGAATCACTGCATCACCGGCGGGATCTCGGAGGCCGATCAGGAGTGCAGCGGGCCCTATGGGCCCGGAACGAAGCCGGACGATTCCGGGGAAAGCTTCGAGGTGTCGTTCGACCGGACGCCGGTTCTTCCACTCGATCCCTCGGATCCGAGCTATGTGCTTCACACGCTCACGCGAAGCGGCGCCGTCGTGGTGCGCAAGCACGCCGAGATCAGTGCGTGCACGAGCGACGAGGCCGCGATCGACGTCGCCGTGATCCAACTCGATCGGCGTGTCACGAATTCCTGGGTTGCACCGCTTCACCCCGCTGGACTCGGCGGCAACGGAGGTTGCAGCGCCGGCGAAGCGACGTTCGTGGGCTACGGCCCGACAGCGGAGCTCTTTCCGACACACGACGACAAACGCACGTACGCGCTGAGCGCCGGCTGGAGCCTCGAGGAAATCGTACCGGGCAGCGAGTCGATCTGGACCAACAGCTGGGTCGCCGCGCCGGCATCGACGGCACTCTGGTATTTCGGCGGCCTTCCGGGTGATTCCGGCGGGCCGATCATCCAAGGCGGCGTCGCCTGCGGCGTCATGAGTCGATACGCACCCTACTATGTGCCGCCTGCGTGGTTCGGCTACTTCAGCGACTTCGCAGCGCTCGACTCCCCCGCCAACATCGCGTTCCTCTCGGCGCAGCTCTTCGACTCGAAGGGCCGCTTCAAGGGCGAGTGCGACGAGGTCCCCTCTCGGGTCGCGATGTCGACCACGACGACGACCTGATTCCGGACTCGTGCGACGTGTGCCCGAACTGGCCGGTGCGCTCGGGGTTCCCGATCCTGCTCACGCCCGGGCAGGCCGCGTCCCAGTGGAACTGGAACCGCTGGACGATGCAGGGCGTGAACGAATACGACCTCAGCGGCGGGCCGAACGACCTCGACGGTGACGGCGTTCCGGACGCCTGCGACAACTGCCCGATGGACCCGAACCCGCTCATCTGGAGCGAGGCCGGGAACCATCAGCCTGACGCGGATGGCGACGGCGTCGGTGACGCGTGCGACACGTGCAAGCTCAGCAACCTCGGGCCAGCCGGCGCCGTGGAGCGCTGTGCGACCGACGCCGACTGCGGTCCGCACAACGCCTGCATCTTCGGGCCTGGAGCGCCGGGGTCGCTCGTCGAGGGCGCGTGCAACTGGGGTCGCTGCGCCCGCTCCGTCGACCGCGACGACGACGACGTCGGCAACGCCTGCGACAACTGCCCCTTCGTGGCGAACGCCGATCAGGCCGACTCGGACCACGACGGCGTCGGCGACCTCTGCGACAACTGCCCGGGCTCTCTCTTCGGGGACGAGCCCGCGGACGCAAACCCGCCGTGCGTGAGCGACGCCTACTGCGCGAGCCTCGCCAGCGGAAGCCACTGCGTACCGGCGCACTGGATGGGCGCGTGGGGCCTCTCGACGGCTCGCTGCACGCTCGGCCACGACGGCGACCAAGACGGCGTCGGCGACGCCTGCGACGACTGCCCGATCGTGCCGAACCCCTTCGTGGGCGACCGCCAGCAGCCGAACTGCAACGTCTTCCAAGAGATGACCGACGGCATCCCGTACCCGTACGTCGGCGATGCCTGCGACCGCGTGCCCTGCGCGGCGCTCGACGTGTGGGCGCAGACTCCGGCCGCGGTGCCCGGTTGCGTCGGGTGCCCGCCCCCGCCCGACAACCCGGCGTGGGCCAAGCTCGCGTACACCCCGAACCTCTTGCCGCCGCCTCCCTACGGCGGTGGCTGGGGCAACTCGGCCACCCCGCAGGCATCGGTCGGGACGCGCCAGTGCCACTGTTCTGGGATTGGGATCTCGCTCGGCGACCCGGACGCCGTGCTGACGTGTCACGGTGTGAACCAATGCCCGATCGGCACGCTCTACTATTCTGCTCCCGGTCCGTGGACAGCACCGAGCATCCTTCAAGCCCCGAGTGCCGCGAGCAAGCCGGCCGCCGGCTTCCCGGATCCTGCTGACTTCGAGCCGAGCGCCGAACTCACGGGCCTGCCCGTCGTCGATCCGATCCCGAGCGGGTCCGCGCCCGGGTACGCCTCCGAAGGCACCCAGACGGCGTGGGCCGACTGGATGAGCCCCGTCGCCGGCGTCGCGTGGACGCACGTGTTCGAGGTCGCCGGGCTCGGCGCCTTGCCCGCGCAGTACCGGCCGCGCTCGAACCACCACGTGGCAGGTAGCTTCGTGCACCATGCCGGTCCGCACATCACACCGGGCGCCCTCATCTCCTGGCTTCCGTGGCTCTCCTACGGCCCGTGCCCGGACTGCCCGATCCTGCGCGACGTGCCCGTGCTCACCGTGAACCCAGAGCTCGGCACGGTGCTCGCTGCAGGCGCAGAGCAGCAGATCGAGCTCACGGACCGCATCCCTCCGGCGCTCGTGGGCCTGCTCCTCCTGCCGGGCACGCGCTTCGTCGCGGCGGCCGAGCCGCGCCCGTGGCTCGGGCCGGAGTCCGTGCGCGTCGCCGCGGTAGACGCCGGCACGGGGAGGGTGCGTCTCGCGCTCGCGCCCCGCGGAGAGCTCTTCACGTCCGTCGTCGGCGAGACGGGCGGCGGCGCGGGCGAGCCGCGCGGCCCGATGGCGCTCGACGCCCCAGTCGAGCCGAGCGACCCCGTCGAGCCGGCCTCGAACCTGAGCGATTTTGGTGTCGTCCTCTCCGCGCGCGAGAACGCCGTCTTCATCATCGGCGGCCGGGACGCGAGCGACGCGTGGACGGGCAAGATCACGCGCTTCGATCTGCCGACGGCACGCTCGGTCGAGCTGCCGTTGACGGGTGTCGGTCCCGGCAAGGTGCTCGCCGCGACCTACCGGCCCGAAGACCGCGCCCTCTACGTGATCGACGAGGTGAAGGTCCACCACAAGCCGACGGCGCGCCTCTTGCGCGTCGAGCTCGCGACGAACCACGCGAGCGTGCTCGCGAGCCGCAAGCGGAAGGCGAAGATGGACCGCGTGTTTCTCAGCAACGCGCCGCTCGGAGAGCTCCTCCTCGCGGCGAGCGACACGCACGGCAAGCACTTCGCCGTGCGGTTGCGGCTCGAGGACGAGGACGGCGAGCCCGAGGTCGACGTCGAGCGGAGCTTCGAGGGCCACGGCAAGCTGCTCCTTCCGCCCATCCTGACCGCGCGCGGCGTGAGCCTCGCGCTCGAGATCGACGGCGCCCTCGAGCAGCGTTTCCTGACGGCGGCGGAGCTCGCCGGCGATGCCCAAGGCGTCCACGAGCTTGGAGACTGCCTGTGAGGCGCCCGTGGCGCACGCTCGCTCTCTTGCCCGGCGCCCTCGCGTGCGCCGCCGGCCTGCATGCCGCGTGCAGCGGGCCCGCGGAGAGCGTTGCGGCAGGAGGCGGGCAGGGCGGGTCGACCGCTACCGGTGCCGCGGGAGCCGGGGGCAGCGGGACCGACGGGGGCCCGGACGCCGATTCCGGGCCACCCGATCCGGGTGACGAGCCCTCGTGGGCGCCGTTCGCGACGCTCGTCGATTGCCCGATCGAGCGGGTCGCGAACGCGAAACAAGTGCGGGCGTTCCACTGGGAGAGCTGCGGCCCGGGCTGCGAGTCCGCCGTGTTTCGGCCGGGCTGGGAGGTCGTCGGCGACAACGCGGTCCACGGTGGAACGGTCGTGAGCGCGGCGGGTAACGTCGTCGTCGCGCTCAACCGCGCCCACCTCGACAAGTACTACGAGGTGCTCTTCACGACGGGCGACGGCTGGCTCATCGACGCCTACCGGGTCGAGCCGGTGTCGCCCGGCGCCTGCCTCGTGCACACCGAGAACACCGACGGCGTGCGCTACGGCTTCGTGGTCGACTCGGGCCCCCTCGGGCACCGCAAGCTCGCCACCGTGCTCGCGCCGCTCGACGGGAGCGCGGCGCCCATGACCTACTCGTACGATCCGGCACCGTTCGGGTACGGCCCGAATCCGAGCGCCTTCGGCAGCACCCGCTGGGTCTGGTACTACTACAGCGACCGGCTCGACTCCGTCTCCACGCTCGACGGCAGCGGGCTCGTGACGCTCGGACAGTACAGCGATCTCGGCCCCATCCTCGCGATCTACGGACCGAAGTGGACGGGGGATCAGTTCCTGTTCGGTCAGGTGAACCTCGTCGATCCGGTGACCGTGCAGGGCGTGCTCGCGCGCTCGGACGGCGTCGCGCCCTCGTCGACGTACCTCGCGCCGGTCGACGGCAGCTTCTACGGCGCGCCCGACTTCGCGCACTCGCACCTCGCGTTCTTCCGCGGCATCGGCCAGCTCGACGTGAACGAGTTCCAGGCGGTCGAGCTCTGGGCGTCCCCCTACAGCGCGGATCCGGCGGCCCTTGCGCCCTACAAGGTCGCCGACTGGCCATGGTCCGCCATGCCCCCGGAGACCGCATCGGGCTACGGCTGGTTCACCGCGCCGCTCCCGGATCCCCCCGCGCTGACGCTGAACACGCTCGCGGCCTACGACCTCGCGTCCAAGGCCCGGATCGACTTCCAGGTGCCGGGCGGCCTCCGCCTTTATCACGATCTCGGCGTGTCGCCGGGCTTCGTCTGGTACCTGGCCGGGCCGCAGACGGGCGGGATGAGCTACTTCGGCCGTTTCGCGTTGCCGACGGGCAATTGACCGGCTTCACGTCGTACCCGACGTCGCTACCGTCGCCCGCGGCCGAGCCGCAGCGCGCACCGAGCTCGATCGGCCCCCGCGAACAGTGACGAACCGCGAACCGACGGCGAGCCTAGGGCAGATCGCTCGGCTCGACCGGCGCGGGGGTCGTCGGCGGCGGCGGGGGCGGGGGCGGCGCAGCGGTCGTCTCGGGTGGCGCGGCGGTCGTCTCGGGCGGCGGCGCGGTCGTCTCGGGCGGCGCAGGGGTCGTCGCCGGCGGCGGAGCGTGGCCCGGCAGATCGGTCACGTCGATGTGCACGCCCGGCGGCAGGCTCGGCGGGGGCTCGCTCGTCGCCGGCGTCGAAGCGCCGTAGGGCGGGGGCGAGGTGGGCGATGCGACCCCCGTCCCCGACGCCGTCGCACGCGCGCTCGCGCCCGCACTCGCGCTCGCGCCCGCACTCGCGCCCGCACTCGCACCCGCACTCGCGCCCGCACTCGCGCTCGCACTCGCGCCCGCACTCGCACTCTCACTCGCAGCCACGCTCGCACGCTCGCTGGCCGCGCTCGTGGCCACCGCCGAGGTGGAGCCGGCCGCCGCCGCGCCGTCGTCGGCGCTCGCGGACGAGCTCCGCATGCCGCGCCACACGAAGAAGGCCCCCGCGCCGCCGAGCCCGAGGCCGAGGAGCGCGACGACGATCGGCCAGCGCGACCGCGGGCGCTTGGTCCACACGGCCGCCGCGACCCCGTTCGCCGTGACCGCCGCGGGATGGTGCGCCCCGATGGCGTGCAGCGTGGCGGGCGAGAGCGCCTCCTCGAGCGGCACGACCCGACTGCGCCGCGGCTCGATCGCCGGCGTCGGCCCGAGCGTGCGCTCGCCTGCGATCGAGCGCGTGAGAGGCAGCGCCTGACCATCGCTCAGGCCCGCGAGCGTGCGCAGACCGGGCCGCGAGGCCCCGGCGCGCGGGACCGGGGGCGGCGGCGCGAGGTCGATGTCGAGCTCGCTCGCCGCGGCGCGCAGCGCCTCCTGCATCTCGAAGGCACTCTGCCAGCGGTCCTCCTTCTTGTAGGCGAGGGCGCGGTCGACGAGCTCTACGAGTGGCGCCGGGAGCTCCGGGTTGCGGGTCGCGACGCTGTCGGCCGGGCGCAGCATGGCGAGGGCGAGCGCCTCGTTCACCGTGCGCCCCTCGTGCACGAACTCGTGGGTGAGCAGGTTGAACAGGGTCGCGCCCACGGCCCAGATGTCGGTGCGCGCGTCGACCTCGTCCCAGAGCGCCCGCGCCTGCTCGGGCGCCATGAAGGCCGGGGTGCCCATCATCGCGCCTGCCTGGGTCGCCTTCTGCGGCGCGGCCATCTCGAGCAGCCGCGCGATGCCGAAGTCGAGCACCTTGACGAGGCCTTCGTGGAGCACGAACACGTTCTCGGGCTTGATGTCGCGGTGGACGATGTTCTTGAGGTGCGCCTCCGCCAGCACGTCGAGCAGCTGATCCACGAGCGGCAGCACGTCGGCCGGCTCGAGCGGACCGATCGAGCGCGAGAGCTTGGCGTCGAGCGTCTCGCCCTCGAGCAGCTCCATCACGAGGAAGGCCGCGCCGTCGGGCGTCACGGCGTCGTCGTCGATGGTCACGACACCGGGGTGCCCGACCGAGTTGGCGACGTAGCCCTCGCGCAGGAAGCGCTGCCGGATGCGCTCGTCGGCCGACAGCTCGCGGTGCAGGATCTTCACCGCCACGCGCTTCTGGTTGCGGTGGCGCGCCTCGTAGACGGCGGCCGTCCCGCCCACGCCGAGCAGTCGCACGAGCGTCCACTTTTCGGAGAGGACCTCGCCTATGCGCGCCTGAGCGCGCTCCAGTTGGTCGCCTTCGGCCACTAGCCCGGATGCTAGCACGGCCGCGCGGGCGTCCATGCGCCGTCGCCGCGATTCCGTGTTCCTCCGGTGCGTCGACCGGGGGCGGTGCGATCTCGGACTAGTCCCGCCCCGCCGGCACGAGAGCGAGCGTGTTGCCGAGCACGTGCGGGACGCCGCCGAGCACGTGGGGAACGTAGTAGGCCTGGTGAGCCGCCTCGTGGGCCCGCTCGCTCCGCAGGGTCCAGCGATCCTCGGCCGCCTCGTAGAGCCAGAGCTGGTCCCAGGCGTAGTGGCCGCCATCCTGCATGGTGTCGTAGAGCGCGACGTAGACGCCCGTGTCCGCCGCCGCGGCCGCGTAGCCCGTCGGCAGGCCGAAGCTCGGCAGCGGGCGGCCGAGCTCCCAGTCGTTGGTGGACAAGAGGAGGCGTCCCGGCTTGCCCGCGTCGGGGTAGGCGTCCGCGAGCCCGAGCGTGACGCTCGACTCGGCCGCGAAGAGGAAGGACGCATGGCCGAAGAGCGCACCCGGGGGCTGGGGCGGCATGAACCAGGTGTCGACGGCGGTGTCGAAGGCGAGGAAGGCCACGTCCGAGCCCGTGGCGGCGGCCACGTAGAGCATCGGTCCGAGCGCCGCCACGCGCTCGGCGCTGAAGGCGGCACTCGCCTCGGGCAGGGCCAGCCACGCGTCGGCGGAGAAATCGTAGCGCGCCGACCGGGTCGTGGGGGTGGCGGAGGCGTGGTCGAAGCCTCCGAGCACGTACAGCGACGCGCCGACGCCAGCGAGCGCCGGGCTCGCGACCGGCTGCGGCAGCACGGGCAGCGTGTGCCACACGCCGCTGCCGGGCACGTAGCAGTCGATCGTGAGCACCGGGTCGCGCGCGGCGAGGTCGGCGTAGCCGTGCCCGGCGCACAGCTCACCGTGCGCCGTCGCGAGCGACACGAACAGGCGCGGCGACGGCCAGTCCGCGAGGCGCTCCCAGCGGTCGGCCGCCGGGTCGTAGACCTCGAGCGCGGCGCTCGGGGCACCGTCCTCGCCGTACCCCCCGAGCAGGAAGAGCCGGTCGCCCAGGACGGCGCTCGCCGCCTCGGCGCGGCGCACGCGCGCAGTCGCCCGAGCGCTCCGTGCCCCGGTGTCGACGGCGCTCGCGTCGAGGCTCATCTCGATGGCGAAGAGCCGGAAGGGGGCCTCGACCGGCGCCGCGCACGCCGCGCCGCCGAGCGGCATCGCCGCCACGGCCAGAAGCCCGAGCGCGTGCGGGCGCCCGCGGCTCCTCATGCCGAGCCGCCCGGGCTCGGGATGGGCTTCGACTCCTTCTCGAGGTACCGGAAGATGGTGCGCGGGTCGACGCCGAGATCGCGCGCCGTCTGGGTGCGGTTGCCGTTGTTGCGCTCGAGCACCTCGAGCACGTAGCGGCGCTGGAAGTCCTCCTTCGCCTTCTCGAGCGGCATGATCGCCATCTCGGCGGCGACGCCGAGGTCGAGATCGTCGGGCGACAGGAGGCGGTTGTCGCACAGGACGAGCGCCTTCTTGATGCGGTTCTGCAGCTGCCGGATGTTGCCCGGCCAGTGGTACTTCTTGATGGCGGTGACCGCGGCGGGGCTGAAGCCCTGCACCGAGCTCGCGAGCTCCTCGGCGTACTTCGACAGGAGCATCTTGGCGATGATGAGCACGTCGTCGCCGCGGTCGCGCAGCGGCGGGAGCCACAGGTTGACGACGTTGAGGCGGTAGTAGAGGTCCTCGCGGAAGGTGCCCTCGCGCACCATCTGCTCGAGCTCGCGGTTCGTGGCGGCCACGATGCGGATGTCGACCTTCTCGGCCTTGCTCGAGCCGACGCGCATCACCACGCGCTCCTGCAGCACGCGCAGCAGCTTGACCTGCAGGTTGAGCGGCAGCTCGCCGATCTCGTCGAGGAACAGCGTGCCGCCGTTCGCGACGTGGAATTTTCCGGGCCGGTCCATGATGGCGCCCGTGAAGGAGCCCTTCACGTGCCCGAAGAGCTCGCTCTCGATGAGGTTCTCGGGGATCGCGCCGCAGTTGATGGTCACGAAGGGACCGCTCTCGCGCTGGCTGCGGCGGTGGATCTCGCGCGCCACGAGCTCCTTGCCGGTGCCGGTCTCACCCGTGATGAGGACGCTGATGTCGGTCGCCGCCACCTTCTCGAGCTTGCGGTACACCTCGCGCATCGAGGCGCAGGAGCCGACGATGTCGCCGAAGCGCTTGTCGCGCAGCTCCGCCTGGAGCTTCGCCTTGTCCTGGCGCAGGGCGGCGAGCAGGATGTGGTTCTGCAGGATGAGCGACGCCTGCGAGGCGAAGATGCTGAGCACGTCGAGCTGCGCCCGCGTGAAGAGCTGCTTGACCTGGTCGTTGCCCACGTAGAGCACGCCGATGACCTCGCCCTGCTGGATGAGCGGCGCGCACATCACGCTCGACAGGCGCATCGCGATGACGCTGTCGCTCTTGCCGAAGGTCGTGTCGGCCAGAGCGTCGGACACGATGAGCGGCTGACCGGTGCCGACGACGCGCTGCACGATGCTGTCCGAGATGCCGCCCGCCGCGTCCGCGATGGCAGTCTTCTGCACGTTGCGCGACGCCCGCACCACCCAGGCGCGGTTGCCGCTGTCGGGTGCGGGAGTGAGCGGCGCGGCCTCGCCCTCCGCCGCCGCGGGGCTCGCGAGCGAGCCCTCGCCGGCGCCCGACAGGAGCAGCACGAAGCCCCGCTGACCGTGCGACAGCTCGATCACGTCGTCGAGCATCGCCTCGAGCAGCTCGTCGAGGCTCTGGATCTTGATGAGCCGCTCGCTGAAGGCGAAGAGCTTGCGCACCCCCGCCACCTCGCTCGCGCCGAGCACCATCGTGGTCTCGCCGTCCGTCGCCGGGGTCGTCTTCTTCACGCTCTCGGCGAACATGCTGAAGCCGAGCTCGGCCTCGCCGATGCGCAGCCGGTCGCCGTGCACGAGCCGCGCCCGGCGCTTCTTCTTGCCGTTGATCGCGAGAATCGAGGTCTTGGCGAGCTCCTCGATCATGAAGTCGCGGCCGTCGAAGGAGATCTGGACGTGGTTCGGCTGCACGCCCTCGCGGTCGATGACGAGGTCGTTGTTCTGACCGCGCCCGATGGTGGTCACCGGCTTGTGGACGCTGTAGATGCGCGGCGCGCCCTCGGTGAGGAAGTACTTGAGCGTCGGCATGGGCCGTCCGGATACTACCCCTGCACACTAAATCAGCAGTCGCGATTGTGCGACCGCTTCTTTTGCGCGGCCCGTCGTCGGGTGGCACCGACGCGCGCAGGAAAGCATTTCCGTGAGCCGCGCGTTGGGCTCGGCGATACGGCTAGCCAGTGTCGGGTGGCGAGCCTATGCTCCCCGCCCGCCGCGAGGCAGGGCGAGGGGGGCGCGGTGCAGCGACGAGGAGGTAGATGGGCTCGAGGCGATGGTTGCAGCGCGTGGGCGGGCCGGCGGGCGCGGGTCCGCGGGCGCGCGCACTCGCCACGTGGACGCTCGTCGGCAGCAACCTGCTGCTCGCTTCCAGCTGCACCAAGTACGATCGCCCGAAGATCGAGCGGGCCATCCTCGACGACTCGGCGCAGCAGCGGCACTGGCCGGTGCGCAGCGTGGAGTGCCCGGCACAGGTCGAGCTGCGCAAGGGCGACACCTTCGTCTGCGTCATCCACTTCGAGGACGACCAGCGGGTGGACGCCGAGGTGCTGCAGGAGGACGACGCCGGCAACTTCCGCTGGCAGGTCAAGGCCCGCGTCGAGCCCATGGCCGACGTGCTCGCACGCCTGCAGAAGCAACTGCCCGCGAGCGCGTCCGGGGCGAAGGTGACCTGCGACCCGCGCGCCGTCCTCATCAGCCGCAAGGGCGAGCAGCTCTCCTGCACGGCCGAGACCCCCGCGAGCAGGCTCGAGCTCGACGTGCGCGTCGAGGACGACGAGGGCAAGCTCAGCATCAAGGCCAAGCCGTAGCCGGCGTCTCGGCCCGCGTCCCTGCGCTACCAGAGCCCGGAGGCCTGCGCGCCGAGCCCGTTCACGACGGGCATGAGGCCGAGGCTGGTCAACGTGACCGGACGGTCGGCGAGGCGCGCGACCTCGGTCTGCTTCGCCGCGGCCCCGATGCCGACCTTCTTCGGCGCCACGACGATGGCGGGGATCGCCAGGCCGACGATGCCGCCGATGCCCTGCGCGATGAGACCGCGACGCGGGTCGAGCTCCTTGTCGGCGAGGTAGGCGAAGTAGATGGGGGTCGTGCCGGCCATGCCGATGGCCATGCCGCCCCACATCCAGCCGATGCCCTCCCAGCTCGGGGTCCAGGCGATCGAGGCGCCGATGGCGCCGGCGAGGGCCACGTTCATGCCGATCATGCCGCCGCGCGACACGGCGTCGTTCGTGCGACCCCAGCCGAACTCGGGCTCGTCGTGGATGTTCGAGGCGCCGCCGCCGAAGAAGCTGCCGATGAGCGTGCCCCAGACGAGGCTCGACGAGATGAGCACGTTGCTCTCGGGCGCGGGCTTGATGGCGTAGTAGAGCCCGATGCCGGCCCCGAGCCCGACGGTCGAGCCCACGAACACCGAGCGACCGAGGCCCTTGAAGCCCCACTCGTCGCAGATCGGCGGGTCGGCGTCCGGCTCCGGGCAGTCGGCCGCCGCGTACTGGATGCCGGCGATCCCGAGGCCCTCGGCCGCGCCGATGAGGATGCCGGTCGACATCGACGAGGGCATCCCCTCGGGCATGCCCTCCTCGAACGCGAAGCGGTCGACGAGGAACACGCCGAGCGGTGCGACGGCCCCGAAAACGACCGGCGCGATGATCGCGATGCCGGGATCTTTCACCTCCGCCTCGGAGTCGATCCAGATGCCGGTGCCGATGCCCCATGCGGCCGAGGTGCCGTAGAGGAAGCCCATCTCGAGCCCGGTCGAGACCGGGTCGCCGGTCTGGTACCCGTAGCCGGGCGCCGGGTAGCCGGGATACTGCGGCGGGTAGCCCCCGGGCGGATAGCCCGGCTGAGGGTAACCCCCGGGCGGCGGGTAGCCCCCCGGCGGCGGGTAGCCCCCGGGCGGCGGGTTCTGTCCGTACGCCGTCGCCGCGGCGCCGAGCACGCCGGCCGCCGCGAGCCATCCGAGCCCCGAGGCCCACCGTGCGCGCCGCCCCGCGGCCTGCCGATGTGCGGTCCCGGTCATCGTGTCCCGAGGTGCCGAAGCTCTGGTGCTCATGCGTTCGTCCTCATGGTAGCCGAGGCGGGGGTCGCTGGCTGCCGGGCGCAGCTTTTCGCCTTCCACGGTCGGCCGGCGCCGCCGCTCGGGCTCGTCACTCGCTCTTCAGCGGGCGCGTCATGAGGTCGATCACCGCCTGACGGGCCGTCTTGTCCTCGTAGAGCACCCGGTAGACCTCGTTCGTGATCGGCAGCTCGACGCCGAGCTTCTTGCCGAGGTCGTGCGCGCTCTTCGTCGTCTTCACGCCCTCGGCGACGTGGCCGAGCGCGGCCAGGATCTCCGCGAGCCGCTTGCCACGGCCGAGCTCGCAGCCGACGGTGCGGTTGCGCGACAGACTGCCGGTGCAGGTGAGCACGAGGTCGCCCATGCCCGAGAGACCGGCCAGCGTGAGGGGCTGCGCGCCCTTGGCGGCCGCGAGCCGGCTCATCTCGGCGAGCCCGCGCGTGATGAGCGCGGCCCGGGTGTTGGTCCCGAAGCCGAGCCCGTCGCAGATACCCGCCGCGATCGCGACGACGTTCTTCAGCGCGCCGCCGACCTCGACGCCGACCACGTCGTCGGAGGCGTACACGCGGAAGCGATCGGTCGCGAACGCGTGCTGTACGCGCTCGGTCGCACCCTTGTCGCGCCCGGCCACGACCACCGTCGTCGGCTGCCGCGTCGCGACCTCCTGCGCGAAGCTCGGGCCCGACAGGAACGTGAGGCGCGGCTCGACGTCGCGCCCGAGCACGTCGACGAGGACCTCGCTCATCAGCATGAGGGTCGCGTTCTCGATGCCCTTGCTCGCGCTGCAGAGGAGCGCGCCCTCGGTGAGGAGCCCCGCCGCCTCGCGCATCGTGTCGCGCATGGCGTGCGACGGCACCACCAGCACCACGAGCTCCGCGCCCTCGAGCGCGACGCCGAGACGCGCGGTCGCCGTGAGGGTCGGAGGGAGCGCGGCGCCCGGGAGGTAGCGCTCGTTCGCGCGGTCGCGCTCGATGGCGTCCGTGAGCTCCGGGCGGCGCGCCCACAGGGCCGTCGGCAGCCCCTTGTCCGCGAGCACCTTCGCGAGCGCGGTTCCCCACGCCCCCGCCCCGAGCACCGCGACCTTGCGCATGGCACGAAGCTAGTACACGAGCCGCGTGGGGCAAGCCTGCAGGACGCGAGCCTCGCCCGGGGCTGTTCGGAACGGGCAGGCCATGGACTATGCTCGGGCGATGGTCTCGCGCGCCGTGCTCGTCCGGTTGCTCGCCGCGTTCCTCGGCCTCGCCTCGCTCGGGGCCTCGTGCGGCCAGGCAGGGCTCGCGGTCATGCCGGGCGTCATCAACAACCCGGCCAACCACGCGCTCCGCCAGGCGCTGCTCGGCTTCGCGACGAGCGAGATGTGCAGCGAGCTACTGCACCGCAGCGTACCGCTCAGCCTGCGCGAGGGCGACCCGACGATCGGGCGCTTCTACCCGCAGACCTGTCAGGTGCAGCAGGTCGCGAACGAGAACCTGTACGTCTCCTTCGCCGGGCACGGCTACGCGTGGTCGAGCCTGAGCAAGCGCATCGGCTTCGTGGCGAGCGCGGGCGTCCAGTACGAGTACGACTTCCTGATGGATGGCGGCACGATGTACGTGTACTTCCGCCAGGTCTCGACGGGCGCGAGCGAGTTCCGACCGACGATGATCGAGGCGCCCAGCGCCGGCGCGCTCGGGCCGCTCATCGGCGCGAACCTCCAGGGCTTCGTGCAGCAGCTCGGCAGCCGACTGCTCGCGGCCGAGCTCGCCAAGGGGTTCACCGTCGTGCGCCACGGCGACGGCGACACCACCTTCTCGCTCGGCGTGCTCGAGACCGGCACGCGGCCCTTCGCGCCCTTCGACCGGGCCGACTCGAGCTGGCCGCTGCTCGCCAACGAGCGCACCGAGATCCACGCCGGCCAGCGCGACTACACCGGGCCCTACCTCGTCGACGGCTCGGGCGAAGCGCTCTACCTCACCCTCGCGCTCGAGGGCGCGCCCGCCGTCGACGTGCTCGTCGTGCCGAAGGAGCTCGGCGACGCGTGGCTCGGGGCCTACGAGCAGCAGGGCCCGGCCGGCCCGCCGCCGGGCCAGCCCCTCGCGGACGAGCCCGTGGCCGCGACACCCACGGTGGGCACGCCGCCACCCGTCTACCGGCGCATGTTCCGCCTGCCGCGGGGCAGCTACTACATCGTGCTCGACAACACCGCGACCGCCGGCGCGAGCGTGCCCGCGGGCGTGCCGGGCGACGACCGCGCGGCGCTCGTGAGCTACGCCGTGCAGCTCGGCGACGCGCCCTGAGCGCGGCTACGGCGTGCGCCCCAGGCAGCAGCGGAAGCCGGCCTCGTAGCTGCGGAAGCTCCCCGCGTGGGCCGAGTTGACGAAGGTGCACCCGGGCTCGCCGCGGTTGTAGCAGCCGGCCCAGTAGCAGCCCTTGAGGACGTGGTCGTGGTTGTGCGCGTTCGGGAACGAGCGCACGACCCACTCGGCCACGTTGCCGACGAGATCGGTGACGCCCTCGCCGGAGGCGCAGTCCGCGCGGCGGCCCGCGGGCTCCGCCTGGTAGAGCGCCGCGGCGACGACGAAGGCGATCGCGTCCGGGTAGGCGTAGAGCAGGTTCCAGTCGACGGGGCGGTACGCCTTGTCGTCGTTGCAGGTGCCGGGCTTGCGCACGGCGCCGTAGGGGAACGGTCGCTCGTCCGGTCCGCGACAGGCGCGCACCCACTCGGCCTCGGTGCACAGGCGCTTGCCGACGGCGCCGCACCACACCTCGCCGTCCGACGCCGTCTGGAACGCGAACGGCAGCGAGCCCTGCTGGTTCGGCGCCTCGTGTCGATCGATGCAGAAGTCGTCGATCGCCGCCATGTCGCTCGGACACGCTCCCGGCTCGCGCGGGAGCGGCGCGGGGGGCTGGGGCAGCGAGCCCACCGGAACGGTGATCGGCGGCGGCCACGGCTCGACCGCCGCCGACGACGAGGCCGGCGCGGGCGGGACGAGCCTCGGGCCCTGCGGGAGGATCGTCCTCAGGTTCGCGAGCTCGCGCTCGGTCGGCCCCGACGGCGCGGCCGCACCCCCGCCGGGCGCGGGGTCGGCGCCCCCCGCGGGCTCCGCCT
>JACRDA010000219.1 GCA_016212965.1 Myxococcales bacterium
CGAGCCCGCCCGCGGCCGCGCACCCAGCCGGGCCGGACCGCGGTCCGGCAGGGGACCGCTGATGCCCGGGTGCGAGCAGTGGCTCGGGTCGGTGGCGTCCGCCGCGACGCCGTGGGTGCGCGGCGGCGTGGTCATCCGGCCGGGCGCTCTCGCCGCCCTCGAGGCGGCGGTGCTCGCGAGCTACGCACGCGACGAGGAGGCGTGCGGCTACCTCGCGGGTCCGGCCGACGCGCCGCTCGTGTGCGACGAGCACGTCGCGCTCGAGAACCTCGCGAGCCGCCTGCACGCGCGCGACCCCGTGACCTACTTCCGCAGCGCGCGCACCTCCTTCGAGCTCGATCACTACGCCTTCGAGGGCGCCCACACGCGTGCGCTCGCCGCCGCGCGGCCCATCAAGGTGCTGTACCACTCGCACCTCGACACCGGCGCGTACTTCAGCCCGACGGACGAGGCCGCCATGAGCATGGGGCAGGTGCCGGAGCACGAGGGCGGCCCCGCGGTCCTCGGGCCCGGCCCGTACTGGCCGCTCGCCTTCCTCGTGACGAGCGTCGCCACGGGCCGCATCGCGGAGCACCGCCTGTTCGTCTGGGAGGGCGCGGACTTCGTCGCGGCTCCGCACGTCGTCGAGGCCGCGCTCGGCGCTTCGCCATGAGCCCTCCGGCTGCAACGGGCCCGCACCCGCGCCAGCTCGGGCGTGCGCTCGGCTGGCTCGCGGCGCTCGCGCTCCTGCTCGTCCCGCGCCTCGGGCGCGCCGATCTCGCGGGCGACGCCGCGACCGTGCTCGACGCGTGGCGGGCCGCTGGTGCCCACGCCGAGCGCGTCACGACGGTTTTCCTCGTGCAGGGGCAGGTGCGCCGCGTGCCGCTGCCGCCCGACGTCACCGCGGGCAGCTGCTTGCACCTCGTGGCCCTGGCCGAGCGGCAGATCGGCTTCACGGTGACCGGCCCCGGCCTCGCGCGGCCCGAGCCCGCCCCGGGGGGCGAGGGCACGGGCGAGCGCGGCGCGCGCGGCCTCGAGGCGACCGCCGGCGTGGTCGAGGTGCTCGCGCTCTGCGGACCGGCGCGCCCCGCCGAGATCTCCCTGCACATGAGCGCAGCGCGCGGCACCGTGGAGGTGCTCTACGCGACGAGCCCGGCTCCGCTCGAGCCGGTCGAGGCCATCCTGCTCGAGCGCGCGCAGGGGCCGGTCGCGCCCCGCAGCGCCATCGGGCGTGCGCCTCGCCCCGGTCCGCTCGCCGCGCGGCTCGCGCGGCTGCGCCGTGCCACGGCGCTCGACGTTGCGAGGCAGGTGGTCGAGCTGCGCGTCCCCGCCGCGACCGACGGCTCGGGTGCGGTGCGGCTCAAGCTCGCGCCCGGCTGCCATCGGCTCTGGGTCCTCGCCGACGCGCTCGCCGAGGCGCCCGAGGGAAGCGCGGACGTCGACGCCGACGTGCGCCGCACCGTCGCCGGCAGCGAGCCCTTCGCGGCCGACCGCTCGCACGCGCCCGATGCGCGCCTCGAGCTATGCCTCGGGGGCGCCGACGCCGTCGATCTGCGCTTCGTCGGTGCCTACGGCGCGCGCGAGGTCGTGCTGCTCGACGCCGTCTGGCCGCTGCCTCCGGGGCTCCCTCTGGGCTGGTCCGCCGAGCTGCGCGGGCGCGTGGCGGGCGCGCTCTTCCGCCGCCGGATGCCGGCCCCGGACGCGCCGCCCATCGACGAGGTCCAGGGCGGCGCGGGCGCGACCCTGCTCCCGCTCGAGCTCGAGCCAGGCCGCTGCTACCTCGCCACGCTCGGGCTCCTGCACGGCGAGATGCGCGGCCTGCGCTTCGCCGTGCGGGTCGGGGGACGCGCCTACGTCGACGAGCTCGACGACGCCACGCCGGCCGGCGCGCTCACCTACTGCAGCGGCACGGCCCGGCGCGCGAAGCTCGAGGTCGAGCTGCGCTCGCCGTCGAGCGCGTGGCGCGTCGCGTTCTGGTCGCTCGGAGGGGACGCCCGGTGAGGGCCGCTCGCGCCCGGTCGTGCGCGCTCGCGCTCGCGCTGCTCGCGCTCACGGGCTGCTGCCCGCCGGTGCCGCCGCCGCCGCCCCCGCCCGTGCGCCCGGTCGCCGGGGGCTTCGACCCGCAGCTCCTGCTCGGTGCCCCGGCGGCGGCCGCCCGCGGTGCCGGTGCGGGCGAGCTCGTCACGCTCGGCGCGATGGTCGCGAGCGAAGGGGACCAGGTGGGCGCCTTCGTGGAGGTCGCGGCCGCCGACTGCCTGCTCGTGCTGGCGCGGCCGTCCGAGAGCCTCGAGGACGTCGACCTGCTGCTCTTCTCGGACGCGGGCGATCTCGTGGCGGCCGACGAAGCCCCGGAGCCGGCGGCCGCGGTCCTGCGCTGTCCGCCGCACCCGGCGCGGATGTACGCCGCGGCGCGCGTCGTGTCGGGCACGGGGGTGCTCGCGCTCGGGGCGATGCCGGTGCCGCTCCGCGCCGCCGCCGCGGTGGCCGCCGCCGTGGGCGCGCGCGGTCGCGATGGCGACGCGACCGGCCGCCTCGCCGCCTGGCCGGGCCTCGAGGCGAAGATCCTCGAGCGGCGCCGCGGGCTCGGCTCGCACTGGGAGGACCTGCGGCGCGCCGCACTCCCGCTCGACCCGACGGCAGCGACCGTGATGACCGTGCCCATCGGGGCGCGGCGCTGCGTGGACGTGCTCGCCTCCCCGAGCGCAGAGGTCGCCGAGATCGACCTCGAGGTGCTCGATCGCGAGGGGCGGGTGGTGACGCGCGGCGAGGGTGTCGGGCGCGACCGCGCCGCCGTGGTCTGCACGGAGGAGGCGCACGAGGTGACCGTGCGCGTGCGCCCGCGCGCCACGTCCGGGACCTGTGCGCTCGTCGTGAGCCGCGCTCCCGAGGGCGCGGTGAGCGAGCTCGCCGACGCGGCCCGCGTGTACGCCGTCACGGCGCTGCGCCCGCTCGCGGCCGAGCTCGCCGCGCACGACGCCGCGCTCGCCCGGCAGGGGCTCGGGCCGCCGCGGTCACTCGGCACCGGCACGGCTCGGAGCGACGGTGCGGGCGCGCTCGCGCTCGTGCTCGAGGCCGGTTGCGCCCGGCTCGACGTCGTGGCGGGCACGCCGCTCGGACCCTTCGAGGCCACGCTCTGGGACGAGGCGGGCACGCGGATCGCGGCCGGGTCGGGCGGGGCGGCGGTGGCGCTGTTCCGCTGCGGTCCGAAGGGGCCGGTGCGCCTCGAGGTGCGCGCGCGCGGCGTGCCGGGCCCGTTCGGCGTGGGGACACGCACCGACGCCGCGCCGCCGCCCGAGCTGCTCCTCTTGCCGCGCGCGGCGAGCTCGCTGCTGGCGCGTCTCGACGCGGCCGAGGGGCCTGTCGGCCCGGGGGCGGCGCGCGGGGTCGAGCGCGTGCCGCTCGGGGCCGGGCCGCGCGCCGTGCGTCCGCTGCCCGTGCCCGCCGGCGCCTGCGTCGAGGTGATCGCCGCCCTCGCGGCGCCGCACGCCGGCGTCGAGCTCCGCCTCGTGGATCCCTCGGTCGCGGAGCCGCGCCTGGCGCGCGGCGAGCACGCCACCTCGGCGCGGTTGTGCGCCGGCGCGGCCGATGTCGCCGGCACGCTCGAGCTCGGCCTCGACGCGGGCAGCGGCGAGGCGCTGGTGCTGCGCCGTCCGCTGCCGGCCGGAGCTCCCTGACCCAAACGCGGCGACGCGCCCGCCGAGCCGGTCGGCGAGCGCGTCGTCGGGGCGGAGCCGGCTCGGGTGAGCCGGCCGCCCTCGGGTCAGTGCTTCAGGATCCTCTTCAGCGGTCGGTTGAAGATGAACATCACGATGCCGGTGACGAGGCCGAACGCCATCAGCATGGTGAAGAACAGCTCCTTCGGCCAGCGCTCGTAGTACACGCCGATGAGCCCGCTCAGGATGTTGCCGAAGAAGCTCGACAGGAACCACATGCCCATCATGAGCGACACGATGCGCACCGGCGACACCTTGGTCACGAGCGACAGACCGATGGGCGAGAGGTAGAGCTCGCCGACGGTGATGACGAAGGTGCACGCGAGCGGCCAGAACAGGCTGCCCTTGCCGTCGCCGATGACGTTGGCGCCGATGATCATGAGGATGAACGACAGGCCGAGCAGCACGCTGCCGATGGCCATCTTCGTCACGCTGGTCGGCTCGGTGCCCTTCTTGGCCTGGTGGCGCCAGAACATGTCGAGCAGCGGGGCCAGCATGAAGATGATCATCGGGTTGAAGGACTGGTACCAGGTCGACGGGATCTGCCAGCCGAAGATGACCGGCCACTCGGTCTTCTTGTCGGCCCAGTCCTGCATGGTGTTGCCCTGCTGCTCGTAGACCATCCAGAACACGACGTTCAGGGCGCACAGGCCGATGAGCGCGGCCACGCGCTTCCACTCGTCGCTCGTCAGGCCCTTCTTCTCTGCGACCTTCACCTCGCCGGCGGCCTTGGCCGCCGCGGCCGCTTCCTTCGCGGCCTTGATCTTCATGAGGTTGTCGGGCGCGAGGTACTTCTGGCCGACGAGGTAGACGGTCAGGCCGATCAGCATCCCCACGCCGGCCGCGCCGAAGCCGTACTTCCAGCCGTAGACCGCGGCGAGCGTCCCGCACACGAAGTTGCAGATGAAGGCGCCGATGTTGATCCCCATGTAGAAGATCGTGAAGGCCCCGTCGCGCCGCGGATCGCCCTCGGGGTAGAGGCTGCCGACCTGCGTCGAGATGTTGGGCTTGAAGAAGCCGTTGCCGATGATGAGCAACATCAGGCCGACGAAGAAGGCGTTCTCGAAGGCCAGGATGAACTGGCCCGTCGCCATGAGGAGGGCGCCCACCACGACGCTGCGCCGCTGGCCGATGAACCGGTCGGCGAGAAAGCCGCCGAGCAGCGGCGTGAGGTAGACCAGGCCCGTGTAGATGCCGTAGAGAACCGAGGCCTGCTCGCCGGTCTGCTCGGGCAGAAAGCCCTTGATGAGGTCCCACAGCCACACGGCGCTCGGGTCGCCCTCGATGAGCGTGCACGGCGGGTCGGCCTCGCTGCAGCCCTGCAGCGCCTGGCGGGCCGTGACGAACAGGAAGCTCGTCATGTAGAGGCGCAACAGGCCGCGCATGCCGTAGTAGGAGAAGCGCTCCCACATCTCGGCGAAGAACAGGATGAAGAGCCCCGGCGGGTGCTTGAACCGCTTCTCGAAGTTCGTCATCGGAACGGGTCGTTCGACGGGCTCTACTTCGCTCACGCGCTCTCTCCTTGCCGCCTGGCTAGCCGCGGCGGGCCGCATCCTAGACGACCTCGGCGCGCAAAGGCCACAGCGTCGCGGGGGCCGCCGCGTCGATCGCGCGCTTCTTGTTCGCAGAGCCCGAAAAGGCGGTACTCTCGATCCAGGCTCGAGAGCCGGGAGGCCCCCATGTCCACTCGAAACCCCAGCGCGATCTTGCTGGCTGCCGCGCTCGTCGCTGCGTTCGCGTCGCTCCACGGGTGCACCTGCGGCACCGACTCCAACGAGCTGCCGACCGGCGCGGGGGGCCAGGGCGTCGGGGCCGGCGCGCAGGGCGGCGCCGGCGGCACGCTGTTCACGACCGGCGGCAGCGGCGGCTCGACGCCCCAGTGCGTGAACCTCGAGTGCCAGCAGGTCGCGTGCCCGGGCAGCGCCACGACCTCGCTCAGCGGGACCGTGTACGACCCGTCCGGCACCCTGCCGATCTACGGCGTCATCGTCTACGTGCCGAACGCGCCGCTCGACCCCATCGCCGACGAGCTGAGCTGCGATCAGTGCGCGACTGCCCTGTCGGGCTCACCGCTCGTCGCCGCGATCACCGACACGCAGGGCCGGTTCACGCTGACGAACGTGCCCGTCGGCGCGGACATCCCGCTCGTCCTGCAGATCGGCAAGTGGCGGCGCGCCATCACGGTCCCGAGCGTCTCCGAGTGCGTCGACACGCCCCTCACCGACCCGAACCAGACGCGCCTGCCGCGCAGCTCGGCCGAGGGTCACCTGCCGCGCATCGCGCTCACGACCGGCTCGGCCGACCCGCTCTTCTGCCTGCTCCGCCGCCTCGGCATCGACGACGGCGAGTTCGGCGTGCAGGGCAGCGCGGCGCGCATCCACTTCTACGTCGGCGCGAACGGCGCGACCGCCTACGACCCCGGCTTCGGCGCGAGCCCCGGCGCGACCTTCCCCGACGCGACCCAGACGCTCTGGGACACCGGCTGGGGGAACTACGACATCGTGCTCCTGTCGTGCGAGGCGAGCGAGCAGCCCGGTGCGAAGGACGGGCACCGCGTCGCGCTGCGCGATTACGTCGACCTCGGCGGCCGCGTCTTCGCGACGCACTACCACTACAACTGGTTCCAGGGCGACGCGCCGGCGGACCTGCAGTCGGTGGCGACCTTCTCGAGCAACCAGAACAACTTCGACGGTCTCGTCGACATCGACCTCACGTTCCCGAAGGGCGTCGCGCTGGCGGACTGGCTCGACTTCGTGGACGGCGCGAGCCCCTACGGCCAGTTCAACGTCGTCGCCGGCCGGCGCCACACCCAGACCGTCGATCAGAGCCTGGCGCGCATCTGGGTGCGCCGCACGCCCGACCCCGTCTACTTCTCCTTCAACGCGCCCATCGGCGCGCCCGAGCCGGATCAGTGCGGTCGCATGGTGTTCAGCGACATCCACGTCTCGGCGGGCGCCGGCGACGCGAACGGCGACTTCCCGAGCGCGTGCAGCAACAATCCGCTCACCGAGCAGGAGAAGGCGCTCATCTTCATGCTCTTCGATCTCTCGGCCTGCATCGTGCCCGACGACGAGACGCCTTGCCCGCCGGGGCAGAGCCACTGCGGCCAGCCGGCCGACCCCGCCTGCGTCGGGCAGTGCGTGAACAGCTGTTGCCAGGAGATCCCGCAGTAGGGCGAGCTCTCGGTCGCTGCGGCCTCACTCGCGGCGTCGGCGCCTGCGGCCGCGCGCCCCGACCCCCGCGCTCACGGGGAGCGCACGGGCCCGTCGAAGATCTTGTGCAGCACGTCGTTCACGCGCGCGTGCCGGATCTCGTAGCTCGAGTAGCCCGCCGGCAGTCGCTGCCCGTTCGGATCCTCGCCGAGGTAGCTCGTGGTCTCGTCCAGGGTCTCGAGCTTGCCGCGAATCCATGCGTAGACGCCGTTCACGTACAGGGGCCCGCTCACCCGTCCGCCCGCGGTGACGACCTTCTTCGCGGCGTCGAACTGCGGCGAGATGAGCTGGCGCAGGCGCGTGTTCGGGATCATCCGGCGCCGCTTCGCGTCGTAGACCCAGTAGCGGTAGCTCGAGCTGTAGTTGCCGCGCGCGTCCATCACGTCGAGATCGAGGTAGCCGTCGAAGTCGAGGTCGACCCAAACCCCCACCCACTCGGCGTGGCTGCCCGCCGGCCAATCGAAGAGGTGGCCCGGCTTCGCGAGGACGCCACCTTCGAGAAACCCGGCGTCCGGGTCGACGCGGCGCTCGGCCTCGCCGTCGAAGATCGTCGCGGCGGCGCAGAGCATGCTTTCCTCGACCGCGATCCGGCGCACGCCGATCACGGTGTACCCCGCCTCGCCCCCGTAGATCCGCAGGGCTTCGAAGACGAATGTGCAGGGTGGCGCACCGTCGCGCAGCGCGAGCTCGACCCGTAGCGGGCCCGTGAGCTGGCCCGGACCCTCGCGCTCGGGCGTGGCGCTCTGCACCGCGGTGGCGGATGGCGCGGGAGGGCTCGACAGCGCCGACGGTGTCGCGGGCGAAGCGTCCGCGGTCGACACGGGCAGCTCGACGCGAGGGGGCAGCATCGTCCCTCCCGGCGGCATTGGCGCGGGCTCGCGGCAGCCGACGAGCACGCCGAGGACGACCGCCCCGGCGCCCGAGGTCCGAGCGCAGCGTGGCTGGGAGGGCCCCGCGTTCATGCTCACGCAGCGAGGCTAGCGGAACGGCCGCCCGTCGGCCACGCAGAGGGCGTGCTCCGCGGGCCGTTCAGCTCGGTGCCGCGACGGGCGGCCGGAGCGTCCCTGCGCGGCGCGCTCGCACGGCCCAGGCGCCGCCGTCGACCGTGGCGGAGCTCGACGCGTGGGCGACGCCCTCGGGGCGTGCTCCGAGATCGAGCAGCAGGATCTCGCTCGGGTCGCGCGCCGTGATCGAGAGCGCGCGGTCGCCGGTCACGCCCGCGCCGTCGCCGGCCCGCAGGATCAGGCCGGCGAGCGTGGCCTCGCCCCGCACGACGTGGAGCCATGCGCGCCGCCCGCGGGCGAGCTCGTGGACGACGTGCTGTCCGGGCTCGAGCACGGCCGAGCACACGACCGCGAAGGCGTGGATGCAGAGTGAGCCGGCGCGACCGTCCGGCGACGCGACGACGCACAGCTTGCCGCGCCGATCGGCGGCGTAGAAGCGCTTCGGCTCCCGGGTCGCCTCGCGGTCGGCCCGCGACGGGCGCAGGCGCAGCCTGAAGACGTGCGCCGCGTGGGTGCGCGACGTGTTGGCCTCCCCGTGCCACACGCCGCGCCGGACGGTCATCCGGTGGAGCTCGCCCGCGTGGACGAGGTGCTTGGCTCCGGTCGCGGGGCCCTGCTCGATCGCGCCGTCGAGCACGTAGGTGACGATCTCGGCGTCGTGGTCGGGCAGGAGCGCGACGACCGCGCGCGGCGCGAGCCGCTGCTCCTCGAGGCCCTCGAGGGCCCCGAAGTGCTCCGCGGGTGCCGTCTCCACACCTGGGCTCGGCGCGCTCGCCGGAAGGAACGTCCACCAGATCTCGTCCTTGGTGCCGCGGACGTGGCGACGCTCGTGGGCTCTGCGCAGCGTGATCATCGCCGTGCTCAGAGGGCTCGCGGTGCGCCGACCGGCGCCGCGAGGTCCTCGAGGTACAGCGAGAGCAAGAGCGACAGCGCGGCCGCCGAGTCGGTGGACTGGCCGTTCGGCGAGGCCGACCACACGAGCTGGCCGTCCGCGAAGCGGAACACCTCGAGGCTCGCGTCGCGCCGCAGGGTCCCGCGGTCCCGGGGGACCTCGGCGTAGTGGGCGCTCAGATCGACCCGCTCGCCGTTGCGCGCGTCGACGACCTCGATGTCGCCCGGATCCAGGATGCGGTAGGAACGAATGTACTCTCTCTTCATGACGTGACCTCCTTCGGAAGTAGCCCGACAATGCGCTCGAGCAGCGGACGGACCGTGAGCCGCCGCCGCTCCTGCTCGTGGTCGCGGCGCGCGGCCCGCCGCAGGAGATCCTGCACTTCGTCCGTCGCGAGGCGCGACACCTCGTGCGGGTCGGTGCTGCGGAGCGCGGCCCGGTCGAAGGCGGCCGCGACGAGCTCTCCGAGCTCCACGGTCAGGGGGTGATGGATCTTCGTCGTCTCGCTCATGACGTCCTCCTCGGCGGGGGCGCGCGCTGGCCCGCGTACGCGTTCGGTGCGCGCCTGCCGCCGTCGTGTCGCGCCGCGCGCGCTCAGCCGCCGCCGATGTCGGCGTAGTAGAGAGCGGCGAGCTCGTCGCCCGGGTCCGCGACCTCCCCGCTGCGCGTGAAGACTCCGGACCGCGGTCCGCGGGCTCGGCCCGGGCCTCGCTCGGCGTGGCGTCGCGCCATCGCGAGCGCCGCGACCGCGCAGCGTAGATCGGCCCGACCGATCGTGCCGAAGCGCCCGTGCCAGTGGCTCACGACGCGCGCGCCGTCGGTGCGCGCGAGGATGGCCTTCGCCTCGTCGAGGCCGAGGGTCGGCCCGACCGAGACCACCGGCCACCGCACGCAGTCGACGACCTTCGCACCGGGGAGCGCCCGCCGGAGATCGTCCGCGCGCACGACGCCGAGGCATCGCCCGGAGGTGACGACCAAGAGCTCGGCGGCCCCGCGCTCGTCGGCATGGCGGAGCGCCGACGAGGCGCTCATGGTGGGGCTCGCGACGGGCGCCGGCCAGCGCAGGTCCTCGCCGATGGCGACGCGCCGCGCGCTCGCGCGCCGCGGCGACGCTGGCGCGCCGGCGCCGTACGTCGCACCGGATTTGAGGCTCGTCATGGCGGTCCTTGCTGCAACTTCGCGGCCACCGGACGGAATCTAACGAATTTGAGTGCTTACGCTGCTACCGCGCCGCCCGCCGGCCGTGCTATCAGTCAATTTGATGTACCCTCCCTTTCAAATTCGACCCTAGTTGGAGCGACATGCGGGCCGGAGAGCTGGACCACGAGGAGCTGCTCGAGCTCGATCCGGATGGCGGCGTCATCCGGTTCGCCGGGCAGCGCGCGCTGCTCATCGACGCCGTGGCGATGGGCCTCTTGCGCAAATACCTCGTCGAGAACTTCGGCCACACGGCGGCTCGCACGGTGCTCACGCAGTTCGGCTTCGCGCACGGATGGCGCATGGCCGAGGCCGTCCGCGCCACGTTCGAGCTCGACAGCGACGCGGAGTGGCGCCGCGCCGGCACGCGGCTGTGCATGCTCGAGGGGTTGTTCCAGATGGACGCGGCCGCCGAGGGCGAGCTCTCCAAGGGTGGCGCCATGGTCCTGTCCTCCTACGAGGCCGAGCAGCACCTGCTCCACTTCGGCCGCTCGGACGCGCCGGTGTGCTGGACGATCTGCGGCCTCACGAGCGGCTTTCTCAGTCGCACGGCGGGCCACGAGATCTACGTCCTCGAGGACCGCTGTGTGGCCAAGGGCGACGCGGCGTGCCGCCTCTTCGGGCGCACGCGCGCGGAGTGGGGCGACGAGCGCGCCGAGGAGCTCCGGTTCTTCGAGCCGCAGCGCCTGGCCGAGTGCCTCGACGTGTCGCTGCACCGCGTCACGGAGACGCTGAAGGTCGCCGAGCGCAAGCTGCGCGAGCGGCGCCGCGCGCTGGTGCGCGTGGCGCGCGACGTCGAGGACCCGCTCGGCATCGTCGCCCGGAGCGCCGCGATGCTGCAGGTGGTCGATCTCGCGCGCCGCGTCGCGCAGGTGGACTCCACCGTCCTCATCACCGGCGAGAGCGGCTCCGGCAAGGAGCGGGTGGCGCGCCTGCTCCACGACGAGTCGACGCGCGCCGCGGGGCCGTTCATCGCGGTCAACTGCGGCGCCATCACGGAGTCGCTGCTCGAGAGCGAGCTCTTCGGGCACGCGCGTGGGTCGTTCACGGGTGCGACGCAGGATCGTCCGGGGCTCTTCGAGGCGGCGAACGGCGGGACCCTCTTGCTCGACGAGGTCGGCGAGGTGTCGCCGGGGATGCAGGTGAAGCTCCTGCGGGCGCTGCAGGAGCGAGAGGTCCGGCGCGTCGGAGAGAACAAGAGCCGGCGCGTCGACGTGCGCGTCGTGGCCGCGACCAACCGCGACCTCGCGCAGGCCGTCGCGGCGGGCGGCTTCCGGCAGGATCTCTACTATCGGCTCAAGGTGGTCGAGCTCCGCGTGCCGCCGCTGCGCGAGCGCCGCGACGACATCCTGCCGCTCGCTCGCGTCCTGCTCGCCGAGGCGGCGTTGCGGATGCGGCGCAAGCTCTCCGGCATCGCTCCGCCCGCGGCCGACCAGATGCTGCGCTACGACTGGCCGGGCAACGTGCGCGAGCTCGAGAACGCCATGGAGCGCGCCGTCGCGCTCGCGCGCGGCAGCCGCGTGGAGCTCGAGGATCTGGCCGAGGAGGTGCGCCACGCGTTTCCGGCGGCCGCGGTCACCGTGGGCAAGGTGCGGCTGCTCGAGGAGGTCGAGAAGGAGTACATCCTCGCGGCGCTCGCCCACCACGCCGGCAACCAGACGCGCACGGCCGCGGAGCTCGGCATCGGCTCGGCGACGCTGTACCGCAAGCTCAAGCGCTACGGCGTGCTCCGCAAGGGACGCACGCCGGGTGGTGCTCCGAGCTGAGCCCTGCGGCCGCGCGACCGGTCAGGGCGGCTCGACCGCCTCGGGCTGAAACGACGGCCCCTCCGACACGCGCACGTGGATGTGGTTGTCGTGGTTGGGCCAGTGCTGCAGGTGCACGCCGTCGCCGTAGAGGGGCACGAGGCTGGCCGCGATGGCGCCGTCCGCGGCCGCGAGCTCGGCGCCGTCGACGACCGGGCCGATGAGCTCGGCGTCGAGGAAGCTCATGGTCACGCGTCCGCTCTCGAGGAAGCCCGCGTACATCGTCGCGTTGGCCACGCCGTCGAGGTCGTGCATCGTGCCCGGCACGCACTCGCGGCCGGCGCCGTCGTTCACGGTCTCGCAGTAGCTGCGCCAGGGTGCGAGGCCGTCGGTCCCGTACAGCGACACGTCCACGTCGCGGCCGCGCTTGTGCGAGGCGTGCCTCGGCGCGCCGACGTCGGTCCCGGGCGTCTCGCCGTCCCACTGCGAGAGATCCTCCGGCACGAACGGGGCGTGGCCCGCGTCGGCCATCGAACGGCCGGCGTAGCGCAGCATCATCACGAGGTCGCGCCGGCCGAACTGGTAGCGGAACACGGTGCTCGGCGCGGTGGCGTAGCCGTCGACCACGGCGTCGATGGGCAGCGGCAGCTGCAGCAGCCGCTCGCAGTCCTCGGCGCAGGCCGAGGCGTCGGCGAACGGGGTGCGGGTCACCGTGAGCGTCCCGTCGAACGCCGCCGCGTCGGTGTGGACGCGTGCCCAGTAGGTGCGCGGCTCGCCGGCGTCGAAGAGCGCCAGCGTGCGCAGACCGTGCCCGGCGTCGGTGGTCCCCAGCGTGTCGATGCCGACGCCGTTCCAGCGCTCCACCGAGAGCTCGAGCAGCTCGGGCTCGTCCGCGAAGGAGAGCCAGAAGTGCACGTGCTCCCCGGGCGCGGACTCGACGCGGAACACGGCGTCGAGGCCGTCGGCGGCGAGGACGACGTTGTCGCCGTCGAGGCCTGGCTGCTCGCCCGCGCTCGCCCCCGGGGGCGCGACGGCCGGCGGCTCCTCGGGCAGCGAGCCCCCGCCGCCGGCGCCGCCGAAGACGGGGCGTCCGCCGGCGCCGCCCGAGCCGGAGCTCGTCTCGGTCCCGCCGCCGCCATCGGCCGGGTCGGCCGTGGAGCAGGCGAGGACGAGGGACGCGAAAACGACCGGGACGAGGCGGCGCGGCGACATCATGGCAAGGGCTCTCTCGGGCACCGTCGAGCGGCGCGCACCATGGCGCAGCGGCCGCCGGGAAGCCAGGGCGGAGCGCAACCACCCGCCTCGCGGAGCGGGCGTCGCGCGGCGCGCCCTTGACGCCGCCGGCGCCGGCTCCGAGGCTCGGCGCGTGCACAATCCGTTCACGCTGCAGGGCAAGGTCGCGCTCGTCACCGGGGCGAGCCGCGGCATCGGCGAGGCCATCGCGCGCATGCTCGGCGCCGCGGGCGCCAAGGTCGCGATCGCGTCGCGCAAGGAGGAGGGCGTGCGGGCTGCGGCCGGGCGCCTCGCCGCCGAGGGCATCGAGGTCGCGCCGTTCGCCTGCCACACCGGGCAGCGTGACCCGATCGAGCGCCTGGTGGCCGGCGTCGTCGAGCGCTTCGGGTGCATCGACGTGCTCGTCAACAACGCAGCGACGAACCCGCACTTCGGGCCGCTCGTGACCGCCGACCAGGCCGCTTTCGACAAGACCTTCGAGGTGAATGCCCGCGGCTACTTCGAGCTCGCGCGCGGGGTCGCCACGCACCTCGTCGCGCGGCGCGCGCCCGGGTCCATCATCAACGTCGCGAGCGTGGTCGCGCTCGCGGGCGCGCCGCTGCAGGGCATCTACGCCATGACCAAGGCCGCGGTGATCTCGCTGACGCGCACCCTCGCCGTCGAGCTCGGGCCGAGCGGCATCCGCGTGAACGCGCTCGCCCCGGGCCTGGTCGACACGCGCTTCGCCGCCGCGATCGTGGGCAATCCCGACCTCGTGCGGCGCGTCATCGAGCGCACGCCGCTCGGTCGCTACGCGCGCCCCGACGAGATCGCCCCGGCCGCGCTCTTCCTCGCGTCGGACGCCTCGTCGTTCGTCACCGGGCACACCCTCGTCGTGGACGGGGGCATGAGCATCACCTGACGGCAGCGCGCGGGCGCGCTCAGCCGCCCCCGGCTCCGCCCCCGCCCCCGGCGCCGCCGCCGCCCGTCGCCGCGCCGGCCTCGCCGCCCGAGCCGCCGCCCGCGGTGCCGGTCGTCGACGTGGAGGTCGTGCTCGAGGTCGTGCTCGAGGTGCCGCACTGGTCGTTCGGGCACGCGATATCGAGGCAGGCCTGGGCCTTCGAGCACGCGTCGGTCGTGAGCGCCACGCCGGCGCTCGAGAGCGCCGCGAGCACGAAGCCGTGCCGGCGCCGCAGGATGAAGGCGCGCGTCCCGCCGGTTTCATCGACCATGCCCGATTGTGCCACGGGCGCCGGTGCGTGGCGCGGCTAAGTCGGCGGCTCGGGCTCGCCCCCGCCGAGGCCCTCGAGGAGCTTCCAGAACATGCCCTCGCCGTCGTCTTGCCGCTCGAACGCCTGCCCGTGGGCGGCGGCCCACTCGAGCGCGAGCGGCAGCGGGATGAGCGGGTGACTCGTGCCCGCGACGGCGTTCGCCGCGTGCTGGAGCGCCGCCGCCGCGTCCACGGGCCGGTCGACGGTCTCGACGCGGCTCGACAGCTCGCGGCACCACTCGGCCGGCGTGGTGGCGCTGTACTCCCGGCACACAAGGGGCCGCTCGTCGTAGATGCTGCAGCGGTCATCGGCGAGAAAGGGGCAGGGGAGCACCGCCTCGAAGTAGCGCCGGCTCACGTCTTGCCACGCGGCCGCGCCCGCCGGCGCCGTGCTCTGGAGCGCGCTGCGGCCGCGCGCCCCGGGCGCGAGCAGGCCGAGCGTCTCGAGGCGCGCGAGCGTGTCGGCGAAGCGGCGGCGGACGTGGCTCCGCCGCGCGTTCGACATCCCCGCCACCAGGCGCGCGAGCGCCACGGCCTCCACGCCCGAGATGGGCACGAGGTGGTGGCAGCACGAGCTGCAGCCGGCGCGGCAGCTCACCTTGCGGCCCTCTGCCTCGGCGTGCTCGGTGGCGAAGCTCGTGACCGCGCTCGCGAGGGCCCGCGCCACGGGCAGGAGCTCGCCGACGCGGCGCGGGCCCACGGGCACGTCGAGCTCCACGGCCCGCTCCTGCCCGAGCAGGTCGAGGCGGATGCGCGCCTTCTCGACGGGTTTCTCGCTGCGGCTCACGCGGTCATTGTAGCGGCGCGGCAGCCGTCGTCACCGAGTCGCCGCTCGGGCGGCGCGAGGCGGGGGCAGGCCCGGGATCGCTCCTCCGAGCGACAGCCACTCGACCCAGCGCATGATGGGTCGCGGCGTCGGTGCGCCGTGGAACACCGCGCGTGCCGTGGCGGCGTAGCGGCTCACGATGTGGGTCGCGAAGAGCCGGCCGGCCGCGGCGGTCGCGTGGCGCGGCTGGCCGGTGTAGCCGGGGAAGGGGTCGAGCGCGCCCCAGCCTCGGCCGAGCGCGCCGAAGTCGAGCTCGCGCGCGAGCCGCTCGCGACCCGCCGCGCGCGCGAGCCGACCGAGCGTCGCGAGCGCCGGGTCGGGGCGGATGGCCGGACACGGTGGCAGCTCCCGGTAGAGCGGCGCGACGGAGCGCGGCGCGTAGTGGAGCGCCATCGAGGTCTCGAAGAAGCCCGCGTGGAAGTCGCCCGGCAGCCCCGCGATCATCGCCGCGCGCGTGGCCTCGTCGGCGACGTGCGCGAAGGCCGGCGCGAAGTCGCCCGGATCGAAGCTCAGCATCTCGTGCATGAGCACGTTGAGGGGCTGGATCGCCCGCGCGCCCCGCGCCTCGAGCACGCGCACGCCCGCGTCGAGCGCGAGCGCGTGGAGCGGCGCCCCGTGGAAGGTGAGGAGCACGACCCGTCGCGCACCGAGACCGGCGAGCGCCTCGCACGCCTCGACCACCATGCGCCGGAGCTCGCGGTAGGGCGTCGCACGCGAGCCCGGGCCCGGGCACGGCTCGACCCCGGCCTCGAGGCTCGCCGCGACGAGCCAGGGCACCGAAGCGCCGAGCCCGAGCGCGGCGTGCAGATCGGCCCCGAGCCCGAGGCTCACGAGGTGGTCGTTGTGCAGCGAGAGGTGCGGGCCGTGGTACTCGACCGGGTTGACCGGCAGGTAGATCGGCACGTCATCGGCGAGCAGGCGGGCGGCCTCGGCGTGCGGCAGGTCGAAGGGGTCGACCGCCCGCAGGGCGGCACCGGGCGTGGGTGCTGGCTCGCTCACGGAGGCGCACTTTGGCGCCACGCCGCGAGCTTGTCGAGATCGAGCTTGCCCACGGTCTCGCGCAGGGCCGCGAGCTTCACGTTCGCGCCGCGCGCGATGACGACGAAGCGCCCGGCGACCACGATGGCGAAGTCGGCCTCGTCCGAGCTCTCCTCCGCGCCGACGACCGGGTGACCGCGGAAGCTGCCGCTCCGCTCGGACAGGATGTCCTCGGCGCGCAGCGGGTTGTCCTGCACGACGAGCCTGACGGTCGCGTCCTTGGGGCCCGCGTACTCGGCGCTCGCCTCGGTGCGAGCCTCGGCGCCGCTGCCGGCGGCCTCGCTCGCGCTGCTCTTGCGGGCGAAGCCGGCGGCGGTCGCGGGTAGGAGCGCTTCGAGCGTGGCGGGGGGCGTGCGCGGGACGGCCGCCCAGTCGACCGGCGCGGCGGCGGAGGCGGCGGCCGCGCCCGCCGCCCGGCTCGAGGTCGCGGGCTCCGAGCCTCTCGCGGCCGAACTCGGCGGGCTCGAGGCCGTGGCGGGAAGGCCCGAGCTGCTCGCCGCGGTGGGGGAGCCGTCGGGGCCCCCGCCCGAGCACGCGCTCGCGGCCGCGCCAGCGAGCGCGACCGCGAGCACGGTGCTGGCCACGACGGGCGTCATGGGCTCGGAACGCGACCTGCGCGGGACGCTCGTCAGGAGCTCAGAACGTCCACTTCGCCTGGGCGTTGCCCGCCCCGAGGCGCACCTCGGGCAGGAGCGGGTCGCGCTCGGCCACGGTCGCCGTGGCGGGCTGGGAGCCGATGACGACCATGGCGATGCCGCCGGCGATCATGCCGGCGCTGAGCACGTCCATGGTGATTCCGACGGCGAGGGTCGTGCTGACGCCCGACGCCTTGCACGCGCCGCTAGCGTCGAGCGTGTCGCAGGCGTTGTTGAGGGCTGCACCCGCGATCGTCACCGGGATGCCGATGATGAGGCCGAGGCCGCCGAGGCCGATCATCACGCCGCCGCCGGCCACGAGCCCGGGGCTGTTGATCGAGGAGCCGCCCTGCAGCACGACGACGGTCTGCGGCGCGGGCGCGGGCGCTGCTGCCGGCGCCGGTGCTGGTGCTGGTGCGGGGTCCGCCGGTGGCGGCTGCTGCGCGAACGCCTGGGACGCGAGACACACGGTGGTCGCGACGAACGCCGCGAGGGGCAGGCCAACGCTCTTGACTGACGCCATCATCATCTCTCCCTGTTTCTCGGCAAGCCATGAACCCGCGGCAAGCGCAGGTCGATCGACACGAACTTTAGTCGTGTTACGCGGGTGACGGCAAAGAACCTCCCGCGCGGCGCCCGAATAACTGCGGCGATCCGGGCGCGCGCTCCGTGGAGTGCGGTTTCGCACGCGCCCGACGCTTCGGGGCGCCGCCGGCCCCGGGGCGGCTCGAACCTGCCGGTGTCGCACCTTCCGTGACGCGACGTGCGCCTTCGCCTTGCCACCGCTCGGGGGCGCGTGACACCCTTCCTCGGTGCAGCCCTCTCGCGCGGACGTCAAGGTCGGCTTCGCCTGCAACAACCGCTGCGTCTTCTGCGCCCAGGGCGAGAAGCGCCGCTCCTGTGGGGCCGTCTCGTACGCGGAGCTCGTGCGGCGTCTCGCGGCGGTGCGCCCCGAGACGGGCTCGCTGGTCCTCACCGGCGGCGAGCCCACGCTCCACCGCGATCTGCCGCGCCTGGTCGCGGCCGCGAAGAAGCTCGGCTTCCACCCGATCCAGATCCAGACGAACGGGCGCATGTTGCGCTACCCCGAGGCCGTCGAGAAGCTCGCCCGCGCCGGCGCGAGCGAGCTGTCGCCGTCCCTGCACGGCTCGACGGCGGCCGTCCACGACGCGCTCACGCGCGCGCCGGGGAGCTACGAGGACACGGTGGCTGGCATCCGCAACGCCGTGGCGAGCGGCATCCCGGTCGTGACGAACAGCGTCGTCGTGCGCGACAACCTCCACGACCTGCCCGCCCTCGTGCGGCTGCTCGCGTCGCTCGGCGTGCCCGTCGCGCAGCTCGCCTTCGTCCATCCGGTCGGCACGGCGGCGGAGCTCTTCGCCGAGGTCGTGCCGCGCCTGCCCGAGATCGTCGCGCCGATCGCCGCGGCGCGCGCGCTCGCCCGCGCGGTCGGCATGCGCCTCGTGACCGAGGCCGTGCCCCTCTGCTTTCTGCGCGGCATGGAGGATCTCGCGGTCGAGGACGCCATTCCCGAGACCACGGTCGTCGATCTCGACGGCGCCGCCTTCGACTACTCCTCGTGGCGTCAGGGCGACGGCAAGGTCCACGGCCCGCCGTGCGAGGGCTGCGGCGCGCGCGCGCGCTGCGAGGGACCGTGGCGCGAGTACCCGGCGGCCTTCGGCTGGGACGAGTTCGTGCCGCTCGCGCCCGGCGCGGTGGCGGAGCCCGTGGCCGACGCGGCCGCCCCGGCACCCGGGGGCGCGAGCGCCCTGGAGGTCGCGTGAACGCGCCGCGCCTCGTGCAGCTCGGCAAGCTCGGCGCCCGGCCGCAGGCTCCGCGCTGGCTCGTGCCGCTGCGCTTTCGGCCCGTCGCGGGCGAGGTCCTGCTCACGAACCAGGCCGGCGACCACGTGTTCGTGACCGAGGCCGAGCTCGCGGAGCTGTTCCGCGGCGAGGTGGCCGAGGGCTCGCCCCTGCACGAGCGGCTGCGCGCTGCGCACTTCGTGCACGACGCCGCGGCGGGCGAGCGCATGGTCGAGCGGCTGCGCGCCCGCAAGCGCTTCCTCGACTACGGGCCGAACCTGCACATCATGGTGGTCACGCTGCGCTGCAACGAGACCTGCGTGTACTGCCACGCCTCGCGCGCCGACATGGACGCGACCGAGACCGACATGACGCCCGAGACGGCGGAACGCGTCGTCGACACCATTCTCTGCTCGACCTCGCCGAGCGTGACCATCGAGTTCCAGGGCGGCGAGCCGCTCGTGAACTTCCCCGTCATCCGCCACGTGGTCGAGTACGCCGAGCAGAAGAACCGCGCCCACGGCAAGCAGCTCGAGTTCACGATGGTCTCGAACCTGTCGCTCATGGACGAGGAGAAGCTCGCCTATCTGCTCGACAAGCGCGTGCAGATTTGCACCTCCATCGACGGCCCGCCGGCGCTGCACGACCGGCAGCGCAAGCTCCCGCTCGTGCGGAGCGCGGGCGCAGGTCAGGCGGTCCCCACGGGCGAAGCGGGCGCCTACGCGGCCGCGGCGCGCTGGATGGCGCGGATCAACGAGGCGTACGCGGCCCTCGGGCTCGACCCCGTGCTCTACCACGTCGAGGCGCTCATCACGCTGACGCGCGAGGCGCTCGCCCACCCGCGCGCCATCGTCGACACCTACCTCGGGCTCGGCTGCCGGGCGATCTTCCTGCGCCCGCTCGATCCCTTCGGCTTCGCGGCGAAGACCGGGCACCGCGTGGGCTACGAGGTCGAGGAGTACCTCGCCTTCTACCGCGCGGCGGTCGACTACATCCTCGAGCTCAACCGCAAGGGCGAGCAGGTGCTCGAGCGCTTCGCCGCGCTCTTTCTCACGAAGATCCTCTCCGGCGAGGACCCGAACTACCTCGACATCCGCAACCCCTGCGGTGCCGCCATCGGCCAGCTCGCCTACGACTTCGACGGTCGCATCTACACCTGCGACGAGGGGCGCATGCTCGGGCGCATGGGCGACGGCTTCTTCGCCATCGGGCAGGCGGGCGAGACCCGCTACCGCGAGCTCATGACGCACGAGACCGTGCGCGCCATGGTCGTCGCCTCGAACCTCGACGGCCAGCCCGACTGCACGAGCTGCACCTACAACCCGTACTGCGGCGTGTGCCCGGTCCACAGCTACGCGACGCAGGGCTCGATCTTCGGGCGCATGCGCGAGAGCCATCTCTGCGCCGTGCACAAGGGCATCCAGGACTACCTCTTCGGCAAGCTGCGGCACGCCGATCCCGAGACGCGCGCCATCCTCGAGCGCTGGACCACGATCCGGCCGCGCACGCACTTCATCCAGGCGTGCGCCTCGCCAGGGGCGTGACGTTCAATATCGTGAACGCTGGCTTGACCTGGTGGATGAGTTCACTATACTGAACGACATCCGTGATGCTGATGCGGCGGGCGAGGCGCCCGCTCCGGAGGCCCCGATGTCGAGCGCGTCCTTGCACTTCTCCTTCCCCGAGCGCGTCAACGAGCGAGCCGCCCGCGTGGTGGCCTCCGTCGTGGCCGTGACTCTCGCCGTCGCGCTCGCCACCGCTCAGGCGTGGCTCGTGCCCGTGCTCGCCGTGGGGTTCGTGCTGCGGGTCGGCTGGGGTCCGCGCTTCAGCCCGCTCGCGCGCCTGGCGATGTGGACCGCGGGCCGGCTGTGGAGCGCGCGGCCCGTCCCGGGCAAGCCCAAGCGCTTCGCGCAGGGCGTCGGCGCGGCCTGCACCCTCGCCGCGAGCGTGCTCCTGTTCGCCGGCACGCAGGCGACCGCAGTGACCACGGGCTGGGCGCTCGTCGCCATGGTGGCCGTGTTCGCGAGCCTCGAGGCCGGCCTCGGCTGGTGCGCGGGCTGCTTCATGTTCGCCGGCCTGCAGCGCGTGGGCCTCGTGCGGGCCGACGACTGCCCGCAGTGCGTCGGCGAGCGGTCCTGAGTCGAGGCCGCTCGCGCTGGCCCCGCCGCCCGCGCCTGACTGTGGTCATGCGCCGCGCTCCTTCGGGTCGGTGGGCCGCGCACCGGGCCGCGGGCCGTACTAGATTGGCGGACCGATGCAGAAGCTCGTCCGCGGCATCCACTCGTTCCAGAGCGGCTACTTCGCCACGCACCGGCAGCTCTTCGAGCAGCTCTCCACCGCCGGGCAGCAGCCCGAGACCCTGTTCGTCACGTGCTCCGACTCGCGCGTGGACCCGAACCTCATCACCGCCGCGCCGCCCGGGGAGCTCTTCGTCGTGCGCAACGCCGGCAACATCATCCCGCACCCGGATCTACCGGGCGGGACGGCCGCGTCCATCGAGTACGCCGTCGAGGTGCTCGGGGTCGAGGACGTGATCGTCTGCGGCCACACGCAGTGCGGCGCCATCGAGGCCATCCTGCACCCCGAGCGCGCCGCGGGCCTGCCCTTCCTCGCCCGCTGGCTCGCCCAGGCGGGCAACGTGAAACGCATCGTCGACGAGCGCTACGCGGACCTCGCGCCCGAGGCGCGGATCACCGCGGCGGTCGAGGAGAACGTCCTCGCGCAGCTCGAGAACCTGCGCGAGTTTCCGTTCGTGGCGCGGCGCCTGGAGGCTGGCAAGCTGCGCCTGAGCGGCTGGGTCTTCAAGCTGTCGACGGGCGAGGTGTTCGACTACGACCCCGTGCGCGGCGAGTTCGTCTTGCTGGCGGGGTCCGAGGGGGCCTGACGTCGGGGATGCGCGGCCTCGAGTCCGGGTGCTCCATGCGCGGCACCCGTTGGCTGGTGACGTCCTACGCGCCTCTGCTCCTCCGGGGCAGCGCACGGCGGTTGGCGAGCCTGCGGTAGCCGGTGCCGCAGAGCAGGTTCTCGTCGTCCGTGACGAGCGTGAGGTCGTACACCTCCGCGCTCGCGGCGAGAAACCGGTCCGCGGGATCCTGGTGCGCCACGCGCACCGCCCGGCTCCGCTCGGCCACCGCGCGGGTGAGGACGGCCTCCTGCATGGGCGCGCGAGCCCACGCCGCCTCGACCCACGCGCGCGGGTCGCCGCGCACGACGACACGGCCGCGCTCGATGAGCAGCAACACCTCCCAGATGCTGATGGGAGAGAGCCAGAGCTCGTTCGTTGGAGCCACGAGCGCCGCCGCGACGCGCGGGGCCAGCTTGGCGGGCTCGAGGTGCGCCCAGAGCCACACGTGCGTGTCGAGCAAGAGCTTCACCGCAAAGCGTCCCAGGCGACGAGGTCGCTACTCGCCACGGTGATGTCGCCCACGATCTCCGCCGTCCCACGCATGGCTCCCAGCCAGTCCGCGCCGCGCGGCTCGGGCGCGGGCGGCACGATGTCCGCCACCGGCTTGCCGAAGCGGGTGACGCGCAACGGTCGACCCGTCTTGCGCACCTTTTCCAGCGTCGCCAGGCAGGTGGCCTTGAACTTCGAGATGGGCATGGTCTGCACGCAGTTCATGTACCATGGTCAACGACCATGGTCGACTCGCGCGCTCGCGCCGACGTGCCGGTGGGCTCGCGACGGCGACGGTGCCAGCCGGGCGCGCGTCGGCGCCTCGCGCCTCGGGGATCACCACCCGTAGCCGCTCTCGCCGTGCTCGACGGCGTCGAGGCCCTCGCGCTCGTCGTTCGGCTTGGGTCGCAGCCCGACGAGCTTGTCGAGCACCTTCAAGAGCACGAAGGTGACGACCGCGGCGTAGGCCGCGACGGCCCCGATCGACGCGAGCTGCGGGAGCATCTGCTCCGGGCGGCCGCGGATGAGGCCGTCGGCGCCCTTCGGGTTGACGGCGGTGTCGGCGAACACGCCCGTGAGGAGCGCTCCCCACAGGCCGCCGACGCCGTGGATGCCGAAGGCGTCGAGGCTGTCGTCGTAGCCGAGCCGCTCCTTGGCGAGGACGGCGAGGTAGCAGACGCCCGAGGCCGTGGCGCCGATGAGCGTCGCCGCCCACGGGGCGACGAAGCCCGCCGCGGGCGTGATGGCGACGAGCCCGGCGACGAGCCCGGAGGCGATGCCGAGCGCCGTCGCCTTGCCGCGGTGGCTCCACTCGATGACGAGCCAGCCGAAGGCGCCGGCCGCCGCCCCGAAGTGGGTGTTGAGGAGGGCGAGCGAGGCGAGGCCGTCGGCCGCGAGCGAGCTGCCCGCGTTGAAGCCGAACCAGCCGAACCACAGGATGCCCGCGCCCGTGAGAGCCATCGTGAGGTTGTGCGGCACGTGGCGCTCGTGCGGGTAGCCCACGCGCTTGCCGATGACGAGCGCGCAGACGAGCGCCGAGACGCCGGCCGTGAGGTGCACGACGGTGCCGCCCGCGACGTCGAGCGCGCCGAGCTTGGCGAGCCAGCCGCCCTCGCCCCACACCCAGTGCGCGACCGGGTCGTAGACCAGGGTCGCCCAGAGCGGCACGAAGAGCGCGTAGGCGAGAAAGCGGATGCGCTCGGCGAAGGCGCCGGCGATGAGCGCCGGGGTGATCACCGCGAACATGAGCTGGAAGGCGCAGAACGCGAGGTGCGGGACGGTGCCCTTCAGCTCGCCGGCGAGGCCCGTGAGCCCGAAGAACTCGGGCGTGCCAAAGAGGCCACCCTGCGTCGTGCCGAACGCCAGGCCATAGCCGACCACGAGCCACTGCAGGCTCACGAGCGGGAGCGCGGCGAAAGAGTGGATGATGCTCGACAGAACGTTCTTGCGTCGGACGAGCCCACCGTAAAAGAGCGCGAGGCCCGGCGTCATGAACATGACGAGGGCCGTCGCCACCAGGATCCAAGCCGTATCGGCGCCGTTCACCTTGCCGGTGATAGCAGCCGCTTGTTTCGAGCTTGTTTCCGGTGCCGCTGCCTACTCGGCGTCGCCGCCCGAGCCCGCGACCCAGGTGTCGCCCTGGTGCCACAGCGTCTCGATGTCCTTGCGCGCGCCCGTGGGTGCCACCTTGCGCGCCTGCTCCTCCACGGTCTGCTCGTAGGTGGGGCGCTCGACCGCGCGGAAGATGCCGATTGGCACCGGATTCGTCGGGTAGTCGAGCTGCGACAGCACGAAGGCGTAGCCCGACGAGTCGACCGACTCGTCGTGGCAGGCGATCGCGCCGACCGGCACCTGGCCCGGGCCCTCGCCCACCTCGACGGCCGTGGCGCGACCGTGCGCGTCGAAGCGTAGGCCCTTCGACTTGCCCGGCCCGAAGAGCAGGGGCTTGCCGTGCTCGAGCGCGATCACGCGCTCGTCGTGCACCTTCTTCTCGGCGAGGTGCTCGAAGGCGCCGTCGTTGAAGACGTTGCAGTTCTGGTAGATCTCGATGAAGGCCGTGCCCTTGTGGGCGTGCGCGCGGCGCAGCATCGCCTGCAGGTGGTCGGTGTCGGTGTCGAAGGCGCGCGCCACGAAGGTCGCGCCCGCGCCGAGTGCGACCGCGACGGGGTTGAAGGGCCGGTCGGGCACGCCGTGCGGCGTGGACACGGTGCGCTTGCCGAACTCGCTCGTCGGCGAGTACTGGCCCTTCGTGAGCCCGTAGATGCGGTTGTTGAACAAGAGGATCTTGAGGTCGATGTTGCGGCGGATGGCGTGGATGAGGTGGTTGCCGCCGATCGACAGCCCGTCGCCGTCGCCCGTGACGACCCAGATCGCGAGCTCCGGGCGCGCGACCTTGAGGCCGCTCGCGATGGCCGGCGCGCGGCCGTGGATGCTGTGCACGCCGTAGGTGTTCATGTAGTACGGGAAGCGGCTCGAGCAGCCGATGCCCGAGACGAACACCGTCTTGTCGCGGTCGAGGCGGAGATCGGCGAAGACCTTCTGCACCTGCGCCAGGATCGCGTAGTCCCCGCAGCCGGGGCACCAGCGCACGTCCTGGTCGCTCGCGTAGTCCTTGCGCGTGAGCTTGATGGGGGCGGCGCCTTCCATGCTCGTCGGGTTGCTCATGACCGCTCCTTCGGGCTCGTCAGCTGGTCGATGCGAGCCTTGAGCTCGCTCACGGTGAAGGGCTTGCCCTGCACCTTGGTGAACGACTGCGCGTCGACGAGGAACTCCGCGCGCAGGACCTTCACGAGCTGGCCGAGGTTCATCTCGGGCACGAGCACCTTGTCGAAGCGCTTCAAGAGGGCGCCGAGCTCGCCGTGCAGCGGGTTGAGCCAGCGCAGGTGCACGTGGCTCACCCGGCGGCCCTCGGCGCGCGCGAGCTCGACCGACTGCGCGATGGCGCCGTAGGTCGAGCCCCAGCCGCACACGAGCAGCTCCCCGTGGTCGGGGCCCGTGAGGTGCAGCGTGCCGAAGCCCCGCGCGACGCGCGCCACCTTGTCGGCGCGGGTCTGGCACATGACCTCGTGGTTCACGGGGTCGTAGGACACGTTGCCCGTGAGGGCGTCCTTCTCGAGGCCACCCACGCGGTGGGTGAGCCCGGGCGTGCCCGGCCGCACCCAGGCGCGCGCCAGCGTCTCGGGGTCGCGCTCGTACACCTCGTAGCCCGCGGGGTCGGTGCGGAACTTCACCTCGATGGGCGCGAGATCGCCCTTCTTCGGCACGAGCCAGGGCTCGCTGCCGTTCGCGAGGTAGCCGTCCGTGAGCAGCACCACCGGCGTCATGTGCTTCACGGCCACGCGGCACGCCTCGATGGTCGCGTCGAAGCAGTCGGCCGGCGTCATGGCGGCGAGCACGGGGATGGGGCACTCGCCGTTCCGGCCGTAGAGGGCCTGGAGCAGATCGGCCTGTTCGGTCTTCGTCGGCAGCCCGGTCGAGGGGCCACCGCGCTGCACGTTGATGATGACGAGCGGCAGCTCGAGCGACACGGCGAGCCCCATGAACTCGCCCTTCAGGGCGATGCCCGGCCCGCTCGAGGCGGTGACGCCGAGCTGCCCGCCGAAGGAGCCGCCGAGGGCGGCGCCGATGGCCGCGATCTCGTCCTCGCACTGGAAGGTCGTCACGCCGTAGGCGCGGTAGTTCGACAGCTCGTGGAGGATCGAAGACGCGGGCGTGATGGGGTAGCCCGCGAAGAAGATGTCGAGGCCCGACAGGTGCCCGGCCGTCACGAGCCCGATGGCCGTGGCCGAGTTGCCCATGATGTTGCGGTAGGTGCCGGCCGCGATCGGCGCCGGCTTGACCTCGACGCTCTCGGTGAAGATCTCCGCCGTCTCGCCGTAGTTGTAGCCGGCCAGGAAGGCCTTGATGTTGGCGTCGGCGAGCTCGGGCTTCTTGCCGAACTTCTGCTTGATGCTCTCGATCTCGGGCTCGGTCGGCCGGTTGTACATCCAGAAGGCGAGGCCGAGCGCGAAGAAATTCTTGCAGCGCCCGATCTCCTTCGAGGACAGGCCCGTGTCCTTCAGCGCGAGCGCCGTCAGCTTGGTCACGTCGACCTGGTGGACGTGGTAGCGCTCGAGCGAGCCGTCCTCGAGCGGGTTCGACTCGTAACCCGCCTTCTGCAGGTTCGGCTTCGTGAAGGCGCCGGTGTTCACGACGAGGGCGCCGCCCGGGACGAGGTCCGCGAGGTTGGCCTTGAGGGCGGCCGGGTTCATCGCCACGAGCGTGTGCGGCTGGTCGCCCGGCGTGAACACCTCGCGCGACGAGAACTGCAGCTGGTAGCCGGACACCCCGGCGATGCTGCCGGCCGGGGCGCGGATCTCGGCCGGGAAGTCGGGCAGGGTCGAGAGATCGTTGCCCGCGAGCGCCGTGACGCGCGTGAACTCCGTGCCGGTGAGCTGCATGCCGTCGCCGGAGTCCCCGCAGAAGCGGATGACGACGCTTTCGCGCTCCGCGACGGAACGGTTCTTCGGTTGGGTCGGCAATGGTCCGCCGGCCGGCGCGCCGGCGCCGGGGGGCGAGAGCGGGGACTGTGTGGTCATGGGGAGTGGCTCGGGGTGCTAGTAGGGATCGGGCTTCGCGGGCAAGCCTTACCGCCCCCTCGCGGCTCGTCCGACCAGACGGACCTGCCTCTCCGGCGCGGATCGCGCACCTGGGCGGCAGGGTGCGCGCGCGACGCACACGCACGACGTGATCCTATCACCAGGGGTCACCTCGGCGCCATGCCTTAACGTAAGGGAATCATCGCGTGGGCGGTCCACGCGGGGGTTACCGTCCCCTGCTCCACGCCCGCCGCGCGTCCTCGAAGAGCTCGGCGAGCGCCGGGCAGTCGAGCACCTTGAGGACGCGCTTGCCGGCGATCTCGGTCGCGTAGAGGTTGGCGGGCTTGACGTCGCGGTGGGCGACGCCGAGCCGGTGCGCGACGTCGAGCGCCTCGACGGCGGGCTCGAGCACGGCCATGGCCTCGGCGAGGGTGAAGGGGGACTGCGCCGCAGCGCGCCGCGAAAGCAGCCGCTCGAGCGCCTCGCCCTCGAGCCACTCGAGCACCAGGTACGGCGTCCACACCCCGAGCGGTGACACCGCCGCCCCGAGGTCGAGCGCCTGCACGATGCCGGCGTGAGCGCGCGACAGCCGGTGCAGCAGGCGCCCCTCCTCGCGGAAGGCGTGGAGGAACTGCTCGCGGTCGGCGGGCCGGAGCGTCGCCGGGACGCGCAGGCACTTCAGCGCGACCGGCTGGTCGAGCTCGAGGTGGTGGCCACGGTACACGCACGCGAAGCCGCCCTCGTCCACGAGCGCGTCGACGCGGTACCTGCCCGCGATGCAGTGCCCGGCCCAGCCCAGCGGATCGTCGCTCATGATGCCCGGCCGAGCGTAGTACAGCCGGTGGCGACTTCGTGCGGGGATCGCGCCGTCAGTCGAGCATCGCGCCGATCCGCGCGGCGCCGAGCCATGCGCCGCCGTCGGCGACGACGACGGCCCCGTTCACGAGCGACGCGCCGTCCGACGCGAGGAACAGGGCCACGTTCGCGATCTCGTCGATGGTGCCGAAGCGCCCGATCGGGATCGCGCGGCGCAGGCGCGCGCCCATCTCGCCGGGCGCCAGCCGCTTCACGCCTTCCGTGTCGCCGATGGGGCCGGGGGCGATGGCGTTCACCCGGATGCCGAGTGAGCCCCACTCGAGCGCCAGGCTGCGGGTCAGCGAGTCGACGGCGGCCTTGGCGGCGGCGGCGTGGGTCTGCATCGGCGTCGCGCCGTAGTGCAGGGTCGCCGACAGGTTGATGATGTTGCCGCCGTGGTCGCGCAGGCGGCGGTCGAAGGCTGCCTTGCACACGTTGTAGGTGCCGAGCGCGTCGATCGCCATCACCGTGCGGAAGCCGTTGTACGAGAGCCCCGCGGCGGGCGCGAGGAAGTTGCCGGCGGCACCGTTCACCACGACGTCGATGCGCCCGAAGGCCGTGAGCGCGGTGTCGAGCGCCGCCTCCACGCTGGCAGGCTCGCGCACGTCCGCCGCGTGGGCGAGGCACGCCCGCCCCGTCTCGGCGCCGAGCTCGCGCGCCGTTGCGGCCAGACGGTCCGCGTTGCGTCCCACGATGACGGCGTCCGCGCCATGGGCCATCATGGCGAGCGTGATGCCCCTGCCGATGCCCGAGCCGCCGCCGGTCACGAAGGCCACCTTGCCGGCGAGGATGTCGTTCCTGAAGACGCTGCTCATGGGTCGGCAGCATCGCGCGCGCGCCCGACCGCCGGCAAGCCCGGCGGCGCGCTGAGGTGCAAGCGCGCGCCATGCGACAGCTCGCCTACGCCATGACCGGGCTCGAGGTCGCGATCGCCGTCCTCGTGGTCGTCGCGCTCTTCGCGCTCTACGAGGCCGTCCTCTACCGCGTGCCCCGGCTCCGCGCCGAGCGCCCGCTCGCCGCGCCCTGCCCACCGCTCGTGGCGCTCGACGCGGTGGCGAGCTACCTCGCCGGTCTCGGCTACCAGATGCGCGCGGCCGAGTCCTCCCGCCGCTTGTTCCAGCACCCGGGCGCGCTCGTGTCGCTGCGGGCCATCGAGGCCGGGCACCGCCTGCGGGTGACGGCGACCGGCCCGAGCCTCGTCGTCGAGGTCCTGGGTGTCGCGCGCGTCTCGGCCCGGGACCGCGAGGCCTTTGGCCAGCGCATCGATGCGATGGCGAGCGCGGTCGAGGCCGCCGCCCGCGCCGCCGAATCTGCGGAGGCGCAGGCGGTCGCGCTCGAGACCGCGCCGCAGGTGGTGCGCATCCACGAGCGCACGGTGGAGCGCCAGATCGTGGTCGCGCGCTGCAAGTTCTGCAGCGCGCTCACGCCGGTCGACGCGAAGAAGTGCGACAACTGCGGCGCCGTGCCTTTCTTGTGACGGCGCTCGCCGGTTCTCGCCCCACACCGCTCCTCGGCGCGAGACCGGCGCCGGCCCGCGCCTCGGCGACGACTTGCGGGCACGGCGGCGCCGGGCCAGCCGCTGGATCGTTTCGGGCGCTCGTCCGTCCAACGGCGAGCCGCTCCGGACGCCCGGTCCAGGTTGGCGTGCCGCGCCCGACCCGAGCGGCCGTTCTCGCGCGCCTCGCGGGCTGTGCGCACGACAGCCCCGCCCGGCGTGCGTGCGAGGTGGCGCCATGGCGATGATGCTCGAGCTCGTTCCCGGCACCGTGTTCGGTGGGGACTTCCGTGTCGTGAGGTTGCTCGGGGAGGGCGGCATGGGGGCCGTCTACCTCGCCGTACAGGAGAGCACCTCGACCCCGCGCGCCCTGAAGCTCATGCAGCGCGAGCTCGTCGCGGACCCGCAGATGCGCGAGCGCTTCGAGCAGGAGGCGCGCCTCGGCTCGCGCATCGAGAGCGACCACGTGGTGCAGGTCGTCGCCGCGGGTGTCCACGCCGAGAGCGGCGTGCCGTGGATCGCGATGGAGCTCCTGCGCGGCCTGCCGCTCGACGCCTACCTCGGCGAGCGCGGGCGCCTCGCGCCCGGCGAGGTGCGGTACCTGTTCGAGCAGCTGTGCCACGCGCTCGGCGCGGCGCACGCGCGCGGCATCGTGCACCGCGACCTCAAGCCGGCGAACGTGTTCCTCACCGCGCCGCGCGTGGTGGGGCTGGCCTACGTCGTCAAGGTGCTCGACTTCGGCATCGCCAAGGTGCTCGCCGAGGCCAAGACGACGCGCACGGCCGCCATGGGCACGCCGCTCTACATGGCGCCCGAGCAGTACCACGTCGGCACGATCACGCCGGCCACCGACGTCTGGGCGCTCGGGCTCATCGCCTTCGAGCTGCTCGCGGGCCGGAGCTACTGGCGGGCGGCGGAGGGGCCGGACGCGACGCCCGCGAAGCTCATGTACGAGACCTGCATGGGCGAGCTCGGACCGGCCTCGGCGCGGGCGGGCGAGCTCGGCCTCGAGGCGGCCCTGCCCGAGGGTTTCGACGCCTGGTTCGAGCGCGCGGTGTGCCGCGAGCCCGCCGGGCGCTTCGCGACGGCGCGGGCCGCCTGCGAGGCGCTCGCCCCGATCCTCGGCGCGGCCGAGGCGCCGCGCGAGAGCCTGCGCGTGCCGGCCCTCGGCCTCGCGGAGCTCGACGCCGAGCTCAACCGCGAGCGCGGGCGCTTGAGCGGCGAGCAGAGCCCCTTCCGCGGCCTCCTGCCGTTCACCGAGCAGCACGCCGCCCTGTTCTTCGGCCGGGACGAGGAGATCGCCGAGTTCCTCGAGCGGCTGCG
>JACRDA010000225.1 GCA_016212965.1 Myxococcales bacterium
CCGCAACCAGTACTTCTCCGACAAGGCCAAGCTCGACAAGCTCTTGAAGCGCGACGAGGAGATCGTCTCCGCCGAGCAGAAGAAGGCCTACAAGGCCGAGTTCGAGCAGATCTACGCCCCCTACCAGGAGATCATCGACTCGGCACCGGCCACCTCGGGCTCCTCGAGCTCGGGCGACGGGAGCTCGGGCGACACGACCACCCCCGCGAGTCCCCCGGGCGCGCTCGCGGGCACCCTCGTCGCGATGGACCTCGGCGTCGGCTACATGTTCAACCGCCTCCAGAAGGACCTGGACTCCTCGAAGGTGTTCGGGCCGTACACCTTCGGCACGACGGGCTTGCTCGAGGGCGAGAGCGGCGCCGAGCTGCGCGTGCGCCTCGGCCTGCAGGCGACCGAGGGGCTCTTCGTGTACGGCCTGTTCCGCTACGGCTTTCTGCCCGACTGGAAGCCCTTCACGGTGGGTGCCGGCCTCGCCTACCGGCCGGCGATCGAGTCGATCATCCCCGAGATCGGCTTCGACATGGGTTACTTCAAGGCCTCGAGCCTCAGCTTCGCGACGATCCCGGAAAGCAACATGAGCCTCGGGGGCTACTCGATCGGCCTCCACATGGGTGTCCACTACCTCGTCGTGCCGTTCATGTCCGTGGGCGTCCTCGGCGGCATGCAGGGCCTCGCGCTCTCGCGCGCCGCCCTCGAGGGTAGCGATCTCCCGTCGGAGTGCACCGGCGGGACGCCGCCGAGCTACTGCAGCGACCTCGGCACGAGCCAGAGCACGAGCGGCATCGTCGGCTACGGCGAGGCCAACATGGCGTTCCACTTCTGACGGGTCAGCCGATGCGCAACACGGCCGCGCCCGTGAGGCGCCCGGCCCGGAGATCGGCGAGCGCCTGGTCCGCGGCCTCGAGCGGGTACGCGCGCGTGTGCGTGCGCACGGGCACGCGCGGGGCGAGCGCGAGCAACTCGACGCCGTCCTGGCGCGTGAGGTTCGCGACCGAGCGGAGCGTGCGCTCGCCCCAGAGGATCTCGTACGGGAACGACGGGATGTCGCTCATGTGGATGCCTCCCGTCACGACGACTCCGCCGCGCGCCACCGCGCGGAGCGCCGTCGGCACGAGCTCGCCCCGCGGAGCGAAGAGGATCGCCGCGTCGAGCTCCTCGGGCGCGTGCTCGTCCGAGCCGCCCGCCCACTCGGCGCCGAGCGAGCGCGCGAAGGCCTGCGCCTCGAGATCGCCCGGACGGCTGAAGGCGAAGAGCCGGCGGCCCTCGTGCACGGCGATCTGCGCGACGATGTGCGCCGCGGCGCCGAAGCCGTAAACCCCGAGCCGCTCGGCGTCGCCGCACATGCGGTAGGCGCGGTAGCCGATGAGCCCGCCGCAGAGCAGCGGTGCCGCTTCCACGTCGCCATAGCCGTCGGGAACGGGCAGACAGAAGCGCGCGTCGGCGACGGCGTGACTCGCGAAGCCCCCGTCCCGGTCGAGGCCGGTGAAGCGCGCCGCGCCGCACAGGTTCTCGCGGCCGCTCGCACAGTAGCGGCAGCGCCCGCAGGTGGCCCCGAGCCACGGGACGCCGACGCGCGCGCCGACCGCGACGCTCGAGACACCGGGCCCGACGGCCGCGACGACACCCACGATCTGGTGGCCCGGCACGATCGGTCGCCGCGCTAGCGGCAGCTCACCGTCGACGAGGTGCAGATCGGTGCGGCACACGGCGCAGGCTCGCACGGCGAGCAGCACCTCGCCCGGCCCCGGCTCCGGCATCGGGCGCTCCTCGAGCCGCAGGGGCTGGTGCGGCGCATCGAGGACCATGGCGCGCATCTCAGTGCCAGTACACGACGAGCTTCGGCGGCACGGTGCCGTCCCCGTTCCAGTACCGCACGCCGTCGTTCGACCCCGGGAAGATCCCGAGGAACACGTCCGTGTCGGGCCCGACGAGACCGGCCGGCAGGGCCCAGGCTGCGGTGTCGCCGGGGTGCACGGCGCCCTGATCCGGGGCGAGCCTGAGCCCGAGCGGCTGCGGGGCCTGCAGGTCGAGGCTCGGGAGCGTGAAGGGCTCGACCTCGAAGACCTCACCCGAGGCGGGCCCGTCGGCCTCCGGCTCCGACGCGGCGACGAGGCGCAGCTCCACGCCGACGACCGAGCCGCCCGCGAAGGCCGCGTCGGTGTGGAAGGCGACGTAGGCGTTCACGGGGCCGATCGGCGTCCCGGTGTCGATGACCATCCGCCCGGGCCCGACCGACTGCTCGCACTGGGCCGGAGCCGGCTGGCTCGGGTACACGCACTCGGCGATCGTGGCCCCGTACTCGACGAGCTCGAGGCCCTGGCCCCCGACCCCACCGGTCCCGCTGGTCGGCGTCGTGGTGCCGGTGGTGGTCCCGGTGCGGAGATCGCTGGCCCCGGAGATGGCCTGGCAACCGGTCACCGCGAAGAGGGCGAGCAGGAGGGAACGGCGCGGGCGCACGGTCCCATCAGAGCGCCCTCGTGGCAGGGCTGTCAATGCGTCCCCGCGCGGAACGGGCTAGCATGGCGACCGATGCGCAAGCGCCACGCGTCCCTCTTGTCGCTCGTCGGCGCGGCGGGCCTCACGGGCCTCGCGACCGAGCTCCGGGCCGATCCGCCCGTCGACGCCACGGCACAGCTCACCACGGACGTCGCCGGCCGCATCGCGGCGCGCTACGGACACCCCGGGCGCTGCCGCCGGGCCGAGCGCGCGGGTTGGGAGGGCTACCCGCTGCGGCGCTGTCGCTACGCCATCGGCGGCGTCACGGCGGAGGTCGAGCTCCTCGACGTGGGCCCGGCGCGCATCGCGCGCTGGATCGTCGGGGCGTGCCGCAGCGTCGGTGCGGCCGAGCTCGCGAGCTGCGCCGAGAAGCTGCGGCGCCACGTGGAGCTCGTGTCGAGCTACCTCTGTCCCGTGGCGGGCGTCGTCCTCGAGGATCTCGACCCCACCGAGCCCGGCGTGGAGGGCTACGCCTTCCGCGACGGCGTCACCGTCAAGGTCGAGGGCTTCGAGAACGGCAAGGGTGGCCAGCCCACCGACGCCGCCATCGCCGCCGCCCTCCACGCGCCGCCGCAGGAGGCGATGCGCTACGCGCGCCTGCAGTCGACGACGCGCGAGCAGTACCGCAAGAACGGCGGCACCGTGGACGTCGGCACGAGCGCCGCGGGCGAGCGCAAGCTCGCCTGGCTCGAGGTGGTGCGCGCGAGCGTGCGCGCCGCCTGGGACGCCCCGAACAACGAGCTCATGGTCGCCTGGGCGCGCGCCCACGCCCAGGCGCTCGGCGCCCCGGCCGAGTAGCCGCGGGTCGGAGACCTACACGGCGCCGCTCTCGGGCGCCGCGGCGGGCCCGGACGCATCGGCCGCGCCGGCGCACAGGCGCTTGACGAAGGCCTGCACGTGCTCGCGCCGCTCGGGGCGCACGTACTCGAGGTTCTCCTGCCGGTTGGTGACCTCGAAGAAGCAGCGCTCGGCCGAGAGCAGATCGCGCTCCGCGTCGAGCAGCCGCGCCGGCGCCACGCGCGCGAGATCGCGCCGCACGAGCTCGGCCTCGGCCGCGCGGCCGTGCTGCAGGAAGAAGCCACCGAGCAGCACCTTGGCCTTCAAGACGAGCGGCACCACCGTGCCCTTCTCCTCGGGGGGGACGGCGACCGCCTCGCGCAACAGGTCGGCGGCCGCGGGGCTGTCCACCTCGTAGGCGCGCCGCGCCATGTAGCCGAGCTCGAAGGCGGCCAGCTGCTGCACGAAGGGGAAGCCCGCGCCCTGCGCGAGGGCGCCGTAGTGCCGCACGTGCCGCGCGATGTCGCGCTGCTTGTCCGGGTGGTCGGCGAGATCGCGCGCGAGCAGGCGGTACTCGTAGAACACGTCGTAGATGCTGTGGACGTCCTTCTTCTTGATCGACTCCCGGAGGAAGGTGTTGAAGTAGCGGATGTCGAGATCGAGCGCGCGCGTGTCGCCGAGCCGCGCGTGGTTGACGGCCACGGCGCGGACGGCGTCGGAGATGCTCGACACGACGTCGCTCGTCTTGGCGAGCGCGCTCTGGTACGCATAAAAGAGTTGGTTCAGCGCCTTCATCTCGAACCAGGTCCGGTCCTCGTTCAGGAGCTCGATCGCCTCGGCCGAGAGGCCGACGAAGTCGCCGCGGTCGACCTTGAACCAGGCGTCGGGGAGCGCGCGCTTTTGCTCGCCGTGGTAGTCGATGAGCTTCTTCAGCGTCCAGACGCCCTCGAGCGCGACGCCGCGGTCGGCGCGGTCCAGTGACTTGAGCACGATGGTGCCGATCTGGAAGATGCGCTCGTGCACCAGCGTCTGCTCGCGCTCGTAGTCGACGCCGCCACGCCGGACGCGGTCGAGCAAGCGGCTCGTCTCCTGCTTCAGGCGCACGAGGATGTTCGTCGGGTCGAGGAAGCGCACCACGTAGAAGAAGTACGGGATGAGCAGGGCCCAGCCGAGGAGCGCGAAGTACACCGCGAAGCGGTACGCCCACATGGGCGCGAAGCCCGGACCGATCATGTACGAGACGAACAGCACGTTGGCCGCGCCGAAGGCCATGACGAGCAGCATCGCCTGGTTCAACCGATCCCGGAGGAACATGTCGATGAGCTTCGGCGTGTGCATGTTCGCCGTGAGCGGGATGGCGAGGCCGATGGTCGCGAGCAGCATCGCCAGGATGTTGTTGTAGGCGCGCGCCATGGGGCTCAGCGTGTCGACGAGCTTCGGCAGGTTGCTCTCCGACCAGCTGAGCTTGTCGAGCCCGGGCGTGCCGAGCCGCCACCACTCGACCAGGAACTCGACCCCGAACACCGCCACGAAGGCGACGCACACCCCGAGGAGCGTCTTCACGAACGCCGACCGCATGCGGCCATCCTACCCGCGCGCGGCATGGAAATGCGAAAGGGCGGCGCCCTCGCGGGCACCGCCCTGACTCGGGGCGCGCCGTGCGCGCCCCTCTCGACCGACCTACGCCGGGCTCAGCCGCCGCAGCCCGCGGGCTGTGCTGCGCCGGCGTTCTGCGGGCCGGTGAGCTTGTTCTCGCAGCCGTCCCACTTGTTGTGGGCGCAGAACTGGGTCTTGATCGACTCGGGGTCGACGCCCGAGAACTTGTACTTGCCGTTCGCGAGCCAGGTCGGGCTCGCGCCGATGCCCATCATCTTCGAGTAGGCGAAGGACTTGGCGAGCAGCTCCTTGCCCTCGTCGCCCTCGAAGCACTTCTTGATGACGTCGGTGTCGATGCCGGTCTTCTCCCCGGTGCACGCCTGCCAGTTCGGGTCCTTGATCGACTTGTTGCGGCACCAGATGTAGTCCATGTACTTGAGATCCTTGCCGTAGTGCTCGATGGCACAGACCTCGCGGATGTCCTCGTCGACCTCGGCCTGGCCGTGCATCGACTTCAGGGTCTTGGCGTCGCCGTCGCCGATGAAGTGGATGGCGAGCTGGACCTTGCCGCCGAAGTTCTTGGTGACTTCCTGCAGCGCGTCGAGGCCCTTCACGCCGAAGGGGCACTGCGACATCACGAACACGTCGAGCTTGCCCGGCTCCTCCGCCTTGCACTGCAGGGTCGCCTTGCACTCGTCGAGCTCGCAGCCCTTGTCGTCGGCGCACTGCGGATTCCAGGCACCGCCCATCGACAGGATCTTGAAGCTCCCCGAGGCCTTGATGCTGCGCGCGAGCGCGGTCGAGGCTTCCTTGTCCGCGTCGAGCGTGGCGTCGAAGATCGCGACCGGCAGCATGCCGGGCTTGGCGTCGGCGAAGAGCTTCTTGCCCTCGGCGTCGCTGTAGTCGAGCGTCTTCATCACCGGGTTGGCGACGGCGCTCTTGAGCTGGCCTTCCATGCGACGGGTGTCGCACTCGGCGCAGCGCTTGTCGGTGAGGATGGTCACGTTGACCTTCGGCGACTCCGGGATGCTCGCGCAGGCCGCGGGCTTGTCACCCGTGTACGCGTTGCAGATCGCGCGGAAGAAGTCGTTGCCGCGGCGCCCGCCGCTGTACTTCTGGCCACCGATGTAGATCGTGGGGCTGCCCGACGCACCGCGGGCCTTCGAGCGACCGAAGGACTCTGCGAGCAAGCTCTTGCCCTCCTCGCCGTCGAGGCAGGCGCGGAGCTTGTCGACCGGCAGGCCGCCCTCGGTGGCGCAGGCTTCCCAGTTCGTGTCGACCTCGCGCATGTTCTTGTTCTGGCACAAGATCATCTGGAACCACTTGGTCGGGGCGTGCTTCTGGGCGCACACCTGCACCATGTCGCCCTTGACCTCCTTCGGCCCGTGCATCGAGCTGAGGTCGCCGGAGGGCGTCTTGTCGCCGATGAACTCCACGCGGAAGTCGAGGTCGTCGCCGAGCTTCTCGACGGCGTCCTTGAAGCCGTTCTCGGCCTGAACGCCGTAGGGGCACTGCGACATGACGTAGAGATCGACGCGTACGGCGCCGGGCTTGGCGCTGCCGTAGCCGGCGCCATCGGCCTCGGCGACGCCACCCTTGGCTGCGCCGATGGCGCCCGACGCCGGCTGGTCCTTGGTCGCGCGGGGCGCGCCCGAGCTCTTGTCGACTCCCCACATGAGCGCCATTCCCGCAAGGAACGACACGATGAACCCAGCAATGACGGTACCGTTCTTCATGGATCCCTTCACCTCGTGGCGCGGGGTCTGCCGGCGCCAAGGATGTGACACTGTAGCTCGGTTTCGGCGGATACCAAGGCGATTGAGCGCGCCCCGAGGGGGCTACCGCGAGGCTCGACGCACCGCGGCACCGAGGGCAGCGGACGGCTGCACCCGGACCGGGCAACACGCGCCCCCCGTCGATCCTTCCCCGTCGGGCGCCCGCCCGTGCGGAAAGTGCGCGCGGGGCTCGTCGGGCTGGCGGCAGGGGCGCGCTCGACGCCCGCCACCACGTGCCGCGCCCCGCCGCGCGCCGCCTCCGTCTCGGTGGGCCATGAAGGACTTGAACCTTCAGCCAATGGATTAAGAGTCCACTGCTCTACCAATTGAGCTAATGGCCCGAAAAGAGGGCGCAGAGCTGGCTGCGCCCCTAAGTGTGGAGGGGCTTCCCCCTGTAGTTGAAACCGGCGCGCCGTGCAACGGGGAAAAACGGCCCCGGATCCCGAGGCTCGGACCGCCGGCCGTGGGCTGCGGGGAGTGCCCGGAAGAGACAACCACGGAGCTCGGCATGGGCGCCAGGCCGCCCGGTTTACCGAGGCAGTAACTCGATCCGCCCGCGAGCGAGCGGAACCACGGACCTCGGCGCGGGCGCCGAGCCGCCCGGTTTGCCAAAGCAGTAACTCGATCCGCCCGGAAGCGAGCGAGAGGAACCACGGAGTCACGCAAGCACGGAGCGTGACACGGAGGGGCCCCTGAACTTCGCCGGCTCCGTGCAGCTC
>JACRDA010000218.1 GCA_016212965.1 Myxococcales bacterium
GAGCTGCACGGAGCCGGCGAAGTTCAGGGGCCCCTCCGTGTCACGCTCCGTGCTTGCGTGACTCCGTGGTTCCTCTCGCTCGCTTCCGGGCGGATCGAGTTACTGCTTTGGCAAACCGGGCGGCTCGGCGCCCGCGCCGAGCTCCGCGGTTCGCGTCACGCGACGCACGCAGGGACCGGGGGGAATGCCTGCGAGCGCGCCGCGCGTTCTCTCGCCGCCGGCCGCCCGGCAGCCCGAAGGCGCGAAGTTGCGACGCTCGGCGCGGGCTGTTACGACGGCCGCGCTGCCACACCAGAACTCCACGCGAGAGGCCGACATGAAGCCACAGCATGCTCTGCACCTGCGCACGCCGCTCCTGGCAGTGCTCGTGCTGTTCGGGGGCTGCGCGGGCACGGCGCCCTTCGAGCAGGCCGCCGACTGGGACAAGCCGGTGCCGCGCGACGTGCCGCGCGCGACCGTGAGCCTGCGCCTCGACCTGCACCCCTCGCAGGACTGCGAGGAGCGCTTCGATCTGGCGCTCTACCAGGATCGCGGCATCGATCTCATCGAGTGGGACGCCGAGCGCGGCCGCTGCGCCGACCGGCACGTGCGCGTGCGCTTCCTCTCCCAGGCGACGAGCCCGGAAAAGGTGCTCGCCCTGGCGACGAAGCTCGCCGCCCGGGTCGTCGTGAGCGAGCCCGCCGCGGAGGCCCGCCATGAGTGAAGCCGATCGCCGAGGGGGCACGCCCCGTCGCCCGCGCTGGCTCGCGCCCGCGCTCTTGCTCGCGGGGCTCCTGCCCACGCTCAGCCTCGGCTGGCAGGCCCTGTCGCTCGGCACGAGCGCGGCCCAGCAGCCGCCCGGCGAGGGCGAGGGCGAGCCCGAGGAGGCGGACGGCGAGAGCGGCGGCATCGCGGATCTCGCGTCGGACACCGAGGATCCGATGCGCAAGGTGCTGCGCCAGATCCCGAAGGACAGCGCGGTGCTCGTCAACGTCACCGCGCGCGACATGCCGTCGACGCCCGACATCCTCAACCTCGGCAAGCGCTCCACGACGGCGCTCGAGCGCTGCCTCGCCGACAATGTCGACACCGGGGTGCGCATGCGCTGCGCCGTGGTGCTCGAGTCGCTGGGCGACCGGCGCGCCCTGCCGACGCTGCAGGCCGCGATCGAGGACTGGGACCCGTGGGTGCGCTACCGCGTGGTGCGCGCCCTCCGCGCCATGCCCGACGCGAGCTCGGTCGAGCCCCTGCTCAAGCTCTACGCGCGCCGCGACGAGGAGCCGCACATCCGCTACGGCGTCATCGACGCGCTCGGGGCGATGAGCGACAAGCGCGCCGTCCAGGTGCTGCGCGAGGGCCTGAAGAAGAAGCCCGAGAGCGAGCGCAAGGCCGACGAGCGGAGCGCGCACTTCACGGCGCTCTGGGCCAGCCGCCACCTCATGGCCCGGGGCACGCTCGAGGGCGACCTCCGCTACTGTCTCGAGAGCGACGACGACCGGCTCGTGCTCGAGGCGACCGAGGCCGCCGCCGAGTTCCGCTCGCCGCGCCTGGTCGCGAGCCTGATCCCGCTCGTCGAGCACCCCTCGGTCGAGGTGCGCAACAAGGCGGTCTTCGCGCTCGGCAAGATCGGCGACAAGACGGCCACCGCGGCGCTGCTGGCGCACCTGCCCAAGGTGCGCGAGGCGCGCATGCTGAACAACATCGCCTTCGCGCTCGAGCGACTCGACCGCGAGGCGTTCTACAAGTCGATCGCCGAGACGATGGCGCACAAGCAGGCGATCATCCGCCTCAACGCCGCCTTCGTGCTCGGCGACGTCAAGCACGCCGAGGGGCGCGCCCTGCTCGAGAAGGCGCTCGACGATCCGAGCGACTTCGTGCGCACGAGCGCCATCGCGGCGCTCGGCAAGCTCGGCGTGGCCGAGGCGATCCCGGCCGTCGAGCGCTTCGTCGGCGCCGCCCAGCTCGGCGTGCGCGAGGAGGCGATCTACGCGCTCGACAAGCTCACGAAGGGTGGGCGCGCGGACCTCGTCCACGACAAGCTCTTCAAGATCGACGAGCCCGAGGAGCACGGGGCGGTGGTGCACCGCGCCGCCGTCGCCCTCGCGCGCGCCGGCGACGTGCGCGCCGAGGACTACCTGGTCCGGTGCATGGAGAACGGCGAGTGCGCGGTGCGCGTGGTGCGCGAGTTCCTGACGCGCCACGCGGACGAGCAGCTGCTCGAGCGCGTGCTCGTCGCGTGGACCAAGGGGCGGCGCGACCTCACCTGGTTGCTCGCCGAGCGCAAGCCCGCGGGAGCGCTGCCGGCGGCCTCCGGCGTGCTCGGCTGGGCGTGGGCGCACGAGATCTACGACGACGCCAAGAGCGCGATGGACCTGCTCGGCAGCCTCGGCGCGCCCGCTTCGGTCGCGGCCCTCGCGCCGCGCACCAAGAGCGACGACACCTTCGTGCGCCTGCACGCCGCCACGGCCATGGCGCGGCTCGGTGACGCCGGGGCGGCGGCGCTGCTGACCGCCGAGCTCGACAACCTCGCGGCCGAGCGCATGCCGGTCTTCGCGCGCATCGTGGGCCGCATCGGCGAGGCCGAGCCCCGCGCCAAGCTCGACCCCTCCTTCGCCGAGCGCCAGGCGCTGCCGGACGTGCCGACGGCGCTCGCGGCCGCGGCGGTGCGCCTGCGCTGGGATCCGGAGCAGGCCGCCTTCCGCTTCCTCGACGCGCTCGCGTCGCCGCGCGGTTTCGAGCGCGACCTCGCCGAGCTCTACCTGCGCCGCGTGCGCGACGACAAGCTCACCTGGGTCCTGCGCCGCATGCTCTCGCGCGAGGGGCGCGAGGACACGCGCGACCGGCTGCGGGTGCTGCTCGACAAGCGGGGCTAGCCGTGGTCGCGGGCGCCGCGGCCGACGCCCCGCGCCCCCTGCGCCGGGCACTCGCGGCCGCCAGGGCGGCCGGCGTGCGCTCGGGGCTCTTCGTGGCGGCGCCGCTCGCGCTCGCGGCGTGCGTCTACGATCCGCGCGCCCCGGCGGCGGCGCCCAAGACCGTCGCGCTCTGTCTGTGCGCGCTCGCCGGGCTCGGTGTCGCGCTTGCGCGGCCCGGGCGGACGGCGCGGGTGCGGCCCGGCGCGCCGACCTTGGTGTGGCTCGCGTTCGCCGGCTGGATGGCGCTGTCGCTCGGCTGGTCGGCGCACGGGCAGCTCGGCCACCTCTTGCCATGGGTCGGCGTGGGCGGGCTCGCGCTCGGCCTTGGCCGCCTCGGCGACGTGCGCCCCGCGGCGCGGCTCTGCGCCGTCGTCGCGAGCGGTGTCTGTGCGGGCGCGTGCCTTCTGCGCTTCGCCGCGGGGGCGCGCGGGCGCGCGACCCACGGCCTGTCGGGCAAGCCCGACTGGCGCGGGCTCGTGCGCGCGTGCGCGCTGCCGCTCGACGTGGAGCTCCCCGCCGAGGCGACGACCCGGTGGCGC
>JACRDA010000217.1 GCA_016212965.1 Myxococcales bacterium
CGTGGCGAGTGGCGCCGAGCTCGTCCGGCCGCTCGGCTGCGCGCCCCTGCGCGCGCTCCCGGGCGAGCTCGTGCAGTGCGGCGCGGAGGTCCTCGCGCCGAACGGGGCGCCCGTCGCCTACCGCGGCCCGCACCCGATCCTGCTCGCCGTCGACGCCGCGCGCCAGCAGGCGCTCGTCGCCGCCGGCAACGGCACGCCACCGGCGCCACGGCCCTTCGCCGCGCCGGTGGCGCTCCCGGCCGGCCCGTGGTCCGAGACCCCGGACGGGCGCTTCGCGGTCGTGAGCTACGGTCACGCGCTCGCCGTCCACGCGCTCGCGACGGGCGAGCGGCTCGCGACGTGGGTCCCGACCCTGCACGGAGTCGCGGCCTTCGTGCCGGGCGGCCGCGTCGAGCTGTGGGGCGAGCCCGGCCCCGCCCTCGGCTGCCGCGTCGACGACGTGCTCACGGTCTTCGAGGTGTGCCGCGAGCGGGTGGTCGCGCCGGGCGCCGTGTGGCAGGCGCTCACGGGCGGCCGCGGCTACCTCGAGCCCTGACGCGCGGGCCGCCCCGCGCGCGCCTCAGCGCCGGTAGCGCTCGAGCGCCGCGCCGAGGATGCGCACGCTGCGCGCGAGCCGAGCCTGGTCGAGGACGTACGCGATGCGCGCCTCGTCCTTGCCGAGGCCGGCCGTCGCGTAGAAGCCGGTCGCGGGGGCGAGCATCACGGTCTCGCGCTCGAGCTCGAAGTCCTCGAGCAGAAAGCGGCAGAAGTCGTCCGAGTCGGTGATGGGCAGCGTGGCCACGAGGTAGAAGGCCCCCTCGGGCCGGATGCAGCCGACGCCGATGCCGTGCAGGCCGTCGACGAGGACGTCGCGGCGTGCGCGGTACTCCTGCACGACGTCGCGGAAGTACGCGGCGGGGGTGTCGAGCGCCGCGGAGGCCGCGAACTGATCGACCGTGGCGGGCGACAGGCGCGCCTGCCCGAAGCGCAGGGCTGCGCTCCGGAGCTCGCGGTTCTTCGTGACGAGCGCGCCGATGCGCGCGCCGCACGCGCTGTAGCGCTTCGAGACCGAGTCGATGACGACCGTCTGCTCCTCGAAGCCGGTCAGGCCGAGCACGGACGGCGCGCGGCTGCCCTCCGGCAGGTCGTAGACGAACTCGCGGTAGACCTCGTCCGACACGAAGAAGATCCCGCGGCGGCGGCACAGCTCGGCGAGCGCCACGAGCTCGCCCCGCGACAGCACGACCCCGGTCGGGTTGCCGGGCGACGGCAGGACGAGCGCCCGGGTGCGCGGCCCGATCGCCGCCTCGACGCGCGCGGGATCGATGCGGAAGCCCTCGCTCGCGAGCGTGCGCACGGCCCGCACACCGACCCCGAGCAGGTGCGCGAAGCCGGCGTAGTTCGTGTAGAACGGCTCGCACACGAGGATGTCGTCGCCGGGATCGCACACGGCGCCGAACACGAAGAGCAGGGCCTCGGACCCGCCCACCGTGACGACGATGTCCTCCGCGCCGACGGCCGGGCCGCCCCCCTCGGCCGCGAGCGCCGTGTAGTGGACCGCGAGCCGCTGCCGGTACCAGTCGTAGCCGTCGCTCGGAGCGTAGGCGATGACCTTCTCGTCGTAGCTCCGGTACGCCGCGAGCATCACCTCGGGCGTCGGGATGTCGGGCTGACCGATGTTGAGCGGGTGCACGGTCACGCCGCGCGCCCGCGCCGCCGTGGCGAGCGGCGCCAGGCGGCGGATCGGAGAAGCAGGAGCGTCGTGACCGCGGTGCGAGAGCTTCGGCGTCGTCATGCGGCCGCTACTGTAGATCAGAGTCGTCAATTGTCAGTCGTCAGTCGTCAGCCCGGAGTCGCAGAGGGCCCGTCCGCAAGGCCCGCAGGGCGCCAGAACCGACAACCGACGGCTGATAACTGAGAACTGAGAACTACTTCTTCAACAGCTTGAACGCGTGCGTCCACTGGTTGCGGGTGAGCCCGGGGATGCACCACAGCATGCACAGCGGCTCGATGGCGCGCGCCGCGGCCGCAGCGCCCATGTCCTCGGTCTCCCAGCCGAACTGGGTCAGGATCTCGAGGACGGCGCCCTTCGCGCCAGCGTCGTTGCCGCAGATGAACATGGTCGGCTTCTGACCGCCGAAGTCGGGGTTCACCATCCAGGCGTTGCCGACGCACGAGAACGCCTTGACGAAGTGCGCGCCGGGCGCCTTGGCCTGCAGCTTCTCCATCAGCGACTCGTTCGGCCCCGTGAAGAACTTGATGACGCCCTGCTCGGGCGGCGCGTCGGCGATGGGGTTCGTGGCGTCGATGACGGGCTTGCCCGCGAGGGCGCCCTCGCACAGGTCGACGGCGGACTCGGCCGCGCCACCCTTGACCGCGAGCACGACGACCTCGCCGAAGCGCGCGGCCTCGGCGAAGTTGCCGACTGAGGCGCGCGCCCCCGCGCCGCTCTTCCAGGCGGCGAGCTTGTCGGGCTCGCGCGTGCCGCGCATCACCTCGTAGCCGTGCTTCAAGAAACCGTCGGCGAGCACCTGCCCCACGACCCCCGACCCCAACACCGCGATCTTCTTCATGCTGCGTCCTCCCTGCCCCAACCGGGCCCGACAGCCATGGGGTCGCGGCGGGCCGCTGGCAAGGTCGTGCGCACAAAAAGCTCGGCCGCGCTCAGGGCCGGATCACGACCGGCGTCCGCGGGCGGCTGTCGGCGTCGCAGCCGGGGCGGTGGAAGGCGTAGACCTCTTCGATCTCCGGATCGTCCACGGCCACGCAGCCGAGCGTCCAGTCTCCGGCGTCGGCGCCGCCGCCGTGGCCGGGGATCTGCAGCAGGCTCCCGAGGCCGGTGGTCTGGGGCGGCTCGCGGCAACCGGCGAGCGCGCGCACGATGGCGTCGTGCTCGGCGCGGGTGATCGTGCCGCGGGCCAAGCCGTCGGCGGCGTCCGCGGCGTTCGGATAGGCGAGCTGGAGCGAGCGGTGAAAGCCGCTCGGGAACTTGCGCGAGATGAGGTACTCCCCCTCGGGCGTGCGGCCGTCGCCTTCTTGCTCCTTGTGACCCACGGGCGCGAAGCCGAGCGAGGCCTCGAAGCGCCGCACGACGCGCGCGCCGCAGTGGAGCTCGAGGATGCGCGCGGCCTTGTGGACGACGATGCGCCGCGCGTCGGCGCAGGTCGCGTAGAGCTCGGGGTGGAGCTCGGTCGGCGGCTCGCCGCCGGGCTCGCCCGCGGCAGGCGCGAGCGCGGACTGCGCGTGCAGCGCGAGCTCGGCGCCGAGGGCGCCCGGGACGTCCTCTGCGCTGGTGGACGCGTGCGGCGCGGCGGGGGAGGTCGCGTCGGCGAAGGAGGTGCCGCACGCGGAGGCGCAGAGAAGCGCGATGGCGAGGCCGAGGTGCCGCGCGCGGGCCGGCCCGGGGCGCCGTGCCCCGCGCGGGGAGCGTGGGGTCATGACCGCTCATCGCGGCGAACCGGAGAGTGTGACGGCGCGGACCGTGCCCCCAGTTCAGAAGAACCCGTCCGCGTCGCCCGCCAGCCCGGGCCCGGGCTCGGGCAGCTCGCCCTCGAAGACGCGCTCGGCGGGGCCGAGCATGCGCGCCTGCCAGGCGCGGTCGACGGTGACGACGAGCTCGCCCCCCGGAAGCGCGACCGCAATCGGCTCGTCGTGGCGCGCGAGGCCGGCGGCGATCGCGGCGCCCGCGGCCGCGACGGCGCCCGTGCCGCAGGCGAGCGTGCGCCCGACACCCCGCTCCCAGACGACGACCTCGATGCGCCGGCCGCCCTCGCTCACGCGGCAGAACTCGACGTTCGTGCCCCCGGGCAGGGCGCGCTCGAGCGCGGGCCCCACGCGATCGACCGCCGCCTCGTCCCACGGGTCGAAGGTGACGGCGTGCGGGTTGCCGACGTCGACGCGCACGAAGTCGCGCGCGGGCTCGGCGGCCGCGCCGCTCGAGCTCGCGGCGGGCGGCGGGAAGAGTATGTGCTCGCCGACGCCGACCGGCCCCATCGCCGCGCCGACCTCGAGCCGGTCGCCCTGCCGGCGCACCTCGCAGAGCCGCTCGCCGGCGGGCGTGCGCACGCGCAGGACACCCTCGACCCACCCGCCGCGCTCGGCGTAGTAGCCGGCCACGCAGCGGAGGCCGTTGCCGCACATCTCGGGCCGACTGCCGTCCGCGTTGACGATCACCATGCGCACCGAGGCGTCGGGCTCCTGGCGCACGACGAGCACGCCGTCCGCCCCGACGCCGCGGCGCCGGTCGCAGAGGCGCCGCACGAGCGCCGGCACGATGGGCTGCTCGGTCACGATGAAGTCGTTGCCGAGCCCGTGCCACTTCTCGAAGTGCATGCCGCTCGAAGCCTAGTACACGCGGCGGCGCTCACCACACAAAGGGCGCGAGCGCCCGGGGGCGCTCACCACACGAAGGGCACGAACGCCCGGCGCTCGGGCGGATAGTCGGGGAACGTCTTCTTGTACCAGCGGTGGTTCGACACGGCGCGCGGCAGCAGGTTCGCGAGCGTCCACACGGCGAAGGTGAGCCCGCCGAGCGAGTAGGTCGCCAGCGCCCAGCCGAGCCACTGCAGGCTCTCGCCCGCGTAGTTCGGGCACGAGATGAAGCGGTAGAGCCCGCCCTTCGGCACGTGGTAGCCCGGCCCGGCGTCGCGCCGCAGGCGGAAGAGCACGTTGTCCGCCCAGCGGTTCGTGACGAGGCCGACGACGAAGAGGACGGTCCCGGCGACGAAGCGCGGGTCCGCGAGCCAGCTCACGGGCCGCTCGGGACCGAGCGTGAAGAGCCAGCGGCCGTTGAGGTAGGTGTTGCAGAAGTTGAAGAACACCGCCGAGGCGACGATGAGGACGGGCGTCGTCTGGCCGGGGCTCCGGCGCCGGAACGGGAAGAGGAAGGCCCGATCGGCGTAGTGCAGCTCCCAGAGCACGAGCAGGGCGAGCGACACCGGCTCGCCGCGCCGATCGCTCACGAGGTAGTAGGCGAGAAAGCCGAGCGAGGCCGGCGCCTCCATCACGACCCAGCCGAGCGTGGCGGGCATGCGCGGCCCCCAGCCGCGCTTGGCGTGCCGCCCGTAGGGAGCGGTCACGAAGAAGAGCACGACCAGGATGGCGGCGCCGAGCCCGATCCAGCTCCAGAGGAAGAAGTCGTAGAAGGCGGCTTCCGTCACGGTGCGAGCGCTCCGGCGAGGCGCACGGCGAGGGTCGCGCGCTCGACGCCCGCGATGTCGACGAGCTTGCGCCGCCCGGTGGCGCCGGCCGCGACCCGGACGGCCCGCTTCGGCACGCCGCAGAGGCGCGCCAGGAGCGCGACGAGCTCCTCGTTGGCCGCCCCTTCGACGGGTGGAGCATGCAGCGCGACGACGAGCGCGCCCTCACGCACGCCCGTAACCGCCGAGCGACTCGAGCGCGGCGACACGACGACCGCGAGACGTACGCCGTCCGCGCGCTCGGTGAGGACGACCTCGGGCGCCGCCACTCACGGCCCCGAGTAGAGCGCGGTCCGCCAGCCGACGACCGCGATGGGACGCACGCAGGTGGGGCTCCACACGAGGTCGGCCCCCACGTACGGCCCCATCGAGAGCTGCCACACGCGCAAGCCCTCGTAGAAGCCGCCGAGGCCGAAGCGCCCGGCGCCGCCCGACTCGATGACGGGCGAGTCCTCGCCCGTCGGCACGGTCTGGAGCAGCGCGATGCCGGCGTCGACGTACACGCCGAAGTCCTCGCCGAGCTCGCCGAGGCTGAAGGCCGGGAACACCTCGGTGTGAAAGCCGACCGACCCCGACGAGGTCTGGTAGCCACCCCCGACGAGGCGCGCCCCCGACAGCGCGACCCCGAACGAGAGCCAGTCGGCGAGCGCCCCGCCGATCCAGAAGGTGCCCGCGCCGCCGCCGCTCGCACCCGTGTTCGTCTCGAACTCGGGGCGGTCGATCTTGAGCGCGTCGTTCGGGTAGCCGATCCCGGCGCCGAGCCCGACCCCGACGTGCAGGCCCACCATGAAGTCCGCCCGGCGGTGCCACTCGACCTCGGGCTGCTCGGGCTTCGAGGACTCGACGCCACCCGCGGGCTCGGCCTCGCCGGCGGGCTCCGCAGCCTTGGCCTCGGTACCCCCCTCGGCCGGGGCGCTCTCGGACGCGGCGCCTCCCTCGGCCGGGGCGCTCTCGGACGCGGCGCCTGGCGCAGCCATGCCCGGCGGGCTCGCCCACACGGCGGCCGGAGCCGCGAGGAGCGCGGCGGCGCACGCGGCGGGGCCGAGCGTGTTCACGCTCCAGTCGTGCCCGAGCGCTGGGCGCGAATCAAGGGCTTCGCCCGGGGCGTGCGTCGCCCGGGGGCAGGGGCGCGCGCCGCGGCGCCGCATGGGCCCCAACCCCATCTCGCACTGCGAAGGGGGTCGCCCGGGGGCAGGGGCGCGCGCCGCGGCGCCGCATGGGCCCCAACCCCATCTCGCACTGCGGCGCGGGCACCGGGTCGGTCTCGCGGGCGGGTTCCTTCGCCCGCGTCCTCGCGCTCGACATCGGGGCCCTCCCATGCGGCGCCGCGGC